>DATNFI010000243.1:0-4787 GCA_035606475.1 Mycobacterium sp. | reverse complement strand
CGCGCCGCCGCCGTCGACGCGCTGAACCGCAACCAGCTCGGTTACACGGTCGCGCTGGGCATTCCGGAACTGCGGTGGGCGATCGCGACGTCGTATCTCGACCGCTACGGCGTGCAGGCCGGCGTCGACGACGTGGTGATCACGACGGGATCGTCGGGCAGCTTTCTGCTGGCGTTCCTGTCCTGCTTCGACGTCGGCGACCGGGTGGCGCTCAGCAGTCCCGGCTATCCCTGCTATCGCAACATCCTGTCGGCGCTGGGGTGCGAGGTCGTAGTGATCGAATGCGGGCCCGAGACCCGCTTCCAGCCGACCGCGCAGATGCTGGCCGACCTGGACCCGCCGGTGAAGGGTGTCGTGGTGGCCAGCCCGGCCAACCCGACCGGTACGGTGATCCCGCCCGAGGAGCTCGCGGCGATCGCGTCCTGGTGTGACGAGTCGGGGGTGCGACTGATCAGCGACGAGGTCTACCACGGGCTCGTGTACGACGGCGCCCCGCAGACCAGCTGCGCCTGGAGCACGTCGCGAAATGCGTTCGTGGTCAACAGCTTTTCCAAGTACTTCGCGATGACGGGGTGGCGGCTGGGTTGGCTGCTGGTGCCGACCGAGCTGCGGCGGGCGGTGGACCGCCTGACCGGAAACTTCACCATCTGCCCACCGGTGCTGTCGCAGCGCGCCGCGGTCGAGGCCTTCACGCCGCAGTCGGTCCAGGAAGCCGAAGGGCACCTGCACCAGTACGCCGCCAATCGCGAGACACTGCTCGACGGTCTGCGGCACGCCGGCATCGACCGGTTGGCACCGACCGACGGCGCGTTCTACGTCTATGCCGACGTCTCCGATTTCACCGACGACTCAATGGGGTTCTGTTCAAAGTTGTTGGCCGACACCGGGGTAGCGATCGCCCCCGGCATCGACTTCGACCCGGCGCGCGGGGGCTCCTACGTCCGGCTTTCGTTCGCCGGCCCGTCGAGCGATATCGAGGAAGCATTACGCCGGATCGATTCCTGGCTGCCGCGCCCCTAGGGTGCTACTTCCGCGAGGCGAGCTTCCAGCCTCGCTCGTTCACCGGTGTCCGCCACGTTGATGCCGAAGCGGTCGCTCAATGTGTCGACTATTGCTGCGGCGTCGGGCAATTCGAGCTTTTTCGTCCCGCCATCGCGATGGATGGCCAAGTGGCGACCCGACAGGTTGCATCGACCGTCGGCCGTCACCAACGAGGCGATCAGGTCGGTGACGAAATGCGACGAGGGATGAGTCGACACATACCAGCTGGCCACCAGCAGATCGATCGGCGGTGCTGTCCTGGTTGCGAATTCGTACAGTGATTGCCATTCGCCGCGGATCTCGGCCTGCAACACCAGGACGTCGCCGCGGCTCTGCAGCCGGTATGGCTCGAGGGTGGTCCGCTGGACGCTGCCGGTTTCCAGCCGAAGGGGTGACGTCGGCGTCTGGCCGCCGAAACCCACGTCGACCAGGAACAGTTGCGGCGCGCCGGGCGGCGCGACCCCGAGCAGCGTGTGGGTCTGCGACGGCACCGGCGCGCCGGGCTCATGCATCCAGACAACCCTGGCGGCGAAGCGGCGCACACCGAAACCCAACTCCTCGAGGACGTAGCCCATCAGGCCGTTGTGCTCGTAGCAGTAGCCCCCGCGGCGTCGGTGAACCAGCTTGTCGATCAACGCCTCTGGGCTCAGATCGTCCACCGGCACACCCAACAGCGGATCGAGGTTCTCGAACGCGATGCTGCGGGTGTGCGCGGTGATCAGCTTCTGCAGGACGTCGAGAGTCGGTTCGGCCGTCCCGCGGTAGCCGATCCGTTCGAAGTAACCGGGCAGATCCAACGTCATGGGGGCCATTGTGGACCCACGACGGCCGGGTCAGGCCACGCGGGCCTCCACCAGGCTCAATGGCGACGCGGTCGGCACCAGCCGGGTCATCTCGAAACCGGACTGCCTGAGCAGACTTCGGTATTCGGCGGCGGTGCGCTCACGGGCCCCCAGGTTCAGCAGCATCTCCAGGTCGGCCCACTTACCGGCGAAGTCGCGGTCGTGGTCGGGGATCACCAACTCCACCAAGAGGATGGTCGCGTGCGGGCCCGCGGCGGCGCGCACATTGCGCAGGATCTGCACCGCCTTGTCGTCGGGCCAGTCGTGCACGATGTTCTTCAACACGTACACATCGCCACCAGAGGGCACCGCATCGAAGAACGACCCTACCTCGATCCGAACCCGGTCAGCCATCCTGGTGTAGCACAGGATCTTTGACACGGGCGACACGACGGCCGGCAGGTCGTAGAGGATGCCCTGGACGCCGGGGGTCGCCGCGAGAATGTTGGCCAGCAGTAGGCCGTGCCCGCCACCGACGTCGACAATCGTTGAATGAGAACTGAAGTCGTAGGCGGCGACCACCGTAGCGTCGGTCAACGCGGAGATACTGGACATGGTTTGGTTGAAGAGTTCAGCGTGGAGCGAATCCTCGGCGAAATAGTCGAAGCTCTCCTTGCCGTGCAACACCGGTACGACCGATCGCCCGGTGCGGATCGACTCAGCCAGTATCGTCCAGCGGTCACGCTGTTCGCGTGATCCATAGAATTGCGCGGCTGCTTTCATCGACACGTCGGCATCCGAACACAGCGTCCGCGCAAGGGAATTCAGCTCATAGCGACCGTCGCGCCGTCGGCTGAAGACGCCGCGACCGATCAGCGCACGCAACAGACGGCCCAGGGCGTCCGGGTCGGCGCCCACGCGTGCCGCCAACTCGTCGATGGTCAGCGGTCCGGCGGCCAGCGCGTCCGCCACGCCGAGTTCGGCGGCGGCGGTGATTGCCTGTGACTGCCAGGTCGCGACGATCATCTCCATCATTGCCGCGGGCGCGGGCAACAGACGTTGGTTGAGCCGATGCAGGTGGTGGCGGATCCGCTCCACAAATCGGGCCGCGGTGACCGGCGGAACGGTGGCCATCAGCGCACCTCGGTGAGGGCGCCGCGGCTGATCGCAGCCGAGATGTCGCGATGACTGACCCAACCGAGGAACCGCGTCAGCGCCCACGTCATGAGGCGGTCCGAGATGAGCGCCGCGGGGCGCAGCACCGCTTCGCTGCGCGACACCTGCTGCATCGTCACCCACGACACCGCCCTGACCTTGCGCCGCCGGGTGTTCTCATACCAACGCAGGGCGGTGGCGACGTCACCACCGCCGGTGCCTAGATCTGCGAGCGCCCTGCGCAACACCATCGTGTCCAGCAGCGCCTGATTGGTGCCCTGCGCGAGTGTGGGTGGCATCGTGTGCGCGGCATCGCCGAGCAACGTCACCGCACCGGCGCCGGCGGCGGGAATCGGGTGCCGAAAATGCGGGAACGGCGAGGGGGCCAAATCGTCGTCGGTCAAGATCGCCAGCACCTCGTCGCTCATCGGGGACCATCCCGCGAAATGCGAGCGGATCATCTCGATCGGTCGTTGCGGTCGCAGATAGCCGGGTGACCAGGGCAAGTCGAACCACCACTGCATTGCGGAGTCGCCGGCGGGCCACAGCCCAAGGTTTCCGTGTTCGCCGATCATCATCGTTGCGACCTGCGGGTCGGCGATGTCGGGGAGCGTGACGAGGCCTTGCCAGCTGCACCATCCCGTCGGCTTCGCGGCCGGCGCGCCGACGACATCGCGCACCACCGAATGCAAACCGTCCGCGCCGATCAGCAGGTCGCCGCTGGCAGAGCTGCCGTCCTCGAAGTCCACCCGCACCCCGTCGCGGGTGTGGGTGACCCCGACAGCACGGGACTGAGACCGGATCCGATCGGAAGGGAAGCCGGCGAGCAGCCGCTCCAGCAGGATTCGCCGCGGCACCATCCGGATCGGTGCGCGCAGCCGATTCACCATCGTGTCCAGGTTGACCGTGGTCAGCGGACGACCGGATGCTGTCATCACCCGCACCGAGGACAGCGGCTGACCGGCGCCGCGCATGTCGACGCCGAGCTGATCGAGAACCGTCGCACCGTTGGACCAGATCGTCACGGCACCGCCACCTGCCGTCACGTTCGGCCGCTGGTCGAAGACGGTGACGTCGTGTCCATCACGCAAAAGGCCGCGGGCGACGGCAATGCCGCTCACGCCCGCGCCTACCACCAGCGTTCGTAGTTTCAATCGATGGCCGCCCTAATCCTCGGCGTGCCGTTCATAGTCCCACCGCTCCAGCCGCGCCTGCAGCGTCATCAGGCCGAACCCGACGACGGGAGCGCCGGCCAAGAAGTAGACCGTCAACAGTGGACTCATCTCACAAACCTCTCTAGAACCTGTACTGCTAGCACGCGACACCTCGGGAAATAGTTCATTGACGCGCCGAAACGACCCACATCCAATGAGAAACTTGGCCGGTGAGCCTGCAATTCTCCGATCATGAGCGGGCGGCGCTCGCCGAGCTCGCACAGTTCCCGCTGATGGCGGCGCTGACGGGCCGGAGATCGCGCCGGTTCCCGGTCGGCGGCCGGATTCCCGACGGAGCGCTGGCATATACCAGTCGACGGCCCGTCCAGCCGTTATCGGAAGTCGAACGGGCACTGCTCGTTTCGGTGACCGGCGGGGTGACGGGCTGGAATTTCGGGATTACGCATCATCCCGGCTATGCGCCTGCGTTCCCCAACTACTCGGGAAGCGCGACGGGCCGGACCTTCCCGTCGGCGGCGGGCTTCCACACCAGCCAATTGTTTTTCACCGACGACTCCGGTAGCTACCTGCTACCCAGCCGCGACGAGAAGCCGAAGGAGTTCGACAGCATCGAAACGTGGATCAGCCATACCGC
>DATNFI010000242.1:0-20681 GCA_035606475.1 Mycobacterium sp. | reverse complement strand
TGGGCCAGAACGTCGTTGACGTCGACTTCCAGCCCGCCGACCACCGGCCCGGGAGTCGACGCGGTGCTCACGATGCGCTGATAAAGAACCGCGGCGGGGTCGACCTGACCGTGCGACCAGGACCGGGTCTGCCAGGCCCAGCGGTGGCCGGGCGTGCGTGAATTGCCGATGACGCCATCGGCTGCGGCCCACTGGCACACGTTGATGCCGCCGTAGACGCCGGTGCGCTGCACGCCGAGTACCGAGTTGATTCCGCGAAACCATTGCAGCGCAACGTTATTCCAGGTGTCGCGATTGATGTCGTCGTCCACGGTGAAGAAAATCGGCGCACTTCGACCGCCGCCCGCCGCGTTATGCAGCTGCGATGCGGTGCGGGCATCGGACACTCCGCCGGCGAACCCCCGGCTGAAATCTGATGGTGCGGTACCGCCGGGCTTCCCATATTGGTAGTTGCTGACGATCACCAGCCCAGCGGCGGTGAGCGACTCGGCATAGGGCCGGGTGATGGGCTTGGCGCCAAAGGACGAGCCGGGGCGGGACAGCGAGACGTAGTTGACCACCCCGGAGTGCCCGGCTGCCCGAATATCCTGCGCCGGAATCTGGCGCATGGCGAAGTCGATCAGCGTTGGAGCGGCTGCCGCGGTCGCAGTGGGGCTGCCGGCACCCGCTGCTGCACCCATCCCGGCCAGCGCCGCAACCGCAGTGGCGTAGCGGAGTGCGTCACGCCGGGACACCGGGCGGGGTTCCGGGAGGCTGACCGGCGCCGACGAGTCGCGCATCCGGCGATGTTAACAATGTGGCTGCTGTTAACGATGTTGCCGCGCTGGTCATGCGCCGCGATTCTGCCGCCGTGGGTTGGGCGCCGACCGGGTAGCTCGTGAATGGGTTTTCAGCCCCACCACGTCGATAGCCTGCACAGTCGGCCATTTCAAGTGAGCCCCGCGAAACTGCGAAATGCAGATATCCGCGAGCGATATCGAGTATTGGACTACTCAGGAGATTTTCCCGAACTCGGCGGACCATATCGCTAGCCCTTCGACGGGTCGGGCTTCAACAACGGGAGCGGATATGTTGATTGCAATTCTCAACCAGTCGACTTTGGTGTCGGACGAGGATGCCGCCACCATGACCCAGGCGATCGCCGCCCAGGTCCGACTCGATGTCGCGCCGCTGTGGGACCGAGCTCCCGCAGCGGTGATCTTCTACACCGATTCAACGGATGTGCCCGCTGCGGCCCATGGCATTGCGTTGGTCGACACCATCAAAGATCAGCCCAAAGGGGTCCTCGGATATCACACCGAAGATCAGGGCGGAAAACTCTGGGGCGTGGTCGCGGCGCAGCCGGAGCTCGAGAACGGCGGAAAGGCGACGACGGGGGATTGGAGCGTTTCCAGCGTGCTGTCGCACGAAGTGCTCGAAATGTATATCGACCCCAACTGCAATCTGTGGGCCAACGACGGACGCGGCAAGGCGTACAGCTTCGAGGTGTGCGACCCGGTCGAGGCGCCGAGCTATGTGGTCAACGGCGTCTCGGTCTCGAACTTTGTGACGCCGGCGTGGTTCGACCCGTTGTCGGATCACACAGGCGCGCAGTACGACAAGCTCGGAAAGTTGCACGCGCCGTTCAGCATTCTCAAGGGCGGCTACGTCGTCTACGAATCCGCCGGCGCGGAGCATCAGAAGTTCGGTGAGACCTTCCCGGACTGGCGCAAGCAGATGAAGTCCGGCAAGCTCGCCCGCACTCGGCGACGCATCATGCAGACCGAAGCGCTGTTCGCGCAAGCAAGCGCATGAGCAAGGCGGATGCCCGATGACGACGCACGAGTCTGCGGACATAACGCCGAGGACGCAAGAGGTTCGGCTCGCGGCAACCATGACCGGCGGAGTGAGCCTGGCGATTTGGATGGCGGGAGTTGCCCGTGAAATCAACCTGCTGGCGCAGGCGTCGCAGTGGCGCCGAGTAGGCGGAGACCTCCCGGCCGACAGCACGCTGAAGCCGCCCGCGGAGCAATCGCTCAGGCTCTACCGAAAGCTCATCGATCTGCTGGACATCGTCGTCGACGTGGACATCTTGTCGGGGACGAGCGCTGGCGGGATCAACGCGGCTCTGCTGGCGTCGTCCCGAGTCACGGGAGCTGACCTCGGCGGTCTGCGCGATATCTGGCTCGACATCGGCGCGTTGACGGAGCTGATCAGAAACCCCACGGACAAAGTCGTGCCGTCGCTGCTGTACGGCGACCGGCGCATGTTCAACGAATTGAACGAGCAGATCCCAAACCTCAAGCCGGGGCCGTTCCCACCCACCAAATACCCGGAGCAACTGGGCCGGCCCTCGACCACCCTCTACGTCACGACAACCCTAATCAACGGTGAGACAAGCCAATTCACCGACTCGTTCGGCACCCGCGTGCAGGACGTCGACCGACGCGGCGTCTTCACATTCACCGAAACCCACTTGGCTGACCCAGACAAGTTCTCCGCTTTGGCGTTGGCCGCCCGAAGCTCTGCCTCGTTTCCCGCCGCGTTCGAACCCTCTTTCGTTCCTTCCGCTAACGGCACCCCAGCGACGAAGGACGTGCCGGCACGACCGGCGATGGCCGACTTCATCAACATCACCAGGTCGCACTGGGTTGCCGATGGCGGCCTGCTGGACAACCAGCCGATCGACGTGTTGCTCCAGCGCATCTTCGACCGTCCTGCCGAGCGTCCGGTGCGACGGGTGCTGTTGTTCGTCGTGCCTTCGTCCGGGCCGCAACTTGTGGAGCAGCCGAAGCCCGACAAGGTCGCTGAACCACTCGGCCTTGTCGAGGGACTGATGAAGGACCTGACCGCGGTCACGACTCAATCGATCGCCGCCGATCTGCGCACGATCAGGGACCATCAGGATCGCATGGAAGCGCGAACGGATGCCAGATTACGGCTCGCGGAATTGGCCAACGAGCTCTCGAGCTCACGGCTGCTCACCCCGAATCTGTTGGACGACTATAAAAATCGTGAGGCAACCAAACAGGCCCAAGCCCTCACCGATGCTCTGCTGCGGCGACTCAGCACATGGGATCCAAAGTCAGGCAGCGCCGCCGATAGCATTCCTGAAAACTGGCAACTCCGGCTCGGCATCGGGGGCGACGCCGAGAAAGTGTGCCGTCAAACGATCAAGGGTGCGATCCTGCAACGCTGGTCCCAATCGGGCGAACAGCAGCTGCCGGAAAGTGTGGCCGACCTCTACCGCTATGGGCAGACGGCATTCGACCTCGCGAAGGGATCCGCGCTGGAAGTCGTCGATGCGGCTTGTGAACTGGCGCAGCGAGACTCAGATTTCGACGCGCTTGCCCGGCTGACCAGAGGAATCCATAACGCCGACAAGCCCGGTGCTGTCGCCGGTCAGCTCGCCGCCGAGCGTCGACCGATGCCGTGGCCGATGGATCTCACTGACATTGTTCGTTCGGTCTGCGCCGCTGGAGACCACGCGGGCGAGCGGCTCGGGCAGGCCGCAGGCGAGATCGCCGTCAGATACCTCGACGAATGCGAACTGCCAAACACGGCTTGGTCCAATCTCGAGGCCGTCTTCCAGACGCATTGGAATACCCTGGCCGGGCTCGCCGACTCGCCGACCGACGCCGACGTCGACCGCCGCCATCCAGCCTCGCAACCCGCGCGGGATAGCGCCGCGGTCAAGGAGCTGAGCACGTACCTCAAATACCTAATGTCATCGACTGAGCCGGCAGGAATCTCCTTGAAACTGTTCGATCTTGCTGCGACACAACGGGCAATGCTTCCCGCGGGCGCGGATATCGAGCAGCCGTTGCAACTCATCCAAGTGAGTGCGGACACCCGGTCGCTGCTGGCACCCGAGTTTTCCACGGCCGAGAAGAAGCTCACGGGCATGCAGCTGCACCACTTCGGCGCGTTCTACAAGTGCTCCTGGCGAGCCAACGACTGGATGTGGGGCCGACTCGACGGCGCGGGTTGGCTGGTACACATGTTGCTTGATCCGCGGCGGGTGTTGCGAGTCGTGCAGTCGCGTGCCGGTCAGCACACCGCACCCGGAGCCAAGAAGGAGTGGTTTCTTGATCAACTCAAAACCCTTGGCGCACCAACGATCCCAGAAAGCGGCTACCAACTGCCGTCAGCCGGCCAAGCGACTGCTCAAATTCTGACGAAGAAGACGCTGCTGGACGAACTCGAATTTCTGGAGGACTCCAAGGCTCCCATACCGTCCAGCATTCCGAATACCTCGCTGTGGCTGGCGCAAGCGTGGCAGCAACGAGTGGTCGATGAAGAATTGAACGTGCTGGCCTCGACGGTGCTCGAGCCGCAGCAGGGGAATCGGCCGGATTGGAGCCCGACGCGGACTCGAACGTGGGCCAAGGATGTAGTGGCCGCGGTCCGGCCAGAGGCCAAATATGAGTTGTTGAAGAGGAACCCCGTGCCAAGCGAGACGTTACTCACCGACAAAGGTTCTCCGCTGATGGCCCGCACGATCACCAAGGCTGCCGCGACGACCTCCGCGGCGATCGGTTCGATCAACGGGATTCCGAGCGTGGTCAAGCCGCCGCTGGCGACGTTACGGACGCTGACGCTGAGCGGCTACCGCGTGGCGTCGACGACCAAAGGGGTTGCCAGCCGGTCGATTATCGCCGGTGCCGTGTTGTTGATACTGGGGGTCGCGTTGGCGATCCAATCCGTCACCGCCTTCGGCATTACCGGCCTGGCGATGGCTGGGGTCGGTGCCTACGTCGTTGTCCTGGGCACCTGGCAGCGGTCGAGCAGGCTGCTGTTCGCGCTGCTGTCGATCACCATCGTCGGCGCAGTGCTTTCGTTGGCCACGCCCTTGGTGAGCAAGTGGCTGTTCGGTGCCGAAGACCAGGCGGGACTGCTGGGCCGAAACGTCTACTGGCTCGGCACGCAATGGTGGCACCCGCTGGCCGCTGTCGGGGTACTGGTTGCAGCCGTGGCCGCGCTCGGGGCGGCAAACCCACGCCGAAAGTGACCGCTTCGGCCTGTGCACGCAGCCAAAATGCCGGGCCGCCACAATCTACTCTAAATTAATAGAGTAGATTGTTCTGTTTGTACGGCTCCGCGAAAGGATGAAGGACATTGAGTAACGCCATTGCGGTCTTCAACCCGTCCAACGAGGAGCAGATCGCGGAGGTCCCGGATTCCGACCAGGCAGCTGTCGATGCGGCGGTCGCCAGGGCTCGCGAGACATTCGAATCCGGTGTGTGGCGTAAGGCGCCGGCAACTCACCGCGCAAACGTCCTGTTCCGCGCCGCGCGCATCATCGAGGAGCGCGCCGACGAGCTCGCCGCGCTCGAAGCCCAAGACAACGGCATGAACTCCCAAGCGGCCAAACACATCATCCCGGTGTCGGTCGACATGCTGAAGTACTACGCCGGCTGGGTCGGCAAGATCCACGGCGAATCGGCCAACCTGGTCTCCGACGGGCTGCTCGGCAGCTGGGAGACCTACCACACCTTCACCCAGCTCGAGCCGGTCGGCGTCGTCGGCCTCATCATCCCGTGGAACGGACCGTTCTTCGTCGCCATGCTCAAGGTCGCGCCCGCGCTCGCCGCGGGTTGCAGCGCCGTGCTGAAGCCGGCCGAGGAAACACCGCTGACGGCGCTGAAGCTGGAGGAAATCTTCCGCGACGCGGGGCTGCCCGACGGCGTGCTGAACGTGATCACCGGCTACGGCGAGACCACGGGTGCGGCCCTGACCGCGCATCCGGACGTCGACAAGATCTCCTTCACCGGATCGACCGAGGTCGGCCGGTTGATCGTCAAGGCGGCCGCGGGCAACCTCAAGCGTCTGACGCTCGAACTCGGCGGCAAGTCGCCGCTGATCATGTTCGACGACGCCAACCTGGACAAGGCGATCATGGGCGCCGGCATGGGCCTGCTGGCCGGGTCGGGGCAGAACTGCTCGTGCACGTCGCGGATGTACGTTCAGCGCGGCATTTACGACCAGGTCGTGGAGGGCTTGGCCGCCTTCGCCAAGATGCTGCCGATGGGTGGCAGCGAAGACCCCAATTCGGTTCTGGGACCGCTGATTAGCGACAAGCAGCGGACCCGCGTGGCCGGCATCGTGGACGACGGCGTGGCCGGCGGCGCGAAGGTGATCACCGGTGGCAAGCCGATGGATCGTAAGGGCTACTTCTATGAGGCGACGATCATCACCAACACCACGCCCGACATGCGACTGATCAAGGAGGAGATCTTCGGACCGGTCGGCTGCGTGATCCCGTTCGACGACGAGGACGAGGTGCTCGCCGCCGCGAACGACACCCACTACGGGCTCGCCGGGTCGATCTGGACCGAGAACCTCGCTCGCGCCCACCGCGTGGTGAATGAGCTTCGCGCAGGCCAGATCTGGGTGAACTCCGCGCTGGCGTCGGATCCGTCGATGCCGATCAGCGGCCACAAGCAGTCAGGATGGGGCGGTGAGCGCGGCCGTAAGGGCATCGAGGCCTACTTCAACACCAAAGCCGTCTACATCGGCCTCTGACCGAATCGGCCTGAAGAGTTCACACGGTGGCCCTTTCACGGTCGGCCACTGCGATGGAAGACTGCCGGCCGTGGCGCACGAAATTCACATCAAGACCGCCGACGGCGGAGTCGTCTATCCCAACGCATTCAGCTACGGCCATAAGGAGGGCGAACTCTGGGTTCAGGTCGGCGATGATCTGGACCACGCGGACACGATCTACTTCGCGAGCGGCTACTGGCAGCAGTACGTGGTAGACCCGCACAGCGAAGACCCGCTAGACCTCGACCTTGATTTCGAGGACGAAGACTACGAGCACGATGACGTCGAATACGAGGACTACGACGAGGAGCAGGACATCGCGCAGTAGGTCAGGCCTCTAACACCGCGACGACCTTTTTGGCCGTAGCCTTGGCTGACCCCGGGTTCTGACCCGTCACCAGCCGACCGTCGACAACGACGTGTGAAGCGAAGGGAATCAAGCCCTTTCCGTATCGGGCGCCCCTCTTCTTCATTTCCGCTTCGGCGTTGTACGGCACCAGCTTGGCGACCCGGGCCAAGACCTCCTCCGCCCAGGCGAACCCGGTGAGCTTGCGCCCGGTGACCAGAAGCTCGCCGTTCGACAGCTTGGTGTTGAGCAGGCCGCAGTAGCCGTGGCACACCGAGGAGATGACCCCGCCGCGCTCGTAAATCTCGCGCGTAATACGTTGCAGGCCTTCGCTATCGGGGAAGTCGAACATCACCGCGTGGCCGCCGGTGAAGTAGATCGCGTCAAAGTCGGCCGCGTCGATGTCAGCGGGTGAGGCGGTGCGGTGCAGGAGGAACATTTTCCGATCGTTCTTCCGCCAGGTCTTGGCGCTCCTGTTGTAGTTCGGAAACTTCAGCGAACGCGGCTCCAGCGGGGAGACACCGCCCTTGGGACTGACGATCGTCTGCTCATAGCCGGCTTTGGCGAAGACGTGATACGCGTGCGTCAACTCCGAGAGCCAGAGCCCGGTCGGCTCGGACGGGTCCTCGTAGTGGGAGACGTTGGTGACGACGTTCAGAATCCGCTTGGTCATCCATCAACCATTCCGCACACGCCCTGGCGGCGCTGGCAATTCGCGGGTCGGAAATTTCGCGGTCCGGCTCACGGCCGGCTGAACGTCAGCATGCCTTCTTCGTGATCGAGGGCCCGTTGCAGCGCGCGCAGCCCCGTATCGGGGAGCATGCCGGCGTCGCGCCAGCGCACCAGCTCGTCGCGCTGGGCATCGATCGCCGCTCGACGCATCTCGAGGAGCGCTTCGTCGCTGGGAAAGGCCGGGATGTCGTCGGCGTCGGTCACGTCGAGCACATCGAGCTGTTGCTGTCGCGCCTTGAGTCGGGTCGACAGTTGCTTGCGCACAGTGTCAATGGCTTGCCGGTCAATCTGGTTGTGGCTCTGCTGGTTCAGCGCGTCGAGCCTTTCGATCGCGGCTCGGATCGCGGCGACGCCGGCGAGTTTGCGCAGCCGCGACTCGTCGGCGGGTTTCACGCGAATACCCAAGGCGCGTGCCAAGGGTGCGAACGTGAGGCCTTGCCCGATCAGGGTCACCAGCACCACCACCAAGGTGCAGAACAGCAGCAGGTCCCGCTCGGGGAACGGCGCGCCGGCCTCGGTCACCAGCGGAACCGTGAAGATGGCGGCGAGGCTCACGACGCCGCGGGTGCCGGCCCAGCTGAGTACGAAAACCTCACGCACGCTGAGCCGTTGCGCGCCGCGGTCGCGGGCCGGGCCGTCCGGAACTGAGGCAGCCATCTCGTCGGGCTCCGCACCCGAGACGCCGCCGAGTCGGGAGTGCAACGGCTGCGGCAACAATTGGGTGACCAATAACCAGAGCGGCCGTATCAACAGCACCACTGCGAGGGTCCCGCCCACTGCCGAAAGGACCGTGACCATCGGATACTTGCTGAGCCCCTGAAGGATTCGTGGTAACTGCTGGCCGATGAGCAAGAAGACGAAGCCTTCGAGCAGAAAGTTGGTCAGCCGCCAGACGGCCCGGGTCTGCAGCCGACTGGCGCCGGATTCGGATCGTGGCAGATCGTGTCCGACGATCAACCCGCAGACCACCACCGCGAGCACACCGGAAGCGGAAATCTCCTCGGCGGCAAGGTAGGTCACAAACGGTGTGGCGAGCGAAACCGCATTGGCCGTCAAAATGTCCGGTGTCCAGCGGCTGAGCAGGCGGCGGCAGGCGGCGATGGCTGCGCCGACCGCTAACCCGCCGACGGCAGCCAGCAGAAATGTCTCGACCGCCGCCGGCGCGGAGAAGCCGCCGCCGCTGGCCGCCGCGACCGCGACGGCCAGCGTGGTCAACGCCGTCGCATCGTTGAGCAACCCTTCGCCCTCGATGAGCGTGATGATGTTTGCCGGGAGGCCGACCTTGCGGGCGACGGCGAGCGCCGCGACCGGATCGGGCGGTGCCACCGCCGCACCAAGCGCCGTGCCGACGGCAAACGTGGCGCCTCCGACGAGCAGAGAGAACACGACGCCGACCGAACACGCCGTCAGCAAAACGAGAACCACCGACAGGCTGATCACGGTGCGCAGGTTGCGCCGGATTTCGATGAGCGACGACTCCAACGCCGCGTAGTAGAGCAACGGCGGCAGGATGCAATACAGCGCGGGTTCCGGCTTCAGCTCGATGTTGGGTCCCGGCAGAAACGCATAGGCGATACCGCCCAGGGCCAGCAACGCCGCGCTGGGTAATCCGGTACGTGCCGCGATCCGATCCACTGCCACGATCACGGCGACGGCCGCCAGCAGCAACACCAGCCCCATATGTAAACTCACGCCTCCATCATCCCGGCACCGCATCCTGGCCGCACGCTCGGTAGGCCGTCTCAGGGCGGCTTCGTGTGATGTGCGGAATATCGAGTGGACACCCCACGCCGGCGCTTCCTACCGTTCACGGTGTGGCGAGCGAGCAACGGCTGGGCGACGAGTGGGCCGGCCACACCCGCGGGTCTGCCGCCTACGGGCGCCTGCTCGCGGCACTAGCCTGCGCGGGCGTCGCAACGTTCGCACAGCTCTACTCGCCCCAGGCCGTACTGCCGTTGATCTCGGCGGACTTGGGCGTGGGAGCGGCCAGTGCCGCTCTGGTGGTGTCGGCGTCGACAGTCGGACTGGCTATCGGCGTCATCCCATGGTCAGCGCTGGCGGATCGGATCGGCCGGGTCAAGGCGATCTCGATCTCGGTGACCGTCGCGACCCTTGTCGGAATGTTGGTGCCCTTCGCGCCGACGTTCTCATTGCTTCTCGCCGGTCGCTTCGTCGAGGGCCTGATGGTCGGCGGCGTGCCCGCTATCGCGGTGGCCTACCTGACCGAAGAGGTCGATCCGGTGCACGCCGCCAGAGCGGCCGGCATATTCGTCGGGGGAACCACGATCGGCGGACTGCTCGGACGCATCGTGTGCAGTCCCGTCGCCGAGGTAGCGGGCTGGCGCGTCGGTGTCTTCACTGTTGCGGTGATCTGTGGGATCGCGGCCATGGGCTTCGTCAAGCTCGCACCGGAACCGCGCGGGTTTACGCCGGTATTGCGTGACGACGCGAATCCCGAAGGGAGCCTTGATCATCGGCTAGCCGTTAACCTGCGCACGCCCCGCCAGCTGGTGTTATTCGCGCAGGGGTTTCTGTTGATGGGCGGATTCGTGGCGCTCTACAACTTCCTCGGCTTCTACTTGACCCGTCCGCCGTTTCGGCTGTCACCGTCGGCGGTGAGCCTGATGTTCCTGGCCTATCTCGCCGGCACCTGGGCCTCTTCCCGGGCGGGAGCCGAGGCGACCCGGTTCGGCCGCAGACGGGTCCTCCTGGTCTCGGTGTTGATCATGATGCTGGGTATTGCAATGACCTTGAGCGACAATGTGATCGCCGTCCTCATCGGATTGGTCGTCGCGACCGCCGGGTTCTTCGGAGCGCACTCGACAGCGGCCGGATGGACGGGCCAGGCCGCACCGGTCGGCAAAGCTCAAGCGTCGTCGTTGTACAACCTCTTCTACTACGGCGGGTCAAGCGCGGTCGGGTGGCTGGGTGGCGTCGCCTTCGACGCCCGGGGATGGACGGCGGTCGCCGTGACCATCCTGGCTTGTGCCGGTATCGCCGCAGTGCTCGCGGCACTATTTCTGCACGACGATTCGTAGATCGCGGGATACTGTCGCGGTGCTCCAGCGATCAGTCGACGATGTCCTCGACGCGAGCGCCGATATCGAGTGGGCAGTGTCCATTCGAGATGCCGCGGGTGCCGAATTGGTGTGCCGCAACGGTGATCGCGCAATGAACACCGCGAGCGTCGGTAAGCTCCTGCTGCTGGTTGAGGTCGCACGACAATGCGCCGCCGGCGATCTCAGTGGTGCGACGTTACTGAGACGCATTCCGGAATTTCTCGTCGCAGATTCCGGACTCTGGCAGCACATGCATGTCGATGAGCTAACGGTCGATGACCTCTGCGTCTTGATCGCCAGCGTCAGCGACAACACGGCGACCAACGTCCTCCTCGACCGGGTGGGATTGCAGCGCGTCGGCATGCTGGCCGAATCGCTTGGCCTGGTTCACACGGCGCTGCTGGACTGCGTCCGAGACCACCGCGGTCCGGATCACCCGCCGACGTTGTCGATCGGGTCCGCGTCCGAACTGTCGCGTCTGATGGATCAGCTGGCGCGCTGCGAATTGGTATCGCCGACGGTGTCGGGACGGGTGAACGGTTGGCTTGCAACGGGAGTGGACCTATCCATGGTGGCTTCCGCTTTCGGACTCGATCCGCTGGCGCATGCGCCGACTGATCGGAACATGGTTATTCGCAACAAAACTGGCGCTGATCCAGGCGTCAGAGCGGACGTCGGCACCATCGGGCAAAACGCGACCCACCTCTCCTACGCGGTGATCGCCAATTGGGAGCCCGCCGCCGACGACCTCCGCGACCAGGTGCTGTCGGGAATGAACGCCGTCGGCACGATATTGCGGACCATTCTCGAAGATGAATAGGCGGCAAACCCGCACGAGTTCGGCGTTGTCAGCGCGCATCCCCGCCTATTCTGCACACCAACGCCCGCCCTAGATCCACGTCATTTTCCAAGAAAGCGAACAAATGACCCCACGTCGCTGGCTCACTAAATTTTCCCTATCCGTACTCGCCGGCGCAGCGTTGGCGGGTAGCGCCGGAATCGCGGGGGCCACCACTCCCCAAGACGACGCATATCTCGCGCAGCTGCGTGCCGTCGGCCTGACGTGGCCGCCCGCCACCGAAGAGGCGCTCATCGGTGAGGCACACCTGATTTGCTACGACCTCACGTGGGGGTGGCAGCCGCAGACGATCGCCGACGACATTCACGACCACCTGAACAAGCGGGGCGTCACATTGCTGGATGTCGGGACGATGGTGGACGCGGCGCACAAGATCTACTGCCCCGGAAACGTTTGCGACGCCCCAACCCTCTGCACGTAACCGGGTTCACTTCAGGCGCAGCCGCACCCCGGCGTCCTTGAAGACGCCCTGAATCGCGTCGAACAGCGACGGCTTTCCGGGAACGGCTTCGGTGAGGTAGCGCCGAGATAGCGCGCTGTGCTGCCACTCGAATTCGTACGGCCGCTTTTCGGGCGTGCCGAACCCGCCCCGAAGGCAGTCGGCCAATGCGTCCAGGTTGCGCCCGAAGTACCCACCCGCGCCGTTGACGGCGTAGCCGATTTCGCGGTAGAAATCGCTGGGAGACTTGATCTTTCGGCCGTCCATCCGATAGATCAGGGGACTGCCTTCGGCCGGATTTCGCGTCATGGTTGACTCCCCGCGTCGGTGACAAGGCAGAACGAGTCGTAATGGTTGCCGGTGTAGAAGTACTGCCTCGGGTGCGCCAAGGGTGTTCCGCCCGTGACGATGCGCCGCATGGAACGGTCTCGGGCCCGCGGTGTGACCACGGTGTACTCGTGGTAGTACCCGCGGCGCTGCTTGGGTAGATGGCCCTCGTGGTTGGCGAATACCTCACCGTCGCTGTGCGGGAACGGGAAGGGGCCGCCCGCATGGATGCGCTTCACGGTGTCGGCCACCTCGCGGGGCAGGGTGGCTATCGGACACGTGGACTGGCCGACTCCACCCGCTGTCGACGGTGCCGGCGCCGAGGGATGGCTGTGTGTCAAAGCCCATCCACCGACGACGATGGCCAGTGCACACAGCGCGACCATCACCAGCTTGCGTCGACTCACCTGCACTCCTCGTTGCCCGGTTTGTCCATTACAACCCAACGCCCTGAGGGGCATCCGATAGGTGCGCCTTTCGGGCCGGGCGAATGTTCGGGCAAGATGGTGAGACGCCCGTCTTTAACCACGCCGCGTGATCCCCAAGTCGGAGGTGAACTCAGGTGAGCAAAACGTTCAATGATTCCAAAGAAGCGCTCATCCAGCGCGCCCAAGATGCCATGGATCGAGAATTCGCTGACAGCGAATGGACGTTGCGCCAGAAGGTAGCGCTGACCTGTCGCGCACTGTTCGATGGCGGACACGACTCCGGGCTGGCCGGACAGATCACCGCCCGAGCCGAGAAACCCGGCACCTTCTACACGCAGCAACTCGGCCTCGGCTTCGACGAGATCACCGCCGGCAACCTGCTGCTGGTCGACGAGGATCTCAACGTCTTATCCGGCGACGGTATGGCCAACCCCGCCAATCGTTTTCACTCCTGGATCTACCGTGCCCGCCCCGACGTGCACTGCATCGTGCACACTCACGCGTTTCATGTCGCCGCGCTGTCGATGCTCGAGGTGCCGCTGGTGGTCTCGCATATGGACCTCACACCCCTCTACGACGACTGCGCATTCTTGCCAAACTGGCCCGGCGTGCCGGTAGGCAATGAAGAAGGCGAAATCATCAGCGCCGCACTGGGTCACAAGAAGGCGGTGCTGCTGGCCCACCATGGACACGTCATCGCGGGCGTAAGCGTGGAGGAGGCCTGTTCGTTGGCGATCCTCATCGAGCGCGGCGCCAAACTGCAACTGGCCGCCATGGCCGCCGGCGACATCAAGCCGCTGCCCGAGCAACTGGCCCGCGAGGCTCACGACTGGACACTTACCCCCAAACGCAGTCAGGCCAACTTCGCCTACTACGCACGACGCGCACTGGCGCGCCACCCTGACGCCCTTTCCGAGTAGCGCCGCTTCGCCGACCGAGGGACCACCATGACCCCTGCACCACCTATCCACGGCATCATCGCCTACCCGATCACGCCCTTCGGCGCCGACGGCGGCGTGGACACCGCAACGCTCGCCGTGCTGGTCGAAAAGCTCATCGCCGCAGGGGTTCACGCGATCGCGCCGCTCGGCAGCACCGGCGAAGCCGCCTATCTCACCGAAGGCGAATTCGACAGCGTCGTCGACACGACGGTCGGCACCGTCGACCACCGAGTACCGGTGATCGTCGGTGCCGGCGACCTGACCACAGCCAACACCGTTCGCCGCGCCCGCTACGCGCAACGCGCGGGCGCCGACGCGGTGATGATCCTGCCCGTCTCCTACTGGAAACTGAGCCCGCGCGAGATTGCCCAGCACTACGCCACAGTCGGTGCCGCGGTTGATATTCCGATCATGGCCTACAACAACCCGGCCACCAGTGGCATCGACATGAGCCCCGAACTGCTCGTGCAGATGTTCAACGACATCGACAACCTCACCATGGTCAAAGAATCCACCGGCGACCTGGGTCGCATGCTGCGCATCAAAGAGCTCACCGGAGACACGCTGCCGTTCTACAACGGCAGCAACCCACTGATTCTCGACGCCCTCACCGCCGGCGCCAGCGGTTGGTGCACGGCCGCACCCAACCTGCGGCCGCAGCCCTGCCTCGACCTCTATGCGGCGACTCGCGCCGGCGACTTCGCCGCCGCGAAGACCATTTACGACGACCTGTCACCGTTGCTGCGCTTCATCGTCGCCGGCGGCCTCCCCACCACTGTCAAGGCGGGGTTGCGCCTGTTGGGCTCCGATGTCGGAGATCCGCGACCCCCACTACTACCGCTCGATGAGGCGGGACTCAACGAATTACGTTCCCTGCTCGTGGATTAGCCCAACGCGGTGACGCCGAGCCGCTCGCAGATCGCGAAGACCTCTTCGAAGATCGAGCCGGGAACCGTGTAGGGATCGGTAGCGCTGACCTCTGCCAGATGGCTGACGATGTCGTCGGCGGTCGGTTGAGTGTCGGGTTCGGCGAGCCAACCCTCGCCCAGCCCGACGAACACCCGGGCGAATCGGCCGCCACAGGCTGAATAGTTCTGGTGCGTCAACTCGCAGGCGCGGCTGGCCAAGAACGCCACGATGGGCACGACGAGTTCGGGTTTGATCACCTTGGTGAAGCCGATTTCCTCCAGCGCTTTGGGGTCGCCGATGGTTTCGCTGACCATCCGCGAAAACCCAAACGGCAGAACGGTGTTCGACTTGATACCGTGCTCGGCACCCTCGATCGCAATCACGTTGGACAAGCCGACCAGCCCCGCCTTCGCCGCCGCGTAGTGAGCCTCCGACGGTTGACCGAACATCCCGCCCGACGACGAGATGAACACGAACCGCCCATAGCCCTGCTTCTTCATCACCCGGTAAGCGGGCTGGCTGAGATGGAATCCGCCGTCGAGATGCACTCGCAGCATCCGGGTCCAATCGTCGTGCGTGAGTTGATCAAACGGGATGCTGTTGAAAATCCCGGCGTTGCTGACCACGGCGTCGATGCGACCGAACGCCGTCAGCGCGGTGTCGATGATCGCCTCGCCGCCATCGGGGCTGTCGACCGATTGATGCGACGCTACCGCTTGCCCACCGGCGTCTGCGATCTCTTTCACGACGGCATCGGCGACACTGACGTCTTCGCCGTCGCCATGCATGCTGGCGCCCACATCGTTGACCACAACCGATGCGCCCCGCTTGGCCAACTCCAGGGCATAGAGGCGCCCCAAGCCCCGGCCGCCGCCAGTGACGACCGCGACCTGATTCTGGAAGTCGATCATGGGAACCCTTTCAACCTGCGATATTGAAACGAATATTTGGTTGCGCGGCCAGCGGTGAACTACGTGGTCACGCCGGTTACCATCCCTGACGTCCCGCGCCTGGCGCGGGACATATACGATCACACCAAACGTTTGTTCCCAAGCGCAAGCCCGTGGATTGATTCAGGAGGCGCAGTGAGCGATTTCGAGTCGGTCGACTATTTCACCGACCAGTCTCTGGTCCCCGACCCCTATCCCTACTTCGACTACCTGCGTTCGCAGTGCCCGGTGCGACCGGCGACACCGCACGGCGTCGTCGCGGTAACCGGTCATGCCGAGGCGCTGGCCGCCTACAAAGACCCGGCCTTCTCGTCGTGCGTCGCCGTCGCCGGGCCGTTTCCACCGCTACCGTTCACTCCCGAAGGCGACGACATCAGCGACCTGATCGCCGAGCACCGGGCGGCGATCCCGATGGCCGAACATGTGGTCACGATGGATGCTGAGGACCACGCTAAGACCCGCGGTCTGCTGAGCAAGCTCATCACGCCCAAGCGGCTCAGCGAGAACGAGGAGTTCATGTGGCGGCTTGCAGACGAACAGATCGACAAATTCCTCGACCGCGGCGCATGTGAATTCATGGAGGATTTCGCTAAACCGTTGTCAATGCTCGTGATTGCCGATCTGTTGGGCGTGCCCGTCGAGGACCATCGCGAATTCCGGGCGGCGCTCGGCAACGAATATGTCGGCGAGCTGGGCAACGACGACACTGTCGCCCACAACCCGTTGATGTGGCTCGATGAGAAGTTTCGCTCGTACATCACCGATCGCAGAGCCGAGCCCCGCGACGATGTGTTGACCGAACTCGCCGCCGCGACCTACCCGGACGGCGCGACGCCGGACGTCGAAGAAGTCGTGAAGCTGGCGACGTTTCTGTTCGCGGCGGGGATGGAAACCACGACCAAACTCCTCAGCACCGCGATGCGCGTGATGGGCGAACGTCCGGAACTTCAACAGAAGCTGCGCGACGACCGGACGCTGATCCCCGCGTTCCTGGAGGAATCGTTGCGCACGGAGAGCCCGGTTAAAAGCCATTTCCGCTTGGCACGTACCAGCACTCGCATCGGCGATGTGGATATCCCGGCTGGGACCATCATCATGCTGCTACCGGGTGCAAGCAATCGTGACCCGGTGAAGTTCGATGAGCCGCACGAGTTTCAGCACGACCGGCGCAACGTTCGCGAGCACGTCGCCTTCGGCCGGGGGCCGCACTCGTGTCCGGGCGCGCCACTAGCGCGTGCCGAGGCACGCATCGCGGTGAATCGTCTACTGGACCGGGCAACGGACTTCCGTGTTTCGGAGTCGCACCACGGCTCGTCGGAAAACCGTGTCTATCAATACGATCCGACGTTCATCATGCGTGGCCTCAGCGCGCTGCACATCGAATTCGAGCCGATCAGCTGAAGCGGACGCCTAACGTCGCCATGCCGAAGATCTTCTTGCCGGCGGATTTTGCGGTCACGATGATGACACCAGAGCGGGTCTCCGGGTCCAAAGACTTGACCTTGCCGCCGAATTCGATATCGCAGCCCTCTCGGGCCGACACGATAGCGGGCGCCGAAAGCCGGACCGCGTAGCGCGTGACCGCCCCGGGATCGCCGGTCCAGGCCGAGGCAAACCCGGCGCCCAAACCCATGGTCAGCATGCCGTGAGCGATCACGTCGGGCAGGCTGGCCAGCTTGGCGATGTCCTCGTCCCAGTGAATCGGGTTGGCGTCGCCCGCGACGCCGGCATAGTTGACCAAGTCGCCGCGAGTCAGGCGGGCATGCCGCACCGGAAGCTCGTCGCCGACGTTCACGTCGTCAAACGACGCGGTCCCGGGCGTGCGAGTCAGGCCGCCGTCCGCGATTCGGATCTCACCTTCCGGGCGCACCGTCTTGTGGTAGTCGTCTTCGCCGATACCGAAGATGTCGACGTCGTGCATCATCGCGTTCTGCACGGCGGACTTGATCGCCGGATCGATATCCGCGGCGGTGACGCCGACGACGGTGGTGTGCAGCGTGTGCACCCGCTCGCCCGCCGCGTCGGTGAACGTGTTGGTCACGGTGATCAGGTCGCGGCCGGCCATCCGGCGCACCGAGGTCAGCTCGACGTCGACCGTCAACTCGTCGCCGGCCACGATCGGGCGGTGCTGCTCGAAAAGTTCCTCGGTCTGCATGTAGGTGTCGTAGCCGACCACGATCTGCTCGAACATGCGGCGATTACAGGTCATGCCGGGCGTCGAAGTGAAGGTCAGCGGTGCGATCAGGTCGGAGTAACCCAGTTTCGCGGCGGCGTCGACGTCCCAGTGGGCGGGGTGATAGTCCTGCACCGCGCGGGCGTATTCGCGTAGCTTTTCGCGGCCGACCAGGTAGGTGCCGTCCATGGTGTAGTGGTGGCCGACCCGCTCTTCGAGCGCCGACGATTCTGCTGCTGTGGTCATGAATTGCCCAACTTTTCTGCCGGCTTGTTCGCTGAAGCCGACCAAAAGACCCTAACGCGCGGCCACCTCTGCACGGCGGCGCGTGCCTTCGGCGGCCGCCTAGCAGACAATCAGGGCGTGACCAACCGCATCCAATCGCTCCTGGGCGTCCAGTACCCCGTCGTCCAGGCCCCGATGACCTACATCGCCAGGGCCGAACTGGCTGCCGCCGTCTCCGAGGGCGGCGGCTTGGGAATGATCGAGACGTTGACCCCCGAAGGGCGCGCTGACCTGCGCAGGGTCCGCGAACTCACCGATCGGCCGGTCGCCGCCAACCTGATGATTCAGGGCTGGAAGCGTGACCCGTCCATCGTCGACGAGCTGGTCGCCGCTGAGGTCCGCCACGTCTTCACCTCCGCCGGTGACCCGGCGTTGTTCACCGAACGACTGCACGACGCCGGGATGACCGTCATTCACGTCATCGGATCGCTGAAGGGGGCGATGAAGGCCCTCGATGCGGGCGTGGACGCGCTAGTGGTCGAGGGCGTGGAGGGCGGCGGGTTCAAGTCAGCACTGGGTGCATCGACGTTGGTTCTGCTGCCGCTCGTCGCCGATCGTGTTGGCCTGCCGATCATCGCCGCCGGCGGTATCTGCGACGCGCGGTCGGCGGCGGCTGCCGTCGTGCTCGGCGCCGAGGGTGTGCAGATGGGGACCCGGATGCTCGCCAGCCATGAGGCCAGGGTGCACGCCAACTTCAAGAACGAGATCATCGCGGCCGGCGATGACGGCACCGTGATGCTGGATCTCCCCGGCAACCCGACGATGCGGGTGCTGCGCACCGGTCTCGCCGCCCGCGCCGCGGCCGCCGAGCCCGGGATCCAGCTACTCGGCCGGATCACCGACCTGTACTTCGACGGCGACATGGAAGCCAGCGTCGCCAACACCGGTCAGGTGTCCTCACGGATCACCGAGCTGCAGCCGGCCGCGAAGATCGTCGAGCAGACGTGGTTGGAGATCGAGAAAGCCTTGAACGACAGTCGATCTCGAATAGGTCAGTGAGCGGCGAACCAGTCCAGCAGCAGGTCGGCGAGCTTGTCCGGTTCTTCCTCCGGTATCCAGTGCGAGACGCCGGGCAAGATCTCGAACCGGTATTCCCCGGTCACGTAGCGGCCGGTGTTGTGCGCCGCTGTCGGCATCAGCGCGATGTCGTGGTCGCTCCACACGTATAGCGTTGGCACAGCGACCTTTTGGGTGATCGCCCGCGGATTCGACAGCGGCATCGCGCGGTACCAGTTGATCGCCGCGGTGAGGGCCCCGGGTTCCAGCATCGCCCGGGCGTCGCGCTCGGCCACCGCGGGTGTCTGCCCCGCCTGCCGCAGCGCTTTCGCCATGAAGCTGCCGTTGCGCCGCAACATGGTCCACTCCGGTAGCCGCGGCAGCTGGAACAGATACATGTAGTACGACGCCAGCCCCTGTCGGCTGTTCAGGAACGACTTGAGGAACGCCGCCGGGTGCGGCACCGATATCGGCGACACGGTATGCAGCCGCTCGGGTAGTTCCGCGGCGGCGGCCCAGGCGACCGCGGCGCCCCAGTCGTGTCCGACCAGGTGCACCTGTTGCGCGCCGCTGGCGTCGATCAGCGCACGGAGGTCGCCGACGAGTTCGGGGATGCGGTAGTCGCGGCGACGGGGTGGGCGGGCGCCCGGCGAGTAGCCGCGCTGGTTGGGGGCGAGGCAGCGATAACCCTGCGCGGTGAGCCGGTCGATGACGGCGTCCCAACAGTCGTTGTGCTGCGGGAAGCCGTGCAACAGCACCACGACCGGTCCGTCAGCGGGCCCGGCGTCGCGGACGTCGAAGGTCAGGCCGTTGTGGGTGTAGTGGTCCATCCGTCAAGCATGTCCCATCGACCTCACGGCTTGACGTTCAACTCCGCTTTCCCCATCGGGCCGCTCGCGCAGCGGGCCGCAGCCGGGTGCGGAGAAGCTGCACTCCGGGACCATCGAGCTCGTCGACGTAAACCGCGCGACCGGCCATGCTCATGACCAGGGCGAGGGTCGATCCGGTGACCAGGGCGCCGCCGCCGGCGACAAACGGTCCGTCGTCCGCGCGCAGCTGCAGGTCGGCGACGCGGCTGCTGCTGGGCACGGCGAAGTTGCGGCGGGCGAAGAATCCAGCCACCGGCGTCAGGGCGTCGACGCTGGGTGTGCGGGTCAGTCCCAGGGGTTGGCGGATGTCTTGGGCATGCACGACGATCTCACCGAGGTAGGCCGGGATATGACCGGAGGGTGCTGTGGTGCTGTCGACGACGGCGCGGAACCGGTCGAGGGTCTCGGCCGGGTCGGTGCCACGATGCTCGGCCAGCCGCCGCCGGTTGTGCACGTCGGCGCGGAAGCGCGCAGCGAGCATGCTGCGCAACCACTTCCATTGGTTCAGGCTCCCGGTGGCGGTCAGGTGCGCCACCACGTCCTCGACGGTCCAGTCCTCGCAGAGGGTGGGTTGTTGCCACTGTTCCTCGGTGAGGTTGCAGAGATCATCGGCCAGCGCCGCGCGCTCGGCGTGCGCCAGCGGCCAGAGGTGGGCCGTAGATCTCATCGTGCCCTCCAGCGGATCTGCATCTGACAATTGTTGCCCAGCCGGTCGACAGGGCTACGCCTGCGGATCCGAGCGCCGCGGTTGGTACAACAGTGCACGAACCAGCGGGCGCGGTCCGACGGACCTGAGCATCTGGCTGGCCGGGCGGACCCGTACCCGCTTGGGCCACCAGAACC
>DATNFI010000241.1:0-11085 GCA_035606475.1 Mycobacterium sp. | reverse complement strand
GATCGGTCCGGGTGTTCTCGATCTCGAATCCCGCGGAACGGATCGACTGCTCGGTGTGACGATGGGCGTGACAGTTCCCGGCCAGCCTGGGCCACAGCGTGGTCACGTCGACGAACCGCTGGATCCCGCCGCGGACACCCTTGCTCGCCACGTGCTCCAGGTAACGCAGCTCGCCGCCGGGCTTCAGCAGCGAAAGCGCTTGCCGCAGAACTGAATCAGGCTCAGCGACCGAGCACAGCACCAGCGAGAACACCACCGCGTCGAACGGCGCGTCCGACGAGAAGCTCTCCACGGTCTGGTTGGTCACCTCGACCGGGATGGGCGCGGTAGCGGCGGTCGCGCGGGCCAGTCCGACCAACTGCTGCTCGGGTTCGATCGCGACGACCTGCTCGACGGCGTCCGGGTAGAACGCGAAGTTGCTGCCGGTGCCCGCACCCACTTCGAGGACCCGGCCGGACAATCCCGCCAGGTTCTCCCGGCGGGATTCGCGCATCTGCTCGGTCTCGTGGGCGGCGATCGTGGTCCAGATCCGGGCGAAGAACGGGTGGTGGACGGTATCCGCCGGAGACGTCATGCCTGCAGCCTTTCTGGCTAGGAAGATCGCCCCATCGACGACCCCAGATTCGAGGAACCCAGCGCCGACAACCTTTCCACCACCTGTTGTGGTGTGGCATCGGCGCCGACCAGTCCCGCCACCATATTCCCGCAGAAGACGGCGCGCAGCACCCGGTCGGTGAACGCTTCGGCATCGCCGAACGGCAGGTGCGGCTTGGCGATCAGCAACGCGGCGACGCCGTGTGCGGCACTCCACAACTCCAAGGCGATTCCGGTCGCGTCGCCCGGCGGCAGCAAGCCCTCGCCCATCAGCGTTTCGACGGTGACACACATGTGCTCGAAGGCCGAACTGGCAAGCGCCGCATCGACATTGCTGTTCGACTTCCACTCGCCCATCGTCGCGATCCGGTAGAGCTCGGGGTTTTCGACGGCGAAGCGGACATAGGCCAGCCCTTGCGCGCGCAACACGTCAATGGTGTCCGCCTGGCTGGCGGATACCCGCTGCATCTCCTCGTCGAGCTTCTCGAAGTAGCGGGCACACACCGCGTCCAGCAGCGCATCCTTGTCCTGGAAGTGCAGATAGATCGACGGTGGCGTCACGCCGACACGTTCGGCCACCGAGCGGATCGACACGGCCTTGGCGTGCCCGATGTCGAGAAGGAGTTCGGTTGCCGCATCGAGGATTTCGTCGCGCAGCAGATCGCCGGACCCGCGGGGCGCACGCCGCCTGCGAAGAATGGACGGGTCAGCCACCATCGGCGACCGTCACGGCAGTTCGGGCGGCCGCTACGACCGAATCCCGATCGGGTCGACGGTGCCGCCCGGCGGGCGGTTCGGCGGGCGCCGGCAACGCCACGGCGTCGGATTCGCTGATCCCGAATCGTTCGTGCAGCCACAGCAGCGGCTTCGGCGCCCACCAACTCCAATGGCCCAGAACGTGCATGAATGCCGGCACCAGGACCATCCGCACCAACGTCGCGTCGGCCAGCACGGCCAGGGTCAGGCCCGTACCGAACATCCGCATGAAGGACACCTGAGCGGCGATCAGCGCCGCGAACGAGATCGACATCACCAGAGCGGCAGCGGTGACGACGCGGCCGGTGCGGGCCAGACCGAGCGCCACACTCTCGTCGTTGTCGGCGCGCTTGGTGCGGTTGTCCGGTGGCACCGGATGAGACGCCACCGCGGTCAACCAGTACTCCCGGATCCTGGAGACCAGGAAGACTTCGTAATCCATCGACAGGCCGAACGCGACACAGAACAACAGCACCGGGATGTTGGCCACCAGCGTGCCGCTCTGGGTGGTTCCCATCGCGCCGAGGTGGCCGTCCTGGAATATCCACACCAGGGCACCGAATGCCGCGGTCAGCGATAAAACGTTGCATACCAACGCCTTTAGCGGCAGCAGCACACTACCGGTGAGCAGGAACAGCAGCGCAAAGGTGATGATGCCGATCAGGCCCAGCACCAAGGGCAGGCGCGCGGTGATCGCGTGCACGCTGTCGCGGTTGATCTGGGCCATCCCGGCCAGCTGGACCGATTGGCCCGCCGGTCCGGGCACGGCATGCAACCGATCGAGCTGGGTGTCGGACGCGGCCGAAAACAGCGGCGCCGTACTGGCCACCGTCAAAAACGCGCTGCCCCGGTCCATTCCGGTGGCCGCCGACGGCGGACCGACTTGCCTGCCGACGACGAACGTCCCGGTTGGCGCCGAGACGGCCGACACGTCGGCCACCCGTGACAGGTCTGCCGCATACCGGCTGAGGTCGCCCGGATGCACCCCTCGAACATCCGGGACGACAACAGACACCGCGGTCGCCGAGTCATCGGCGAAATCGTGACGCAGCTGATCACCAACTGCGTGTGCCGACGCCGACGTCGGCAGCACCCGGTCATCGGGCATCCCCCACTTGACCCCGAAGAAGGGAAGTCCCAACACCAGCAGCAACGCCACGACCGCCAGGCCGATCGGTACCGCTCGTCGCATCACGAACTTGGTGGAGCGGTACCAGAACAACTGCTCGACGGGCTGGTGGATCGGGTCCGGACGACCGAGCATCCGACGCCCGAGCTTGCGAACGTCCAGCGCGTCCAGCCGCGGACCGAGCAGCACGATCGCCGCGGGAGTCACCACGATCGAGGCCACCGCGACAAAGGCGACGGTGGCTACGCCGGCGTAAGCGAACGACTTGAGGAAGTACATCGGGAACAGCACCAGAACCGACATCGACAAGGCGACGGTCGTTGCGGAGAACAACACCGTCCGGCCCGCGGTGGCCATGGTCCGGACCAGGGCCGCTTCCGGGACGCTGCCGTCGGCCAGCTCGTCGCGATAGCGACTGATGATCAGCAGCGTGTAGTCGATGGCCAGGGCCAGGCCCAGCGCAGTACTGAGGTTCAGCGCGTAGGTCGACACGTCGGTGTTGAAGCTGATCAGCCGCAGTACCGACATCGATCCGACGATGGCCAGCCCGCCCAGGCAGACCGGTAGCGCCGCGGTGAGCAGCCCACCGAACACCCAGACCAGCACCAGGAAGCTGAGCGGAATCGCCAGCGACTCCATCAACAACAGGTCGCGCTCGTTCTGGTGGTTGATCTGGTTGTAGGCCATCGCCGCCCCGCCGGCGCGCACCGTGACGCCGTCGCGGTCGTGGACGACCCGCGTCGCGATCTTCTTGGCGTAGTTCTGCGCGTTGTTCTCGCCGCCTTTGAGGTTTGCGACGATCAGTCCGGACTTGCCGTCCTTGCTCACCAGATCGGCGGCCAGGTGTTGACCCGGGGACCCGGTGGCCGCGGCGGGCCCGCTCCACGCCGAGACGACGTTGTACACCCCGTCCGACCCTTGGACCTGCCCGACGATGTCGGTGGCGACGCGGCGAGCTTGCTCGCTTTGCGCGCCGGCCGGTGCGGTGACCACCAGGACCAGCTGCTGATCGCTCTGCCCGAACTTGTCGGTCAGCAGCTTGATCGCCTGCGCCGACTCAGACGCCGGATCCTGGAAACCGCCGGCGGATAAGCTCTTGGCGACCGGTAGGCCAAAGACCGCGGCGGCCACCAAGACCAATACGGCAGCTGCGAGTATGCGCCGGGGCCCTGCGATGGCGAGGCGGGCGATCCGCTGCAGCATGAGTGTCCTTCCGGTTCAATATCATGGGTAAGTTATCAGCGATAACTTACCCATGCAACCTCCGAGCGTGTCATCTTCCCCTCATCAGAGGGAACGAGACAGATACCCGCTATGGTTCAACGCGGCGCCCGATAACCAGGACATTTGCGGAGCATATGTGGTTGGACGTCTGCCCAATAGGTCTGTTCCAACGATCCGGACCCGGCGTCCGGCGAGTGGGTGCTTACCCGCCAGCCTTACCGGGAAGTAACAATTGCCACGATTTTCCGAATCGTGACTCAAAGATTCCTTAAACGTTGCCCATACGCTCATCTACATGTGGATCGATGAGTCCAGTGCCGACGTAATCAAAGTCGATTTCGAGGCCCTTTACCACGGCGATTTCCTGGTCGAGGGTGAGTGCTCGGAGCAGCTCGAAGACGGGCACCTACTGCCCAACGCGAGTTAGTCCGCGCGACACACGCTCCTGAGCGTGGCCGTGTCGAGGCGATCGTGAGCCTCAGCGTTCCTTTGGCATTTTCCTATTAACCAAAAAGCCCCCGCCTAGGCGGGGGCTTTTTGCTGGCACGAATGAGCCGGTCCAACACGTCAGGACCAGCGGCGGCTATGCCCAATCGGCCAGGACGGCTTTGGTGTCGGCTCCCGGCTGACCGGGTGGCCGCGGCTCGTCCGGCTGTGAGCGGGAGAACCGCGGCGCGGGCAGCGGCTGCAGTCCGTTGCCGGCTTGGTAAAAGGTGTTCCGCTCGGTGATGTGCGGCTCGGTCTCGACCTCACCGAACGCCAGCACCGGTGTCACGCAGGCGTCGGAATCGGCGAACACCTTGGCCCAGTGGTCGCGGTCCTTGCTCGCGAACGCTTGCGTGAACGTCGCCCGCAACTCCGGCCAGCGGCTCCGGTCGTTCTGCCCGGGCAGGTTCTCGGGGTCGAGGCCCAGGCCGGCCAGCATCGCGGCGTAGAACTGCGGCTCGATCGCACCTACCGACACATAACGGCCGTCGGCGCATTCGTAGGTGTCGTAGTAGGGCGCTCCGGTGTCGAGCATGTTGGTGCCGCGCTCGTCGGTCCACAGCCCCAGGGCGCGCATCCCCCACATCATCTGCACCAGCACCGAGGACCCGTCGACCATCGCCGCGTCGACGACCTGCCCCTTGCCGGAGGTCTGCCGCTCGAACAGCGCCGACAGGATCCCGAGCAGCAGGAACATCGACCCACCGCCGAAGTCGCCGACCAGGTTCAGCGGCGGCACCGGCCGCTCGCCCGCCCGGCCGATCGCATGCAGCACGCCGTTCAGCGAGATGTAGTTGATGTCGTGGCCGGCCTGCTTGCTGCGCGGTCCGGTCTGCCCCCACCCGGTCATCCGGCCGTAAATCAGCCGCTGGTTGACCTTGGCGCAGTCCTCCGGGCCCAGCCCCATCCGCTCGGTGACGCCCGGCCGGTAGCCCTCGATCAGTACGTCGGCCTTGGCGGCGAGCTTGAGCACCAGCTCGCGGCCCTCGTCGGACTTGAGGTCGGCGATGACGAACCGGCGGTTGCGCAGCATCGGATCGGAGCCGGTGGCGCCAGGTCGGTCGACGCGCACCACGTCGGCGCCCAAGTCACCGAGGATCATCGCGGCGTGCGGGCCTGGCCCGATTCCGGCGAGCTCGATGACTCGCAAACCAGTTAGCGGACCCGCCATGATCTCCCGACCTCTCTGTCGCTGATGCCAGGTGGCGATCGCAAGCGCGGCATAGCCGGGCGCAGCGGGTCGCCACCATAAACCCTGCCAGCATCTTGACAGTCGCCCCGAACGACGCGGCACCGGAGGTGGCTTACAGTCGAGCCCATGACCGCTATCGATTACGGAATCGACACCTTGGCGCCCGTCGACGGGCTTGTCGTCACCCTCGCCGAGGGCGTGCTGTCGGTGACGATCGACCGTCCGGACAGCCTGAACTCGCTGACGCTGCCGGTGTTCGACGGTCTCGCGGACGCGATGGAGCAGGCGGCCAACGATCCGCGGGTCCGGGTCGTGCGACTGAGCGGGGCGGGGCGCGGCTTCTGCTCCGGAGCGGGCATGAGCGCCGACGACGTGGCCGGTGCCGGTCCCGGCGACGAGCTGATTCTGGCGGCCAACCGGGTAGTGCGGGCGATCACCGCGCTGCCACGACCGGTGGTCGCGGTGGTGCAGGGCGCGGCGGCCGGCGTCGGCGTCTCCATCGCCTTGGCGTGCGACCTCGTATTGGCTTCGGACAAAGCGTTTTTCATGCTCGCGTTCACCAAGATCGGCTTGATGCCCGACGGCGGCGCCTCGGCCCTGATCGCCGCGGCGATCGGCCGGATCGGTGCGATGCGGATGGCGCTGCTGGCCGAGCGACTGCCCGCCGCCGAGGCCCTGGCGGCCGGGTTGATCAGCGCGGTCTACCCGGCCGACGACTTCGACGCGGAGGTGGCCAAGGTGGTGGCCGGGTTGCTGTCCGGCCCGGCGGTGGCGTTCGCCAAGACCAAGCAGGCCATCAACGCGGCGACGCTCACCGAGTTGGAGCCGACCTTGCAGCGCGAGCTGGCGGGCCAGTCAATCCTGCTGAATTCGCACGACTTCCGCGAGGGCGCAAGGGCTTTCCAGCAGCGCCGGACGCCCGCCTTCACAGACATGTGAGCTCACAGCCCGAACAGCGGCGGCAACCCCAGTAGTACGACAAGCGTCCAGACGAAGTGGGTCAGGATCGGCGCCAGCACGCCACCGGTGGCACGCCGCTCGAGCGCGCACACCGTCCCGAGCACGACGGCGGCGAACGCAAGCATCGGGTTCTGACTGCTCGCCAACGTTGCGATGGCGTAGATGACGGTGGAGATCAGCAGGGGGTGGTACCGGCCCAGCGCGGTGTACAAGGCGCCGCGATAGAACAACTCCTCGCCGATGGCGGCCAGCAGCGCGATGGCCATCGTCAGCCGCCACGACCCCTGGTCGGTGTAGTGCAGCAACCGGGTAATGGGCTCGGCGACCGCCGGGATCTCCCGCGCGATCAACCCGCCGACGATGAAGACTCCCCCGAGCAGCAGGCCAATCGTGCTGCCGCTGACCACCGGACGCTGGTTGCGGCCCCGCCACCGGGCCCCACCCAGGTGCAACGGTCCGGACACGAATGCGCCCAGCGCCCAGACTCCGGCCAACGCCAGCGACCACCAATAAAACGCCGGTTCGCCGGGGTGTTTGCGTAGCGCCAGACTCAAAGCTGCGGCGCCCAGAACCAGCACGATCACGACCACAATTCGCCTGCGCCGTACGACGCCGGGCGGTTCGTTGTGCGGCACAGCGACATTGACGATGCCGCGGCGGATCTCTTCCAGAGCGCTGGGCTGGGAACTCACGTCACTCATTCAATCGCACTTTCGACGTGAGGGTGAGCAAGATGTCGAGCCCGGTCCGCAGCGCACCCGCGATCGGGCCGGGGACAACGTCGACCAGGCCGAGGCCGGGACGCGCAATGGATGGAGTCACGATCGCCGCAAGTCGGCGCAGCCGCAGCGCGTCGCCACCGGCCCAGGCCGGATCGCTGTCGGCGAGATGGTGCGGGTCGGCAAGCGCATTGACCGGACGCGGCCGATGATTCGACAGCGCCCGCTCGATCGCATCCTCGACGGACAGCAGCCCGCCCTCGGGATCGGGAACCAGATCACGCAGGCCGGTTCCGCTGGCCTGCATCGGATAGTCGAGCGACTCGACCAAGTCGGCGGCCAGTCCGTCGGGCACCGGTAGCACCACCGCGGTCACCCACGACGCCACCGAGGTATCGAGTCCCCAGGCCGGCACACCGGTGTGCCACTTGCCGGAAGTCCGCGCGTACGTCTTCAACAAGCCACGGTAGGACGTGGTGTCCGGCCCGGCGATGTCGTACGCGCCGGGCGGGACCCGCTCAGGGTCGGCGGCCGGGACGAGATAGTGCAACAGGTCGCGGATGGAGATCGGGTCGATCGGATTGTCCATCCACCTCGGCAGCGGGATCACCGGAAAACGGTCAGCGACGTAACGCAGCATCTCGAATGATGTCGAGCCCGCGCCGAGTATCACCGCGGCGCCCAGCCAGACCAGTTCGGGTCCTCCGTCGACCTTCAACGCGTCGGCCACCTCGGCGCGGCTGATCAGGTGCTCGGACAGCCCGTCGTCGGCAGGAACAAAGCCCCCGAGGTAAACGATCCGGCGAACGCCAGCGGCTTTCGCTGCGGCGGCGACATTTCCGGCCGCCGCGCGGTCGGCATCGCGAAAACCGGGTTGACCGATTGCGTGCACCAAGTAATAGAGGACGTCGATCGGCCCCGCATCGCGCAGCGCCGTGTGCGCCGAGCCGAGGTCCGCCGCGTCCAACTTCACCACCGTGACGTCGTCGAACCATCCGACCTGAGTCAGTCGTGCCGGGTCGCGAGTGGCGGCCAGCACCTGGTGCCCCGCCGCAAGGAGCGCAGTGACCAGTCGCGACCCGACATATCCGGTTGCGCCGGTCACCAGAATTCGCACAGTCTCAACCTACCGATCGTGGTGCCGGGCAAGATGGCCTGCCGACCAGGTTAGACGCATGTTGAATGGGCCCTATTTGCAACGATATTGAACCAACTCGGCCGCCACGACGTAGTTGTCTATGTGGACAAGCCAACGGCCACTGGACATCCGGTGATGCGCGACGTACAGACATTGACGGCCAACACGGCAGCAACGCCGTCTATCGCGGGTGTGGCGGTGGAGTTCCCGTCTCACCGACACACCCAGGACGAGGTGAGCGCGGCCCTGGCCGACTTCGCCGGTCCAGAATTTCGACGGTTCGCTGCCACCAGCGGCGTTGCGACACGCCATCTTGCGCTGCCCCTTGCGCGGTACGGCGAAATCAGCGGCTTCACCGAAGCCAACGACGCTTATCTCGACATCGCCCTCGAGTTGGGTGAGCGGGCGCTGCTGTCTGCGCTGGATTCCGCCAAGATCAAGCCTTCCGAAGTCGATATCGTCTTTTCGACGACGGTAACCGGGCTCGCTGTGCCCTCATTGGAGGCGCGGCTGATGACCCGGGTGGGCCTGCGCCCGGACGTCAAGCGTGTCCCGCTGTTCGGTCTGGGCTGCGTCGCCGGCGCCGCCGGCCTCGCGCGGGTGTACGACTACCTCGTCGGGTACCCCGATCATGTCGCGGCGCTGCTGGCGGTCGAACTGTGCTCGTTGACCATTCAGCGTGCGGACCGTTCGCTCGCAAATCTGGTCGCCTCCAGCCTGTTTGGTGACGGGGCCGGCGCCCTCATCGCGACCGGGGCCGACCGCGCAGCGATCGGTCCGAAGGTGCTGGGCACCCGTAGTCGGACCTACCCGGACACCGAAGACGTGTTGGGCTGGAACATCGGCACCGCGGGGTTCGAAATCGTGTTGTCGGTCGAGATCGCCAGCGTCGTCGAACAACACATGGGCGAAGACGTCGGCAAGTTCCTCGCCGAGCACGGCCTGACCACCACGGACATCTCGACGTGGGTAGTTCACGCCGCCGGGCCGAAGGTGATCGACGCGGTGGAGAACGCGCTGGAACTTCCCGCCGACGCCCTGATCGGTACTCGGAATTCCTTGCGCGACAATGGAAATCTCTCGTCAGTCTCGGTGCTGGATGTGCTTGGGCCCGTGATGGCCGACCCACCACCGCCCGGTTCCTTTGGGCTGATGATCGCGATGGGGCCCGGTTTCAGTTCCGAACTCGTGCTGCTCGGCTGGTAGGCGATGTACTACCTGCTGATCCTGGCCGTCGGAATCGAACGGCTGGCGGAGCTGATCGTCGCTAAACGTAATGCGCAGTGGGCCTTTGGGCACGGCGGCAAGGAGTTTGGCCACAACCACTATCCGGTAATGGTCACCATCCACACCGCGCTGCTAGTTGGCTGCGTCGCCGAGGTGTGGGCGTTGCATCGACCGTTCATCCCGTGGCTCGGCTGGCCGATGCTCGCGGTGGCGGCTTTGAGTCAGATTCTGCGGTGGTGGTGTGTCACAACTTTGGGCCGACGCTGGAACACCCGGGTAATCGTCCTTCCGAATGCCGCCCTGGTGCGACAGGGTCCCTATCGCTGGCTGCATCACCCCAATTACGTAGCCGTGGTGGCTGAGGGGCTGGCGCTTCCGTTGGTACACACGGCATGGCTGACCGCAGCCGTTTTCAGCCTGGCCAACGCGCTGCTTCTGACAGTGCGGATCCGGACAGAGAACTCCGCGCTCGGGTACGCATGAGCACATATGACACCGATCTACTGATCGTCGGCGGCGGCCCTGGTGGCCTCGCCGCGGCGTTACACGCTCGCCGGCAAGGACTTTCGGTGATCGTGGCCGAGCCACGCGAAAATCCCATCGACAAGGCGTGCGGTGAGGGATTGATGCCCGGCGGATTGGCCGAACTGGCTGCACTGGGCGTGGACCCTCCCGGTATGCCCTTTCGGGGTATCGCCTACCTGAGCGAACATCGTCGCGCCGAAGCGGTTTTTCGCAACGGCCCAGGGCGGGGTGTTCGACGCACGACGTTGCATGCCACGCTGGCCTCACGCGCCAAAGAGCAAGACACTGAATGGATCTCAACGCGCGTGACGACTGTGGAGCAGGATGCCCACGGTGTGACGGCCGCTGGGGTGCGCGCGAAATGGTTGGTCGCAGCCGACGGACTGCATTCGACGGTTCGTCGCGCCGTCGGCATCGACGCGGTGCCCGGAACGCCGCGACGGTACGGGGTGCGCTGGCACTACCGAGTACCGGCGTGGTCGGAGTTCGTCGAGGTGCACTGGTCGCGCTGGGGCGAGGCGTATGTGACACCGGTCGAGCCGGATCTGGTCGGCGTGGCGATCCTGTCCCGTCACCGTCCCGAACTTGCCTGGTTCCCACGGCTGGCACACCATCTGCATGGCGCCAGCCGTGGGCGAGCACGCGGCTGCGGACCCATGCGACAGGTGGTGTCCCGCCGCGTTGCCGGCCGGGTACTGCTGGTCGGTGACGCGGCCGGCTACGAGGATGCCCTGACCGGCGAGGGCGTCAGCCTCGCCGTCAAACAAGCCGGCGCCGCCGTGGCCGCCATCGTCGACGACACGCCGCTCGCCTACGAACGCGCCTGGCATCGGATCACCCGTGACTACCGACTGCTCACCCGTGGCCTAGTCCTGGCCACCGTGCCAGCGGTGAGCCGGCGCGGCATCGTGCCCGCCTGCACCGTGCTACCCGCGGTATTCAAGCAGGCAGTGGGCATATTAGCCCGCTGAATGGCCGGGGTGCCCAGGCTCGCTTCACTGCGAAGCCACGGATCCAATATGCTGTACTTTAATACCAGTAATCGGATAGGCGATTAAAGCGGCCTGCCCGCGAGTTATCACGTGGATACGAGCACAACATGTCCCCTGACCTGCCCGGCATGCACGGGGGGAAC
>DATNFI010000240.1:0-2473 GCA_035606475.1 Mycobacterium sp. | reverse complement strand
GTCGACGAAGAGCAAGGCTGCGGTCTTGTCCGACGCCAAATTGCCGAAGCTGTTGAACATGTTGGCCGGGGTAATCCGGCCACCACAACTGGCCGCCCTCGACGCGTACAAAGCCTGGTGTGCCGCCGCGATGGGACGCATCGGCGCCGTGGGTCGGGTGCACGGTGCCGAGGAAGAAGGTATCGGCACGGGCGATGAGCGCGGTGTGTTCGGCAACGAGGTGGTCGTAACGTTCGACGTGCCCGGCGACTGCGCGTTCGATGTGTTCGAGGTGGCGTCGCTGAATGTACTTGGGACAGTTGCCGAATGCTTGCTCAACAGCCAACTCGAGTCCGTCGGCGCCCGTGCGTGCGAGGGTGCCGTTCACCCGAACCCTGCGCCGGGTGGCGAATTCGATGGCAAGCACGCCAACGGGCTGACCTGGCGCGAGGCCCTGCAATGGATCACCGCGACGCGGCGTGGTGTGGATACGCAGCGTGCGATCACGCGCGTCGAGGAATCCTGCCGACGCGAGGAGCGGAGATATCCACAGCCAGCCGTCGGCGTCGCGCGCAGTGATGACCGCGAAGTCGCGGTCAGCCAGGAAGCGACTGATGCCTCCATTGAGGTCGGGCGTGGCCAGCATGGCGGTACCCAGCCGCTCCGCCTGGGCCGCTACGCCGGCACGATGCTGGACGGCGAGTTCGCCCTCATGGAAACCTTTGTCAGCCATCACGCCACGTCCAATACCGCCTTGCCGGCGACCCGGCGGTCGAGCAGCGCCTCGGCCGCTTCGGATACATCGTTCCACGACGTGCGCAACCCGATCTGCGGATCGAGTTCGCCGGCCGCCAGAAGTTCCACCAGGTAGGCCAGATCCGGGCCGAAAGGCGTGCGAACAGTGAACGGCTCCAACCGTTTACGCACTCCGCTTCGCCGCTCGACCTCGAAGTCGATGGTGCTCGGCTGGTTCGATGCCATTCCGATGGATTGCAGTGAGCCGCCATCGTCGAGCAGGCTGAATGCCTCGGCGAGCAGCGGCCCGCCGACGTTGTCCAGCACACCGGACACCGGCTCGGCGACATCGGCAAGCCCGACCACGACCTCCGTCGCGCCCAGCGCCGTCAACCCTGCGCCGCGAGCGGTCGAACCAACCGCTGCGATCACGTGGGCACCCGCCCGCGCCGCCAGTTGCACCGCGAATCGACCGACCCCGCCGGACGCGCCGGTGATGAGCACTCGTCGGCCGACCACCGAGCCGAGCGCGCGCAGCGACTGCAGCGCGGTCACGCCGGCCACCGGCAGTGCCGCCGCCGGTCCGAAGTCAACCGAATCCGGAAGCACCGCAAGGTTTTCGGTCGGCACGGCCCGTCGCTCTGCCCATCCACCCGCTCCGTGAAAGCCCACAACCCGGCTGCCGACCGGTGGACCTGATCCATCGGCGGCGGTCTGCACGACCACGCCTGCCGCGTCCCAGCCGGGCACCTCGCCGGGCTTGCGCATGTGGTCGATGAAGTGCACCTCGCCGAAGTTCAGCGCCGTCGCCCGCACTTGAATCAGCGCCTCGGACTCCGCGGCGACAGGCTCCTCGACGTCGGCCAATCGCAATTTCGCACGTGCCTGAGGGTCATAGACGACTGCTCGCATGCCACGGTCAACCCGACCCAGCGACGCTTATTCCCACCCTTCGGTCGCGATGCGCGCTCTTAGGACGAAGTGGTCCCACTGCGCGACGACATTGTCGTCGGCACCTCGCCGACGACGTCGAGGCTGAGGAATTCCGGTGCCTTGATGACCCTGCGGAGCATGAACCGAATGAATGCCGGCATGTCTGAGGCGTTCTCGTCGCGGTATAGCCGTGGGGCGCCAAGCTGGTAGCGCCGTCGTCTGCTTTCCAGTTCGCAACCGCCGGCGGCCAGAACGTTGCGCACCCAGTCCGCACTGGAACCGTACGTCAGCGCGATCACATATCCGCCCCGGCGCCGAAAGGCCCACAACGGGGTCCGGAACGTTCGTCCCGACTTGCGACCCCTGTGTATGACGACCGCCCATCCCGGCGCCCAAGGGGCGATGAACTTGGTGAGCCGGTTCAGCCCCTTCTTGTTGGCCCGGGCGACCCATCGTGGTGCTGGCATATCCAAAACTCCTCGCTTGTGGAATTTCTGCCACCACGCTATCCGCGGGTTCGCCGAAAGTCAACGACTGTAGAATTCCTCGCACTATGGCCCGGACCGGACGACCGCGCGGTAAGACCGACACCCGCACCGTGATCCTGGCGGCCGCCCGCCGGATGTTCGCCGATGCCGGATACGACAAAACCTCGGTGCGCGACGTCGCCGCCGCGGCCGGAGTCGATCCCGCGATGATCCGGCATTACTTCGGCGGCAAGGCTGAGCTGTTTCGCGCGACGATGGGATGGCCGTTCGAGCCCGCCGAAATCGCCAGCCGAATCACCGGTGGCGATCGAAGCGAGATCGGCGAACGGCTCACACGA
>DATNFI010000239.1:0-16896 GCA_035606475.1 Mycobacterium sp. | reverse complement strand
TCGGTCAGCGCACAGTATTCGTGGCCCAGCGCGGCAGCGGTCGCCATCATCTCGTCGATGTTCGCCGATCCGTCGGACCAGTTCGAATGCAGATGCAGGTCGCCGCGTAGCGCCGCGCGGATTTCTCCGCCCCCGAGATCTTGGGCCGCCGAACGTAATTCGACCAGGGCATCGGGTTCGCGGCCGGACCAGGCTTGCGCGATCACCTTGGCGGTCTTGGGCCCGATCCCGGGCAGCGACTGCCAGCTGTTGGCCTGGCCGTGGCGTTCGCGCTCCGCGTCGTCGAGTCCCTCGACGATGTCGGCGGCGTTGCGGTAGGCCATCACCCGCCGGGAGTCCTCCCGCGCGCGGTCTTTGTAGTAGGCGATCTGGCGCAGAGCGGCTACCGGGTCCATCGCTCCAGTGTGCCCGCCGGCTAGAACTGGCTGGCGATAAATCCGGCAAGCAGTACCCCGAAACCGCCGACCTCGCCGATGACGAGCGCGGCCATGCCCGCCCGCAACGCCCGGTCGGCATTGGCGAACTGGTTCTCGGTGTCTTGCTTGAAGCCGTGGACGATGTAGCTCACGATCGCGGCGACGAAGAAGAACACCAGCACCATCGCTGCGGTCAAGTTGACCCACATCGGCCAGGCACTCAATTGGACGAACACCGCGACCAGCAGGACGGCGAAGGAATACAGCAGCGCCGCGCGGTGCGCGATGTCGACGTAGGGGTGGGCGAGGTGATCCTCGGAGGTCAGCATCTGACGGTACTTCCAGACCCCGAGCACCAACGCAAGCAGAAAAATCAATCCGGCCGACAGCAGGGTGATCTTGACGTCGAGCGGCACACCCGTACTCACCGTTGGGTCGGCGTACTCGCGGGCGTCACGCCACGACTCCGCGATCTCGACTACGTTCGAAATCATGCGATTCGCGTTCAAAACCTCACCCCAAAACACCACCTGGGCGGACATGCTGGCCGTCTGGAAGGCCGCCGACGACATCGACGTCTACGAGTCCGGGTGGACCTTCGACCACTTCTATCCGATCTTCAGCGACAGTACCGGGCCGTGTCTGGAGGGCTGGACCACGCTCACCGCGCTGGCCCAGGCCACCAACCGACTGCGACTGGGCACCCTGGTGACGGGCATCCACTACCGGCACCCGGCAGTGCTCGCGAATATGGTTGCAGCACTTGACATCATCTCCAACGGGCGGCTCGAATTGGGTGTCGGCGCCGGCTGGAACGAAGAAGAGTCCGGCGCCTACGGCATCGAATTGGGCAGCATCAAGGAGCGCTTCGACCGGTTCGAGGAAGCCTGCGCGGTGCTGACCAGCCTGCTCAGCGACGAGACCACCAACTTCGACGGCACGTTCTACCAACTCAAGGACGCCCGCAACGAACCGAAAGGCCCGCAGCGGCCGCATCCGCCGATCTGCATCGGCGGCAGCGGCGAGAAGCGCACCCTGCGGATCACCGCCCAATACGCCCAGCACTGGAACTTCGCCGGCGGGCCGCCGGAGATGTTCGCGCACAAGCGCGACGTGTTGGCGTCGCATTGCGCCGACATCGGACGTGACCCGACGGAGATCACCACGTCCGCGCACCTGCTCCTGGAACCCAGCCTCGACTACGCGAAGGTCATCGAGAACGCCGCGGCGCTGGCCGAGGTCGGATTGGATCTGGGCATCGTGTACCTCCCGCCTCCGCATACCCCGGCCGTGCTGGAACCATTGGCTGAAGCGATCCGGGATTCGGGCTTGATCACCTGAGAGTGGCGGACGCCCGCCTGATTTCGAGTAGCCGACTACTCGTGCGCGGCCCCATGTCGTCGGCGCATGATCGACCGGTCCACTCGATCACACACGAAATCAGGATCCGCCATGAAGAACTACCAAGCGCAACAGGGCGATACCTTGTTCGCAATCGCCCAACGCGAATACGGGGACGGCGAACTCTACCCGGTGATCGCCTTGCAAAACGACCTCGCCGATCCGGCGCACATCCAAGTCGGACAACAGTTGCTGATTCCCTACGTCACCTATCGTCATCGGGTCACGACCGCCGATTCGACCGCGGCACGAAAGGACATCACGCAGCTCTACTACAACACCGCCGACGTCAACGTGCAGTTGATCTGGGAGATCGTCAACGGAGTTGCTCAACGCGAAATCCAACAAGGTACCTGGCTGCACATACCCGAGCTGGCCGATGTCGGTCACCACACCGTGGTGGCGGGCGAGACCCTCGAGGGCCTGGCGGCCCGCTGGTACGGCGACGATCACCTCGCGGTGATCATCGAACTCGCCAACAACCTGCCGACGGGCAGCACCGTGAACCCGGGTCAGGTGCTGATTCAGCCGGGGTTGAATCGCCTGCGCCACCTTGCCGGCGACACCCTCGCCTCGCTATGCCGAGACGAATACGGCGACGCGGACCTTCCCACCAGGATCGCGGTCGTCGCGGCCGCGAATCACCTCAGCGACCCGGACGCAGCCTTCTGCAACCAGGCGTTTTACTTCCCCTCGTAGGCAGTTGGGTCGGGGCAGCTGCAGCGATGGCGCGGCGGCCACGCTGAAATAACAACTCGGTGACGGTCAGCAAACGCTCGCCGTTACCGGCGGGCGGCGTAACGGGCTGCTAGACGCCGAAGCGGAGCAACTCGTCGGCAGTCACCAGGCGCTCGAGTTTTTCGGGGAATTCGCGGCTTTTAACTGGGTGGCGGAACCATGACCAGGCAATTCGGCCGACCCGGGAACGGGCCATCGGGTTCAGGTACACAGCGCTAACTCCTGCGGTCGATCAGCTCAACCGGGCCCCACACCCCGCGACGCCCGTATCGAACCATTAGACAGCTTTTGGCTGGCAAACAGTGTAGGACGCGCCGCAGAATTTATCAAATGTTTCTGATGTGACGACTGTGACTAACGTTGCGGTGCGGTGGTGGGGGCGATCGGCACCGGCAGCGCGGTCTCGCCCATCAGGAACCGGTCCACCCCCGCGGCCGCGGCACGGCCCTCGGCGATCGCCCAGACGATCAGCGACTGGCCACGACCGGCGTCCCCGGCAACGAATACACCGGGCACCGAGGTCTCGAAGCTGGCGCCACGCGCGACGTTGCCGCGATCGGTCAGCTCGACACCGAGGTCGGTGAGCAGACCCTCGCGCTCCGGACCCACGAAGCCCATCGCCAGCAACACCAGGTCGGCCTCGATTTCGAAGTCGCTGCCCTCGGTCTTGACGAACTTGCCGTCCTGCATCGTCACCTCGTGCACCTTCAGCGCGGCGACATGACCGTCCTTGCCGATGAATTCCTCGGTGTTGACCGAGAAGACGCGCTCGCCGCCCTCTTCGTGCGCGGCCGACACCCGGTACATCATCGCGTAGGTCGGCCACGGCGTGGACGGAGCGCGGGTCTCGGGCGGGCGCGGCATGATCTCGAACTGGTGGATGCTCTTCGCGAGTTGGCGGTGCGCGGTGCCCAGGCAGTCGGCGCCGGTGTCACCTCCGCCGATGATGATGACCTTCTTGCCCTTGGCCGTGATCGGCGGCTGGCCATCGGCGTCGAGCACGTCGTCGCCCTGCTGGACCCGGTTGCCCCACGGCAGGTACTCCATCGCCTGGTGGATGCCATCGAGTTCGCGGCCCGGGATCGGCAGGTCGCGCCACGCGGTCGCGCCGCCGGCCAGCACCACCGCGTCGAAGTCCGCCTTCAACTGCTCGGGCGTGATGTCAACGCCGACGTTGACGCCGGTGCGGAATTCGGTTCCCTCGGCGCGCATCTGGTCCAGGCGGCGGTCCAGGTGCCGCTTTTCCATCTTGAATTCGGGGATGCCGTAGCGCAGCAGGCCACCGATGCGATCCGCGCGTTCGAACACCGTCACCGCGTGCCCGGCCCGGGTCAGCTGCTGCGCGGCGGCCAGGCCGGCCGGCCCGGAGCCCACCACGGCGACCTTCTTGCCGGTCTGCTTGTCGGGCGGCAGCGGCACCACCCATCCGTTGTCGAAGGCGTTGTCGATGATCTCGACTTCGATCTGCTTGATCGTCACGGCATCCTGGTTGATGCCGAGGACGCACGATGACTCGCAGGGCGCCGGACAGAGCCGCCCGGTGAAGTCCGGGAAGTTGTTGGTGGCGTGCAACCGTTCGATCGCGTCGCGCCACCGACCGGTGCGGACCAGGTCGTTCCACTCCGGAATGAGATTGCCCAGCGGACACCCGTTGTGGCAGAACGGAATTCCACAGTCCATGCAACGCGTCGCCTGCTCCTGCAGCGTCGAGTGCGGGAAGTCTTCGTAGACCTCGTTCCAGTCGCGCAGGCGCAGGTCCACCGGTCGGCGCTTGGGCGTCTCACGGTGGGTGTACTTGAGGAAACCCTTGGGATCAGGCACTGGCGGCCGCCATGATCGCTGCGTCGGGATCGGTGCCGTCGCGCTCGGCCTCGGCGATCGCGGTCAGCACCCGCTTGTAATCGCGCGGCATCACCTTGGCGAACCGCTTCTGCTCGGCGTCCCAGTCGGCCAGAATACGCTGGCCCACAGCGGAATCCGTGGCGTCGACGTGCGCCTGCAGCATTCCGTGCAGCCAGTCGAGGTCTTCTGGGTCCAGGGTCTCGAGTTCGACCATCTCGGAGTTGAGGTTGGCTTCCAACGCGTCCTCGGGATCGTAGACGTAGGCGATGCCACCGGACATGCCCGCCGCGAAGTTGCGGCCTGTGCTGCCCAGTATCGCCACCTTGCCGCCGGTCATGTACTCGCAGCCATGGTCGCCGACGCCTTCGACCACCGCATGTGCGCCGGAGTTGCGCACCGCGAACCGCTCGCCCACCGCGCCACGCAGGAACGCCTGGCCGCTGGTGGCCCCGAACAGGATCACGTTGCCGCCGATGATGTTGTCTTCGGCGACGTAGTCCGCCGGGGCGTTGTCCGACGGCCGAACCACGACGCGTCCGCCCGACAGCCCCTTGCCGACATAGTCGTTGGCGTCACCGTAGACCCGCAGCGTGATACCGCTGGGCAGGAAGGCGCCGAAACTGTTGCCGGCCGACCCGGTGAAGGTGATGTCGATGGTGCCGTCCGGCAAGCCTTGGCCACCATAGGCTTTCGTCACCTCGTGGCCGAGCATGGTGCCCACGGTGCGGTTGACGTTGGCGATGGTGGTGGAGAAGCTCACCGGCTTCTTCGAGTCCAGCGCCTCGCGACTCATCACGATCAACTGCTGGTCCAGCGCCTTGTCCAGGCCATGGTCCTGCTTGGAGCTGTTGTACAGATCCTGGTTCATGAACGCCGACTCCGGCTCGTGCAGCACCGGAGACAGGTCGAGCTTGTGCGCCTTCCAGTGCGCGCGGGCCAGCGTGGTGTCCAGCGAGCCGACCTGGCCGACCGCCTCGTTGATAGTGCGGAAACCCAACTGCGCCATGTATTCGCGGACCTCTTCGGCGATGAACAGGAAGAAGTTCTCCACGAATTCCGGCTTGCCGGCGAACCGCTCGCGTAGCACCGGGTTCTGGGTGGCCACCCCGACAGGGCAGGTGTCCAGGTGGCAGACCCTCATCATGATGCAGCCCGATACCACCAGAGGTGCTGTGGCGAAACCGAATTCCTCGGCACCGAGCAGTGCCGCGATCATCACGTCACGACCGGTCTTGAGTTGACCGTCGACCTGGACGACGATGCGGTCACGTAACCCGTTGAGCAGCAACGTCTGCTGGGTTTCGGCCAGGCCGAGTTCCCAGGGGGCGCCGGCGTGTTTCATCGACGTCAGCGGGGTGGCCCCGGTACCGCCGTCGTGACCGGAGATCAGCACCACGTCGGCGTGTGCCTTGGATACCCCGGCAGCGACGGTGCCGACGCCGTTCTCCGACACCAGTTTCACGTGGATACGCGCCTGTGGGTTGGCGTTCTTGAGGTCGTGGATCAGCTGCGCCAGATCCTCGATCGAGTAGATGTCGTGGTGCGGCGGCGGCGAGATCAGGCCCACACCTGGGGTGGAGTGCCGCACCTCGGCGATCCACGGGTAGACCTTGCTGGCCGGAAGCTGGCCGCCCTCACCGGGTTTGGCGCCCTGCGCCATCTTGATCTGGATGTCGGAGCAGTTGCTCAGGTAGTGCGAGGTGACGCCGAAGCGAGCCGAGGCGACCTGCTTGATCGCACTGCGACGCCAGTCGCCGTTGGTTTCGCGCTCGAAGCGGGTGACACTCTCGCCGCCCTCGCCGCAGTTCGACCGGCCGCCGAGCCGGTTCATCGCGATGGCCAGCGTCTCGTGCGCCTCGGCGGAGATCGAGCCGTAGCTCATGGCCCCGGTCGAGAACCGCTTGACGATCTCGCTCGCGGGCTCGACCTCGTCGAGCGGCACCGGCGGCCGCAGCCCGTCGCGGAACTTGAGCAGACCACGCAGCGACGCCATCCGCTCGCTCTGGTTGTCGACCAGTTGGCTGTATTCCTTGAAGATCTTGTACTGCCCGGTCCGAGTGGAGTGCTGCAGCTTGAACACGGTGTCCGGGTTGAACAGGTGGTATTCGCCCTCGCGGCGCCACTGGTACTCCCCGCCCACCTCGAGCTCGCGGTGCGCACGCACGTCCGGCCGGTCTAAAAACGCGAGGCCATGCCGGGTCGCGACGTCGGCGGCGATGTCGGACAGATTGATTCCGCCGGTGGGACAGGTCAATCCGGTGAAGTATTCGCCGAGCACGTCCTCGGCGACACCGACAGCCTGGAACAGCTGCGCGCCCGTATAGGAGGCCAGCGTCGAGATGCCCATCTTGGACATCACTTTCAGCACACCCTTGCCCGCGGCCTTGATGTAGTTGTTGAGCGCCGTCTCGCGGTCGAGGCCCTCGAAGTCGCCGCGGTCGAGCATGACCTCGATCGACTCGAACGCCATGTACGGGTTGATGGCGGCGGCGCCGAAGCCGATCAGCGCGGCCATGTGGTGCACCTCGCGGGCGTCGCCGGTCTCCACGACCAGGCCGACCTTGGTGCGGCTGCGTTCCCGGACCAGGTGATGGTGCACAGCCGAGACGGCCAGCAGCGACGGGATCGGCGCCAGCGTCTCATCGGACTCCCGGTCGGAGAGAATGATGATCCGCGCCCCGTCGGCGATCGCCGCCGACGTCTGCTCCCGCACGTCGTCCAGCGCGGCCTTCAGCCCGGCGCCATTCTCGGCAACCGGGTACAGACAGCGAATCACCTTGGACCGCAACCCATGACGACGGCCGTTGACTTCCACGTCGGGGTCGAGGTTGATCAGCTTGGCCAACTCGTGGTTACGCAGCACCGGCTGCGGCAGGTGGATCTGGCGGCAGGAGTCGGCGTTCGGGTTGAGCAAATCGCCCTCGGGCCCGACCGTGCCCTGCACGCTGGTCACCACCTCTTCGCGGATGGCGTCCAGCGGCGGGTTGGTCACCTGTGCGAACAACTGCTGGAAGTAGTCGTAGAGCATCCGCGGGCGCTGCGAGAGCACCGCGACAGGGGTGTCGGTTCCCATCGAGCCGATCGGCTCGGCGCCGGTGCGCGCCATCGGCGCGACCAGCAGGTTGAGCTCCTCGTAGGTGTAGCCGAACACCAACTGGCGCAACACAACCCGGTGTTCGAGCATCCGCTCGTAGTCGCCCTGCGGCAGCTCGGCCAGTGGGATCAGACCCTGGTCGAGCCATTTCTGGTAGGGCTGTTCCGCGGCCAGCTCGGCCTTGATCTCCTCGTCGGAGACGATGCGGCCCTCGGTCATGTTGACCAGGAACATCCGGCCGGGCTGCAGCCGCATCCGGCGCACCACCTTGGCCGGGTCCAGGTCGAGGACGCCGGCTTCGGAGGCCATCACGACCAGGCCGTCGTCAGTGACCCAGATCCGGGACGGGCGTAGGCCGTTGCGGTCCAGCACCGCGCCGACGACGGTGCCGTCGGTGAAGGTCATCGACGCCGGCCCGTCCCACGGCTCCATCAGCGACGCGTGGTACTCGTAGAACGCCCGTCGCGCGGGGTCCATCGACGGGTGCCGTTCCCAGGCCTCCGGGATCATCATCAGCACCGCATGCGGCAGGCTGCGCCCGCCCAGGTGCAATAGTTCCAGCGCTTCGTCGAAACGCGCGGTGTCCGAGGCGCCCGGGGTGCAGATCGGGAACAGCTTGTCGACGTCGTCGCGCGACCCGAAGATGTCGGTGTCGATCAGCGCCTCGCGGGCCCGCATCCAGTTCTCGTTGCCGGTGACGGTGTTGATCTCACCGTTGTGCGCGATGCGGCGGAACGGATGCGCCAGCGGCCACGACGGGAACGTGTTGGTGGAGAAGCGCGAGTGCACGATGCCCAGCGCGCTGGTCAGCCGCTGGTCTTGCAGGTCGAGGTAGAACGCTTTGAGCTGCGGCGTGGTCAGCATGCCCTTGTAGACGAAGGTCTGACCGGAAAGGCTTGGGAAGTAGACGGTTTCGCGTCCGGGTCCGTCCTGGCCGGGGCCCTTGGTACCCAGCTCGTGCTCGGCACGTTTACGGACGACGTAGGCGCGGCGCTCCAGCTGCATGCCCTCGGCGCCGGCGATGAAGATCTGGCGGAAGGTGGGCATGGCGTCGCGGGCCAGCGCACCCAGCGAGGAATCGTCGGTCGGCACGTTGCGCCAGCCCAGCACCTGCAGGCCCTCGGCTTCGACGATCTTCTCGACTGCCGCGCACGCGGCGGCGGCGTCCTTGGACGACTGCGGTAGGAACGCCATTCCGGTCGCATAGCTGCCGGCTTCGGGCAGGTCGAAGTCGACGACCTGACGGAAGAACTCGTCGGGGACCTGAATCAGGATTCCGGCACCGTCACCGCTGTGCGGCTCGGCACCCTGGGCACCGCGGTGCTCGAGGTTGACCAGCGCCGTGATGGCCTTGTCGACGATGTCGCGGCTGCGGCGGCCGTGCATGTCGACGACCATGGCCACCCCGCACGAGTCATGCTCGAACGCGGGGTTGTACAGCCCTTGAGACCGCGAGCGGTTGGGCGCCATTCGCACCTGCCCCTTCACCAGATTTCTGCCGCAGCATTTCGATTCGTTCCGACGGGTGCCGCGCCCTGAAGGCTGAGGGTTGGGCCCCTTCGGTCTTGTCGAGGTGCTGCTCGCCGGATAACGGCGATCCCGGTTGGGAGTATCCGTACGGCGCTGAACGGCGGCCCGGTTACCGGTTTTCGACAAGTCGTAAAACGATATGACAAAACCCACCTGACATGCCAACTTGGTCCATCTTAACGCCTCGATCGGCGGTGGAGCGACGATGTGACGCGGCGCATACCCCACCGAGCCCGGTCAGGTTGTGCCGCACGGCATTTGGGGGTCTTGGAGACGACGGGGACGGTCTCGGCCGAGGTGCGGCTTCCGGCCGCTGTGCGGCGGCAGTTTGCTGTGATTGCGGTCGTTGCGGGACGGGAAAGCCGCCCCGCTCACAACGGCTCCCCGCGGCGGGTGACCCAGGTCACCAAAAGCAGTGGCAGCACGGCTATACCGGCCGATCCGGGCGCTTGTGCAGGCCACGCGAGCCATCCCATCGACCCGCCGGACGTGCCGGAACAAAAGTTGCCCGGGTTTTTTCCGTCACACCCGCCCGAGATGCGCCTGACCTGCGCAATCGGTGATCGCAACGGTGGGCCACAGGCGGCGGCTCTACGATGCATCCATGAGCTTGGGCGGGCCAGACATCTCGATTTGGACGAGTTCATGACCGAGCCGGACGACTTCCTCAGAGACCGCCGGCGCCCCGTACCGCAGAGCGGCCCGCCGGGACCACCTCCCCGCCCGCACGCCGGCGCTTCCCGTCCGGCCCCGCCGCCACGGCCCGCTCCGCCGCCCCCTGCTCCGGCAGCGCGGCCGGCCCAGCCGTCGTGGAGCAACGTCGATTTCTCGCCGTCCGAGCCCTCGCCACGCGGGCCGGAACCGAAATACGGCTGGCAGCGCGTCGTCTTCAAGGCCACCTTCGGGCTGGTCAACCTCGGGCCGTCGGCCGGCGAGAAGCAGGATGCCGCCTACGAAGCCGCCATCGCCTCGACCTTGCGGGGCAACTACAAAGTCGGGGTCCTGGGCAAGGGCGGGGTCGGCAAAACCACCGTCGCCGCGAGCGTCGGGTCGATCTTCGCCGAGCTCCGCCGTCAGGACCGCGTGGTTGCGATCGACGCCGACACCGCGTTCGGCCGGCTCGGCAGCCGGATCGACCCGCGGACCAACGGCTCGTACTGGGAGATCGCCGCCGACCAGAACCTTCGATCGTTCGCCGATGTCAGTAGCCGGGTCGGCAGCAATTCGGCGGGGCTGTACGTGCTGGCCGGCGAGCCGACGGCCGGGCCGCGCCGGGTGCTCGATCCGGCGCTGTATCGCGAGGCCACCTCCCGGCTGGATCGCCATTTCACGATCGCGATCATCGACTGCGGCTCCACCATGGACGCCCCGGTGACCCAGGAGGCGCTGAGCGATCTCGACGCGCTGATCGTGGTGTCGTCGCCGTGGGCCGACGGCGCGGGGGCCGCGGCGCAGACGATGGAATGGCTGGCCGCACACGGACGTACCGCTCTGCTGCACCGGACCGTGGTGGTGCTCAACGACTCCGACGGCCATTCGGACAAGCGCCACCGGTCAGCACTGGCCCACCAGTTCCTCGAACGCGGCCAAACCGTGGTCGAAGTGCCGTTCGATCCGCACCTGCGGCCGGGCGGCGTCATCGACGTGCAAAGCGAACTGGGGCGAAAGACCCGTCGCAGGTTCTTGGAGATCGCCGCGACGATCGCCGGGTTCTTCGCGGACCGGCCGGAGGGCCCGCGAGAGCCCCGCTAGCCTCGCGCCGACGGGTCGGCGGTGGCCTCGATCTTGGTCACCAGGGACCCGCCGATCGTCAGCACGATGACCGCGAACAGGCGCCGCTCCGCGAACGCCAGTAGCACCGGCTGGCCGGCCGGACCGCTCACCAGGGTCGCGCCCGGGCCGAGGTAGCGCAGCAGGTTGACCGCGACGTTGTGTGGCCCGTGATTGACCTGCGGCGGCGGGGCGGGATCGGCGAGCACCGTGCCCACCCCCCACACCGTCGGATCGAGTACCTCGACCAGCGCCTGCAAATCACCGTTCGCGCATGCCGTGATGAATTTCTCGGTGACGAGCTGATGCTCGGCCATCGACACCTCGCCCGGTTTGGGCTGTGCGAGAGCGATTTTCGAACGCGCTCTGCGGGCCAGCTGTCGACAGGTGCCCACCGGCCGGCCCACCGTCTCCGCGATCTCGTCGAACGGCACCGCGAACACGTCGTGCAACACGAACGACACCCGCTCCCCGGGACTCAGCCGTCGCAGCACCTCCAGCAGCGCCGTGCGAACCTCGTCGTCCAGCGTCACGCGGTCGGCCGGGTTCGGCCGGGCGGGCTGGTTGACCGCGACCGCCTCTTGCCCGATGTCGTCGGGCCGCTCGTAGCGGGCCCGGGCCGACCGCGCCTGATCCAGACACAGCCTGCCTGCGACCACGGTCAGCCAGGCGCGTACGTCGTCGATGGTGCCGACATCGGTTCGCGAGAGCCGCAGGAATGCCTCCTGCGCAACGTCTTCGGCGTCACCGATGTCGCCGAGCATCTGGTAGGCGAGGTTGACCAGGTACGGGCGATGGAGTCGCCAGGCCTCGGCGACGTCCTCGACGGAATTGCTCATGTGTTCACGACGATCTAGCGGCTCGAAAAGTTACACGGTTCGGCTGTAACTTTCCCACCTTCGGGCCCGTCGGTCACAACTGAACGGGCACATGCTTTTCCGCGCAGGCATCGGTTACCGCCGCGACGATGTCCTGGGTGCGCAGCGTCTCGAGGTCTTCGACGGTCACCGAGCCCTTGTCGATGCGATGCTGGGCGGCCACCCGGGAATCCCGTAGCCGCTCCGCACGTTCGACGACGTTGCGGGCGAAACGTCCGTTCTGCATGACGTCGATCCCGTGCGTGCCGTCCGGCGCCAGATAGGCCCGCAGCGTCTTGCACGCCATGTTGAGCGCCTCGCGCGCGGCCGGCTCGATCACCGTCGCCCGCGGTTGGCCGTAGCGCACGGCGATCTCGACCAACTCGTCGGGAGCGTAGGAGGCGAACCGCAGCTTGCGGTTGAACCGGCCCGTCAAACCGGGGTTGACCGTGAGGAATTCGTCGACTTCCTTCTCGTAACCGGCACCGATGAAGCAGAAGTCGAACCGGTGCACCTCGAGCGCCACCAGCAGCTGGTTGACCGCTTCCATGCCGATCATGTCCGGCCGGCCGTCGTGGTGACGCTCCACCAGCGAGTAGACCTCGTCCATATAGAGGATGCGGCCGAGCGAACGGGCAATCAGCTCATTGGTTTTCGGGCCGGACGCACCGATGTGCTCGCCGCAGAAGTCGGCCCGCTTGACTTCGATGATCTCGGGATGGCGCACAATGCCCAGCCCCGCGTAGATCTTGCCCAGCGCCTCGGCCGTCGTCGTCTTACCCGTACCGGGTGGGCCGACGAGGAGCATGTGATTGGTCTGATTGGTGACCGGCAGCCCGGCCGCCATCCGTAGCGCGCGGACCTCGATCTGGTCTTCCAGTTCCGCCACCGCTTGTTTGACTTCGCTCAGCCCGACCTGGTTGTTGAGCAGCGCTCGGCCCTCGTTGAGCAGTTCCTCGCGACGCTCCTCGTTCTGCTCGTCGCGGCGGTCCGACGCCGAACGCTCGGTGCTGGCGTCCCACTTGTTGCTGCGGGTGTTGATGGTCTCCTCGTCGGTGACTACCAGCTGCAGCTGGTGGTCGGCGAGCGCGTCCTTGGCCGCTTCGATCAGCGCGCCGTTGATCGTCGCCTTGGACAGCCAGATCTGGGCCTTGTCCTCCTCGTCGAGCTGGCGGTGCGCCATCCCGCGGACGTAGGCGAGATCGGCTGCAATCAAAGGGAACTCGTTCGGGTCGATCGCCGTCACCGCGGTGTCGTTCAGTTGGGAGCGACGTGCCTCAGCCGAACCGCCGGCCCGCAGATCGACCCGGTCAGCCCAGTCCAGCGCGACCCGCGCCTGCCCGAGGTGCGCGGCCGCATGCGCGGCGAGCGCGTTGGTGGCCGCAGTGACCGCCGACATGATGATCGCCTGCGGCGGGAGGACGGTCGCCGCCACCGAGATCACGTCGGGCCAGCGCTGGGTGGCGAACATCAGGTAGGCCCGGATGTACTGCTGCCACTGGTGGTTCTCCCACGTGTCCAGCAAGGCCGGATCTTTCAGCAGCGCTTCGGCTTTCTCGTACTGGCCGTCGTCGATCAACGCGCTGGCCAGCGCCAGACCGGCGTGCGAAGACTCGGTCACCGAGATCGACAGAAACGGCCCGGCCTTGATCGCCGCCGAGAGCCGCACCCCCAGTCGGTTGGTCTCGCGATGCAGCCGGGCCCCGTAGGCATACAGCTGCTGCAGCGTGGCCAACTCTTCGTCGCCAGCCGCGATCCGGCCCAGCCACGCATCGGCCATCGACTGGTCTAAATCGCTGGCCTCGCGAAATCGCGCCTGGGCGGTCGACACATCGGTGTCGAAGACCGCCATCGCCTGATCGAACCGCTTGCGTGCGGCGACCGTGTCGGTGGTGCTCAAGCGCCGTTCCCCTAGTCCACTGGTTCGAGCTCGGAGCTGCCGATATTCGTCGGTTCCAAGGATATGTAGCGATTCTCGGCCCGAAACAGCTCCACCTCAACCGTATGCAATTGGCCGGCGGCCGTCACATCGACGGTCGCGGGGCCAATTTGTGTGATGACGACGTCGGCGGATCCGCGATACGGCGTGCCCGGCTCGCCGATCGAGATCAGCGTGTTCGGCCGCGGGGCCGGGGTGACGGTTCCGTCGACCACGCTCACCGTCGTGCCGGCGATCGGCCGGACCTGGGTCCCCACCGCGATCTCGGGCATCCGCACACTGGCCCAGCGCTGCAAGTCGCGGGTATGCACGGTGATGCGTTCGCCCGCGCCCGCCAGCCGCACGACGATGCGTTTGGCCAAGGCGTCTTGCGCCGCGATGTGCACGCGACTGAATTCCCCTGGATCGTCGAGCGGGAGCATCAACCGGTTGCCGGCGTCGACCTTGCCCAGCAGCACACCGGACGGCCCGATCGGAATGACCAACGGCTGGTTGAGAACGCCCCGCCGAACGCCGCGCAAGCTGGGCATCGGCCCGCAGAGGTTGGCGGCGATCGCGCGGGCCTGCTCCCCCGGCAGGATCCGGAACATGACGCTGGGCGGAGCCGTCGGCGGCTGCGCGCTCCGCACCGTCACCGTCGCGGACACGCTGCCATCGCCGAAAACCGTGATGTTCTGAATGATTCCGTCTTCGCGCAGCGCCCACGCGTGCGCCAGATTCTCGGCGTTGATGTCACCCGGCCGATACCAGTACGTGGTGAGCCAGCCGCCCTCGCCACGGGTCGTGCGCCAGCGTTGGTGGTGCGCGTTCAACCCGACACTGCCCAGCCGCCGCTCCAACTCCACGATGTCGGTGGCCGTCGCGACCTTCGCGCGAATACCGTTCTGCCGCAATGCCGCTGCGATCCGCTGGGCCGCGGCCAGCGTCGCGGTCCCGATCGAGGTTCGCCACTGCAGCGCTTCGGCGTTGGGCAGCGCGCTGATCCGCACGATCAGCCACGTCTCCCGTTGCCCGGCGTAGGGGGGAGTGCCGATCAGCGTGTCGTAGACGCGTGGATAGTCGCCGGTGCTGCGCCGGCGCGACCCGACGCTGACCACGCTGAGGGAGTCGATCGCGAGCCCGAGGCTCTGTTGCAACAGCGGCCGTAGCTCGGCAACGTCAATGGTGTTCGCGGTGTAGGTGGCCGTCGACCCGGTGAACAGCGTCGGCCGGTGCGCCTTGCCGAGCAGCTGCACGGCGACCACCGCGACACCGTCCTGGTAGCGCACGCCACCACCGGACCGGTCGTTGGCGACCGTGATGGGTTCGCTGAGCGTGATCGCGCGACCACGCTGACGCAGCAGGATCAGCCACGACCACAGCTGGTGACGGCGCCACGGGATCACGCCGATCAGGATGCCCAGCACCAAACCCGCTGCGGCGCCGGGATATCCGGCGAAGACCCAGCCGATCAGGCCGGCCGCCAGGACGCCGACGATCACGAACAGCTTGGTCGCCGCCGTCATCGCTCTCGCCGAGCCCGGGCTATCAACGATGCGAGGACGATCGCCACCGCCACAGCACCGGCGAAGCCCAGTGCGACATTGCGGGCGCGATGATCCGGTGGTGGCGGCGGCGCGGGCGGAATGATCAACCGGCTGTGGGCACCGGGTGCCAGCCGATCGCCGGGCGGCACGTCAAATGTCAACGCCGCCACCGGATCCACGACGCCGTAGCCCACCTGGTTGTCGACTCCGCGTGGCGGATTGTGGGCTGTCTGCAGGATCCGGTTGATGACCTGGTGAGCGGTCAGCGCCGGGTACTTGGCCCGCACCAGCGCCGCCACGCCGCTGACATAGGCCGCCGAGAAGCTCGTGCCCCAGAACGGGATGTTCTTCTCGCCCGGATGGATCGGCGGGTAGGCGTTTACGGGCCCGCCGGTTTGCGGAGACAGCCCCATGATCCCGACGCCGGGAGCGGCCGCCGCGACCCATGGACCCGCGAGGCTCTTCTTGATCGGGGCACCGGTGTTGTCCACCGCGCCGACCGACAGCACGTAGTCGGAGAACCACGACGGCGACGACACCGTCTTCACCTGATGCCAATCCCGGGGGTCGGCGGCGTCCAGCGGGTCGAAGGCAGGATTCTGGGCGCATTCGTCCTCGCCCTCGTTACCGGCGGCGGCAACCACCACCGCGTCCTTCACCGTCGCGGCATACCATACGGCCGCGCCAATAGCGCTCTGGTCCAAAGGATCTGCGGCCGACAGGCACGCGGTGACGCTGACGTTGATGACCTTGGCGCCCATGTTTGCGGCGTGGACGATCGCACTGGCCAGCGTCGCGATGGTGCCGGCCTTCTTGCGGGCGTCCATGTCGCCGCCACCGGGCCGCTCCGGTTCGAACGCCCGCGACGACTGACGGATGGAGATGATTCGCGCGTGCGGGGCCACTCCCCCGACACCGTCCGGTACGCCCGGCGGGGGCGGCGGGACTTCGGGGTCGTCCGGCGCACCGGCGACCGGGTCGCCCGGCCCGTTCGAGGGCTCATCCCCCGGCGGTGGTGGGGGCGGCGGCGGAGCCGGCTTGGTCTCGGTGATCGTCACCGGCGAAGGCGGGGGCGGCGGCGCGATCGGTGGCGGCGGTCCGCCGGGCGGCGGCGGAGCAGCGTCGGTGGCCGGTGGGCCCGCGGGCGGCGGGAAGGCGGGAACAGCCGGCAGCGGCGGCGGCATCGGAGCGCCCTGTGGGGCTGCGCCGATCACCGAGGCCACGATGGTGCCGTGCGAGTCGCAGTCCATCAGTCCGTCGCCGCCCATGATGTAGTCACCACCGGGCACCACCGGTAGGCGGTGGCTGGGATTGACGCCGGTGTCGATGACGGCGACGGGCACGCCGTTGCCGGTCGAGTATTGCCAGGCCTTGGAGACGTTGAGCATCACGTAGCCGGGTGCCGGCACCGTGACGTTCGGTTCGGCGACGGTGATGGTTCGCGCGCAGATGTTGCTCTGCCGCATCGGCTGATCCGGGGCGGGTTTGCCGTCCGGCGGGACTCGGGCCGGGTCGACGCTCGGCGGTGGAATCGCCTGTGCCAGAGGAAGACTCGACGGTAGACCAACCAGCAGGCCCGCGAGGCTGAGCGCGGCGATCCGCCGCGTGGCAAGCACGAGCGTCATCGCATGCGCACCCAGGTGAAGAGCCCGCCGATCCAGGCGGCCAGTGGGAGTGCGGCGATGATCGCGACGATCTCCAGCCACTCGGCGATCATTCGCACCAATGGCGTGAATCGCGTGATCGGAACCAGTAGCGCCGCAACAAGACCCGCGGCGCCGAA
>DATNFI010000238.1:0-3844 GCA_035606475.1 Mycobacterium sp. | reverse complement strand
AAATAGCGTCGCCAACGGGATCAGGGCCGTCCGCAGCCCGTGCTTGATCAGCGCGCGGCGGCGGCTCAGGCCTTTCGCGCGGGCGGTCCGGATGAAATCCTGACCGAGCACGTCGAGCATCGCGTTGCGCTGATAGCGACTGAACCCGGCCGCGGTGCCCAGCGCTAGCGTGAGCGTCGGTAAAGCCAAGTGCTGCAAGCGATCGACGAATCGCGCCGCCGTCCCGTCGATCAAGGCCGGTGAGGTTTCGCCGGTGTATTGGAACAACTGCCAGCCCAGCGCCCAGTTCATCCGCAGCGCCCCCAAGATCAACAGGTTGGCGATCACGAATGTCGGGGCCGAGAGCACCAGCAGCGAGAGCATCGTGATGACGCGGTCGCTGATCCGGTACTGCCGGATCGCCCCCCAGGCGCCGAGCACCACCCCGATGATCGTGCCGGCCACCGACCCGATCACCAGCAGCCGCAGGCTGACCCCGATGCGGCGCCACAGCTCGCCTGATACCGGTTGTCCGGTGATCGTCGCGCCGAAGTCGCCGCGCACCGCGTGCGAGGCCCAGTTCGCATAGCGCAGCGGGATGGGCTTGTTCAGGCCCAGCTGCGCGGCCTTGGCGTCGATCACCGCCTGCGGCGGTCGCGGGCTGCGCTGCATCAGGCTTTCCAGCGGCGAGAACGCCACCGACGTCAGGCAGAACGTCAAAAATGAGGCCAGCGCCAACAGCACCACATAGTTCACCAGGCGACGCGCCAGAAACCGGGTCATGCCTACCGGCCTCGCCCCTGTCGCATCCGCCCAGACTAAGAGATTGCGATCCGGTTGATCCGGACCGGTGATCTGACGGCCGTCGCGTCGTAGCGTGGAGGGGGTGACGGTCACCGATGACTATCTGGCCAACAACGCGGACTACGCGAAGTCCTTCCACGGCCCCCTGCCGCTGCCCCCGAGCAAACACATCGCCGTCCTGGCCTGCATGGACGCCCGCATCGATGTCTACCGCGCGCTCGGCATCCAGGAAGGCGAAGCGCACGTCATACGCAACGCCGGCGGCGTGGTCACCGACGATGCGATCCGGTCGTTGGCCATCAGCCAGCGACTGTTGGGCACTACCGAGATCATCCTGATCCACCACACCGACTGCGGCATGCTGACGTTCACCGACGACGACTTCAAGCGCGCGATCCAGGACGAGACCGGCGTCAAGCCGCCGTGGTCGCCAGAAGCCTTCCCCGACCCCGCCGAAGACGTCCGGCAGTCGTTGCACCGCATCGAGAACAGCCCTTTCGTCACCAAGCACACGTCGGTGCGCGGGTTCGTCTTCGACGTTGCCACCGGAAAGCTCGACGAGGTCACCGGCTAGCTTCGGCGCATGCGCCGAGCGTGCATCCACGGCGGTAGATCGGGCGAATTCCCGCCGTGAGTACACGCTCGGCGCATCAACCGCATCAACCGCCCGCAGCGAAGTGATTGACACCCGCCCGACAGACTGGTTTCATACTCGGTAATGTTTATAATCTTGACCAAATCTACCTACTTTACCGAGAATGAGGGAGGCCGATGACCACCCAAGAGGCGCCCGCCGCCGGGCAGTACGAGCTGAGTCATCTGCGCTCGCTGGAGGCCGAGGCGATCCACATCATCCGCGAGGTGGCCGCCGAGTTCGAGCGTCCGGTGCTGCTGTTCTCCGGCGGCAAGGACTCGATCGTGATGCTGCATCTGGCGCTGAAGGCCTTCCGCCCCGGCCGTCTGCCGTTTCCGGTGATGCACGTCGACACCGGTCACAACTTCGACGAGGTGATCGCCACCCGCGACGAGTTGGTCGCCGAGACCGGGGTGCGGTTGGTGATCGCCAAAGTCCAGGATGACATCGACGCGGGCCGGGTGGTCGAAACCATCCCGTCGCGCAACCCGCTGCAGACCGTGACGCTGCTGCGCGCGATCCGGGAGAACAAGTTCGACGCCGCGTTCGGCGGTGCCCGCCGCGACGAGGAGAAGGCCCGCGCCAAGGAGCGGGTGTTCAGCTTCCGCGACGAGTTCGGGCAGTGGGACCCCAAGGCGCAGCGGCCCGAGCTGTGGAACATCTACAACGGCCGCCACCACAAGGGCGAGCACATTCGGGTGTTCCCGCTGTCGAACTGGACCGAGTTCGACATCTGGTCCTACATCGGCGCGGAGAAGATCAAGCTGCCGTCCATCTACTACGCCCACAAGCGGAAAGTCTTCGAGCGCGACGGGATGCTGCTGGCCGTCGACCGGCACCTGCAGCCGCGCGCCGACGAGAAGGTGGTCGAAAAGATGGTCCGGTTCCGCACCGTCGGCGACGTGACGTGCACTGGCTGCGTCGAATCGACCGCCGCCACCGTCAACGAGGTGGTCGCCGAGACGGCCGTGTCGCGACTGACCGAGCGCGGCGCCACCAGGGCCGACGACCGGATCTCCGAAGCTGGAATGGAAGACCGCAAGAGGCAGGGGTACTTCTGATGAGTGCAACCACGTTGCTGCGCATAGCAACTGCGGGATCGGTCGACGACGGCAAGTCCACGCTGATCGGGCGGCTGCTGTACGACTCCAAGGCCGTCATGGACGACCAGTGGGCCTCGGTGGAGCGCACGTCCAAGGACCGCGGCCACGAATACACCGACCTGTCCCTGGTGACCGACGGCCTGCGCGCCGAGCGGGAGCAGGGCATCACGATCGACGTCGCGTACCGCTACTTCGCCACACCCAAGCGGAAATTCATCATCGCCGACACCCCGGGGCACATCCAGTACACCCGCAACATGGTCACCGGCGCATCGACCGCGCAGTTGGCGATCGTGCTGGTCGACGCCCGCCACGGCCTGCTCGAGCAGTCGCGGCGGCACACGTTCCTGGCGTCGCTGCTCGGCATCGAGCACATCGTGCTCGCCGTCAACAAGATGGACCTGATCGACTGGGACAAGGCGACTTTCGAGGCGATTCGCGACGAGTTCTACGCCTTCGCCACCCGCCTCGACGTCAAAGACGTGCTGACCATCCCGATGTCGGCGCTGCACGGCGACAACGTGGTCAGCAAGTCCGAGCACACGCCGTGGTACGACGGGCCCGCGCTGCTGTCGCACCTCGAAGAGGTGTATGTCGCGGCGGATCGTAACCTCGTCGACGTCCGGTTCCCGGTGCAGTACGTGATCCGTCCGCAGACCCACGATCACCAGGACCACCGCAGCTACGCGGGCACGGTCGCCAGCGGCGTGATGCGTCCGGGCGACGAGGTCGTGGTGCTGCCGACCGGAAAGCCGAGCCGCATCGCCGCGATCGAAGGGCCGAATGGCCCAGTGGAAGAAGCGTTTCCACCGATGGCCGTCTCGGTGAGCCTGGCCGATGACATCGACATCTCGCGCGGCGACATGATCGCCCGGCCGGCGAACGCGCCGCGGGTCACCCAGGATTTCGACGCGACCGTCTGCTGGATGGCCGACGCGTCGGCGCTGGAAGAGGGCCGCGAATACCTGATCAAGCACACCACCCAGACCACCCGGGTCAGGGTGAACGCGCTGGAATACCGGCTCGATGTCAACACGCTGCGCCGTGACAAGGACGCAACGGCGTTGCAGCTCAACGAACTTGGCCGGGTTTCGCTGCGATCTCAGGTGCCGCTGCTGCTCGACGAGTACACCCGCAATGCCAGCACCGGGTCGTTCATCCTGATCGACCCGCACACCAACGGGACGGTTGCCGCGGGCATGGTGTTGCGTGAGGGGACGACGCTGTCGTCGAGTCCCAACACGGTGCGGCACAGCTCGTTGGTGACCGCGGAAGACCGCATGTCGCGGGGCCGCACGCTGTGGTTCACCGGCCTCTCCGCTTC
>DATNFI010000237.1:0-9517 GCA_035606475.1 Mycobacterium sp. | reverse complement strand
CTGTTCGGCCAATACCTCAGACAGCAGCGCGGTTTCGAACGGAATGCGGCCGTTCGAGTTGGGGAAGCCTTCGGTGAATTCTTCGATCATGGCCATGCCCACCGTGGTGGCGTTGCGCCCGGTCAGCAGCGCGGCCCGGGTCGGCGAGCACAGCGCGGTCGTGTGGAACTGTGACAAGCGCACACCGTGCTCGGCGATGCGCGACATCGCGGGCATCTCGACGAGGCCACCGAAACAGTCCCAGGTCGCGATACCGGTGTCATCCCACACCAGATACAGGACGTTGGGCGCGCCAGCCGGCGCGGTCGGAGCGGCGTACGGACCCCAATCCGGTTCCGAATCACGGATATCCAGTTCGATCTTGCCGTTGAACTCGGTCGCCATCCTGGCCTCACTTTCGTAGTGGCCCCCCAGGATTCCGGATGCAGAGTACACCGCTGCGACGAACTCCCGGCCAACATCGCGATGGGGGCGATTACAGCCTGTCCTGACCCTCGTCCGATGTCCAGGTGTGTGGCAGCATCGGTATCCTCGGTCCCCCGCCCAACTCGTCGCCGCCGAGCGTGGCCAAACCCGTCGCTTGGTCGCCAACTTTCGTTACCGTGCCTGCGAAGCCGAGCAGTTCCGCGCCGGAGTCGGATGCCGTCGTCGACGTCAGCGGTGGCGCGTCCCAATCCGGGTCGACGTCGTAATCCATTGTGGCGTCCGCATAGTCGTATCGGTGCGCCTGCTGTCGGCGTCGCTTGCGAGCCCGTCGCCGGGCAGCTTCTGCCGCGACAACAGCCGCCGACTCGGCCGGGGCTTTGAGCCGCGCGCTGGAACTGACGCCGGCCCTGGCACCCGAATCGAACCCGATCGGCGGCCCGCCGCCGGCGAACACCGCGTAGGGCAAGGCCATGCCGTGCACGCTCGTCGGGGGTGGACTCGGCGGTGCGGGCGCCGTGGCGGTCGCGGTGCTTGCCGCAGGTGCGGCCGGCACCGACGGCGCGGAGGCCGTAGGCGCGACGGTCGCAGCGCCCAGCATGGTTGACGCCACCGCCGGCACCATCGGTAGCGCGGTGATCGGCGGCAACACGGGGACGAAAGGCTGGAACAGCGACGGATCGATCAGCCCTACCACGGCGGCGACCGACGCCACCGCGGCCGCTGAGGCTGCGGGCAGAACGGTGGTGGCCGAACTGGCTGCGATCGCGGCGGCGACCGCCGGATGCGCGACGAAGAACGCGACGATGTTGGCCGGCGTCAGGCTCGCCAAGGCCGCCTCCGGGTTGGTGGCCAGCAACTGGGCGAAGTTCTCGAGGTCTTGGACCAGCGTGACGGTGTTCTTGACCCAGTAGAGCGTGGTGAGCGGATTCGTGTACGACGAGTAGGGCAGGCCGTTGATGGTGCCGGCGGTGGGATCCCACGTGATGCCGCGGGCCTGGAGAAACTGCACGATGAGTTGGTCCAGCGGCGTTTCGGTGGTGGCGGCGGCTGGTGACGTTTGGTTGTCCGCCTTGAGGATTGGTGGTGCCGGCTCGGTCACCGGCGTCGCCGCGACGACCGAACCGGCAACGGCTTGGTAGGCCCCCATCGTCGTGGCGGCCTGGATCCACATCCGCGCATAGTCAGCTTCATTGAGTGCGATCGGGACGGTGTTGATACCGAAGAAATTGGTCGCCACCAATGCGCCGTGTACCACGTGGTTGGCGGCCAGTTCCGCCAGCGTCGGCATAGCGGCCAGGGCGGCGGTATGGGCCGCCGCCAGTGTTTCGTGCTGGGCGGCCGCCGTTGCGCTGTCGGCGCTGGCTTGATTGAGCCAGGCCAGGAAAGGCGCGTTCGCGGCGACAAACGACTCGGCGCTCGGTCCTTGCCACGCGCCGGCTTGCACCTCAGCCAGCAGATCGGTGAGTTCGTCTGCAACAGCGGTGAATTCGGTGCTCAGCGAGGTCCACGCACCCGCCGTCTGCAGCAGCGGTCCCGATCCGGGTCCGCTGCTCAGCAAGGTCGAATGCACCTCCGGCGGTGCGGCGATCCAAATCGGCGCGGTCATCGTCAGCCGGTGGTAGAGAAGTACAGCGAGGCCCCCGCCGCGTCACCGCTGGCATAGCTGGCCCCCGACGCCCCCACGCCGAACCCTGCGCGGCCAAGCTCTTCAGCGCCTTGGGTCGCCACCGCGGTGTGCAGGCCACCGCGAACACTGAGTTCCGCGGCGCTCTGCAGTGACACCGGATCCGCAGCCGGCGGCACCACCGTCGTAATCAGCGGCGCCGCAACGGCCTGCGCGGCTGCCAGCCGAGCCGTCAACGCCTCGACGCCCGCACAAGCAGCGGTCAAACCTTCGGGAACGACACGCAAAGTCATAACTGCCACTCCTTCGATGGTCGGGTCGCGTTACGCGGAGAACGGCTGATTGGCAAGGTATTCGAGGCAGATCCACTTTTCGCGCGGTGGCACCGGTGCCGAGCCGGTCCACGTCGCGCGGCTCATTCGACCGCCGGGGGGCCTCGACGTTGAAACACGTTGCGCCTCAGCGGCTTTCGATTGTGGCGCCGTTTGTACCTGCCGGGTGTCTACACCGCTTCGAATCACGATGGTTTTGACCCGCTTGCAAACCCATGACCTGGACGTATGCACCGTGCGGATCGGGCGCGCGGCGCACGAGCCGGGGCATACCGATAGTCTGGCTATCTACCGCATTGCCGCGCCGTGGTCTTCGCGTGCGCGTACACAGCTGGGAGAGCAATGAACAACCAGTTCCTGCCGATCGTAGTCGGGGTAGTGATGCTCGCTCTCGGGCTCACGCTGACCGTGGACGACTTCCGCCGGGCCGCCACCGTACGGCGCCCGCTGCTGGTCGCCCTGATCTGTCAGGCACTGGTGTTGCCGGCTGTGTGCCTGGTGATCGCCGAGATGCTGCACCTGTCACCGAATCTGGCCGTCGGATTGATGCTGATAGCCGCCACCCCCGGCGGGATGCTGGCCAACATCGTCAGCCATCTCGCGAACGGCGACCTGGCCCTCAATCTCACGCTCACCGCGATCAACGCGGTGCTGTCCATCTTCGCGATACCCGCGATCCTGGCGGTTTCGCTGACCTGGTTCCTCGGCGAAGGACGTTTCATCCCACTGCAATTCGACAAGTTCTTCACGGTGTTCGCGATGGTGCTCGTTCCGGTCGCGATCGGCGTCGCTATTCGACACCGCTTCCCCGACTTCGCCCGGCGCCTGCACAAGTTCGTCCGGATCGCCGCGGCAGTGTTGTTGATCCTTGCCGTCACCGGAGGGGTCTACAGCGGTCAGACAACGCTGTGGCAGAACTTCGGCGTGCTGAGCGTGGCCGTGGTGTGCTTCTGCGCTATCAGCCTGACCGTCGGTTACCTGGTATCGCGCTGGCTGCGGCTGGGCCCGCGACAAGCCATCGCGGTCAGCCTGGAGATCGGGTTGCACAACGCCGTGGTTGCGATCGGCATCGCGCTCAGCCCGCAACTGCTGAACAATGCCGAAATGGCTTTGCCCGCAGCCGTTTACGGCATTATCGGACCACTCATCGCGCTGGCGTTCGTGTTCGCCGTGCGCCGCCTGGACCCGGCGTACCGTGAGCTCTCCCGCGCACGGGTGGGTGAGCTTACTTAGCCTTCTCCAGGATCTCGACGAGCCGCCAACGCTTGGTGGCGGACGTCGGGCGGGTCTCCATCAGCGAGACGCGGTCGCCGACGCCGGCGTCACCGTGCTCGTCGTGGGCCTTGACCTTCTTGGTGGTCCGGATGATTTTGCCGTACAGCGGGTGGCGCATACGGTCTTCCAGCTCGACCACGATGGTCTTCTGCATCTTGTCGCTCACGACGTAGCCGATGCGGGTCTTGCGACGACCGCGGGGCTTCGGCGTGGCCGGAGTGTACTTGGGCCCCTTGGCACTAGCGTCTTTCGCCGCTGTCTTCGGAGCCGCCTTGGCCGCCTTCGCGGGGGCCGCCTTCTTCGCCTCAGCCATTAGGAGTCACCACTTTCTGCACCAAGAGGCCCAGAAGCGAGGCCGAGTTCGCGTTCACGTAACACGGTGTAGATCCGTGCGATTTCCTGACGGACCGTGCGGAGCCGACGGTTGTTGGCGAGCTGACCGGTCGCCATCTGGAAGCGCAAGTTGAACAGCTCTTCCTTGAATTCGCGCAACTTCTCGATCAGCTCTTCGTCGTTGAGCTCGCGCAGTTCGCCAGGCGAAGTTCCCACTGCCATCAGAACTGATCCTCTCGGGTAACAATGCGTGCCTTGATCGGCAGCTTATGGATCGCGCGGGTCAGTGCTTCCCGGGCGGTCTGCTCGTTGGGGTAGCTGAGCTCGAAGAGAATCCGACCCGGCTTGACGTTGGCGATCCACCACTCTGGTGAACCCTTACCCGAACCCATCCGGGTTTCGGCGGGTTTCTTGGTCAGCGGACGGTCCGGGAAGATGTTGATCCACACCTTGCCGCCACGCTTGATGTGCCGGTTGATGGCGATACGAGCGGACTCGATCTGCCGGTTGGTGACGTAAGCGTGCTCCAACGCCTGGATGCCGTAGTCGCCGAAGCTCACGTGGGTGCCACCGCTGGCAATTCCGCGCTGGCGCGGATGGTGCTGCTTGCGGTGCTTGACCCTGCGAGGAATCAACATGATTAGCTCTCCGTACTCTGCGCCTCGACGGCAGTGGCCTCAGCCGGCGCCGCCGCAGTCGCACTCTCTTCAGCGGCACGGCCGGCCTCGGTACTGGTGGCCGTCGTACCCGCGGATCCGCTACGACGCGGGCGGGTGCCCGACGGACGTTCGCGGCGCGGACGCTCGGCTCCAGCCGACGGCGCAACCAGCTCGCGCTTGCCACCGACGATGTCGCCCTTGTAAATCCAGACCTTCACGCCGATGCGGCCGAAGGTGGTCTTGGCCTCGTAGAGGCCGTAGTCGATGTCGGCCCGCAGCGTGTGCAGCGGCACCCGACCTTCGCGGTAGAACTCCGAACGGCTCATCTCAGCACCACCGAGACGTCCGGAGCACTGCACGCGGATGCCCTTGACGTTGGGCTGCCGCATCGCGGACTGAATGGCTTTGCGCATCGCGCGACGGAAAGCCACGCGGTTGCTCAACTGCTCGGCCACCCCCTGCGCGACCAACTGTGCCGTCGACTCAGGGTTTTTCACCTCGAGGATGTTGAGCTGAACCTGCTTGCCGGTCAGCTTTTCCAGGTCGGCACGGATGCGGTCGGCCTCGGTGCCGCGGCGACCGATGACGATGCCCGGACGGGCGGTGTGGATGTCCACCCGAACCCGGTCGCGGGTGCGCTCGATCTCCACGTCGGCGATGCCGGCGCGCTCCAAGCCGGTCGCCAGCAGCTTGCGGATCGCTACGTCTTCTTTGATGTAGTCGGCGTACTGCTTGTCGGCGTACCACCGCGACTTCCACTCGGTGGTGATGCCGAGCCGGAATCCATGCGGATTTATCTTCTGGCCCACTAGTCCGAGCCCTCCTTCGCTTCCGAAGTCGCTTCAGTCCCAGCGGACTTCGCGGCAGGAGCCTTAGCTCCAGATGTCTTGGCTGCGGCGGCCTTTTTGGCCGGCGCCTTGTCAGCCGATGCTTTCGCTTCAGATGTTTTCTTGGCAGGCGCCTTCTTGGCCGGAGCCTTCTTCGCCGGAGCCGTGCTCGCGGCCTTGCTGGCCTGCGCGCGACGCGCGCGGGTGGCGCTCGCGGACTGCGAAGCCCGCGCGTCCTTGCTCGGACGGCTTTCCACGATCACGGTGATGTGGCTGGTGCGCTTCCGGATCCGGAATGCGCGGCCTTGGGCGCGCGGACGGATCCGCTTGGCCGTGGGTCCGCCGTCGGCGTAGACCGTGGCGACCACCAGGGTGGCGGGATCGAGCCCATTGTTGTTCTGCGCGTTGGCCGCAGCGCTCGCGATGACCTTGGCCACCGGCTCGCTCGCCGCCTGCGGCGCCCAGCGCAAGATGTCGAGTGCGTCGGCAACCGACTTGCCGCGCACCAGGTCGATGACCCGGCGCGCCTTGGTCGGCGACACCCGCACGAACCGTGCGACGGCGGTCGCCGACGGGAATTCAGTAGCCGTGCTCATCGCCGCTTGGCCTTCCGGTCGTCTTTGATGTGTCCCTTGAAGGTGCGCGTCGGCGCGAACTCACCCAGTTTGTGGCCCACCATCGATTCGGTGACGAACACCGGCACATGCTTGCGACCGTCGTGGACGGCGAAGGTGTGACCGATGAAGTCAGGAATGATCGTCGAACGGCGCGACCAGGTCTTGATGACCTGCTTGGTGTTCTTCTCGTTCTGCGTGTCGACCTTCTTGAGCAGATGGTCGTCGACGAACGGACCCTTTTTGAGGCTGCGTGGCATATCTATTACTCCTGGCTGCCGCTAGCGCGATTTCTTGCCGGTGCGCCGGCGTCGGACGATGAGCTTGTCGCTGGGCTTGTTGCCCTTACGGGTGCGGCCTTCCGGCTTACCCCACGGGCTGACCGGGTGACGACCACCCGAGGTCTTACCCTCACCACCACCGTGCGGGTGGTCGACCGGGTTCATCACGACACCACGGACGGTGGGGCGCTTGCCCTTCCAGCGCATCCGGCCGGCCTTACCCCAGTTGATGTTGGCCTGCTCGGCGTTGCCTACCTCGCCGACGGTGGCGCGGCAGCGCACGTCGACGCGGCGAATCTCACCACTGGGCATGCGCAGCGAGGCGTATGCCCCTTCCTTACCCAGCAATTGGATACTGGACCCGGCCGAGCGAGCCATCTTGGCCCCGCCGCCCGGACGCAGCTCCACAGCGTGGACCAACGTACCGGCCGGGATGTTGCGCAACGGGAGGTTGTTGCCCGGCTTGATGTCGGCGTTGGCGCCGGACTCCACCACGTCACCCTGGGAAAGTCCCTGCGGCGCAATGATGTAGCGCTTCTCGCCATCCAAAAAGTGCAGCAGCGCAATGTTGGCGGTGCGGTTCGGGTCGTACTCGATGTGCGCGACCTTCGCGTTGACGCCGTCCTTGTCGTTGCGACGGAAGTCGATCACCCGGTAGGCCCGCTTGTGGCCGCCACCCTTGTGCCGGGTGGTGATCCGACCGTGCGCGTTACGCCCACCCTTGCCGTGCAACGGCTTGATGAGCGACTTCTCCGGAGTCGAGCGAGTGATCTCGGCGAAATCGGAGACGCTGGCACCGCGACGACCCGGAGTCGTCGGCTTGTACTTGCGAATTCCCATGTCTGTTAAGTCTCTCTATTCTCGGCTACGCCGTTGCGCCGAACAATTCGATCGGCTTGCTGCCGGGCGCCAACGTCACGATGGCGCGCTTGGTGCTCTTCCTTACGCCGTATCCGGCCCGGGTGCGCTTGCGCTTGCCCTGGCGGTTCGCGGTGTTCACCGCGGCCACCTTGACCGAAAAGATCTTCTCGATCGCGATCTTGATCTGCGTCTTGTTCGAGTCGGGGTGCACCAGGAACGTGTACACGTTGTCGTCGATCAAGCCGTAGGACTTCTCCGAGATGACCGGGGCCAAGATGATGTCGCGGGGGTCAGTGACGGTCGCCATCAGGCCGAAACCTCCTCGTTGCCCTTAGCAGCAGAGCTCAGTGTGTTCGCCTCGATGTAGGCGTGGAGCGCCTCCACCGAGAACACCACGTCGTCGGCGTGCAGCACGTCGTAGGTGTTGAGCTGGTCTGGCGAGAGGATGTGCACACCGGGAAGGTTGCGCACGCTCTTGGCGCCGGCCTCATCACTACGCCCGATGACCACCAGCACCTGCTTGTGGTCGGTCAGCGTGGCCAGGAAACCCCTGGCGCTCTTGGTCGACGGAGTCTGACCCGACACCAGTTCGGTGACCGCGTGGATACGGCCGTTGCGGGCCCGGTCCGACAATGCGCCGCGCAGCGCGGCGGCGATCATCTTCTTCGGGGTGCGCTGGCTGTAGTCGCGAGGCTGCGGACCGTGCACGACACCACCGCCGGTGAACTGCGGCGCACGCGTCGAACCCTGACGCGCGCGGCCAGTGCCCTTCTGCCGGTACGGCTTACGGCCACCACCGCGAACCTCGCCGCGGGTCTTGGTCGAGTGCGTGCCCTGGCGTCCCGCGGCCAGCTGGGCCGTGACGACCTGATGCATCAGTGCGATGTTCGTGGGCGCGTCGAACAGCTCGGCCGGCAACTCAACGGAGCCTTCGGTTTTACCGGCGGGCGTCTTGACGTCGATCTTCTGGGCTTTTCCGCTTTGCTCAGCCTTTTGCGCAGCCATTACTTCTCACCTCGTTTGATCGCGCTGCGAACCACGACGAGTCCGCCCGTGCGTCCAGGCACCGCGCCCTTGATCAGCAGCACGCCGTTTTCGGCATCGACCAAGTGCACCAACAGGTTCTGGGTGGTCACCCGGTCGTTACCCATCCGGCCGGCCATCCGGGTGCCCTTGAACACGCGCGCCGGAGTGGCACAACCACCGATGGAACCCGGACGGCGGTGAACCGCCTGGGCGCCGTGGCTGGCTCCCTGACCCTTGAAGCCGTGACGCTTCATGGTTCCCGCGAAGCCCTTGCCCTTCGACGTGCCGGTCACGTCGACATACGTACCGGCAGCGAAGATCTCGGCGGTCAGCTCCTGGCCGACCTGGTAGTCGGCCGCGGCCGCCTCGTCGTCGAGACGGAACTCGGCCAGATGCCGGCGCGGGTTGACCCCGGCAGCGGCGTACTGGCCCGTCAGCGGCTTGTTGATCTTGCGTGGACTGATTTCGCCGTAGGCCAGCTGCACCGCGCTGTATCCGTCAACTTCCGGAGTACGGATGCGGGTCACCACGTTCGGCCCGGCCTTGACCACCGTCACGGGGACGACGCGGTTGTTCTCGTCGAACACCTGCGTCATGCCCAGCTTGGTGCCCAGGATGCCCTTTCTCGCCATTGCTCGCAGCTCTCCTACTGGATGTTGACGTCGACGCTGGCAGGCAGATCGATGCGCATCAGCGCGTCAACGGTTTTCGGGGTCGGGTCAAGGATGTCGATCAGGCGCTTGTGGGTGCGCATCTCGAAGTGCTCACGCGAGTCCTTGTACTTGTGCGGTGAGCGAATGACGCAGTACACGTTCTTCTCAGTCGGCAGCGGCACTGGGCCAACCACACTGGCGCCCGTACGGACAACCGTCTCGACGATCTTGCGCGCCGAGGCGTCAATGGCCTCGTGGTCGTAGGCCTTGAGCCTGATGCGGATCTTCTGTCCCGCCACGCTTCCTCACTCTCCAGGTCGAGACCCGGTTTCCTGCCGGGCTTCGATGCCTGCGATCGGTCTCGCCGATCGGGGCGTCGTTCCCGGTTGTTGCGCCGCTGTTTACCTGTCTTGGTACACCGGCCCCCGCGGTCGGGTGTGTCGCCCTCACGCAGCCTGGGCCGCGACCGAAATTGGCCACGCTCCAGATTGGGACCGGACGCGCCCGTTTGGGCGCTGGTCGTATGCCCGGCCAGGCGCGAACCCGGCTCAAGGCAACCCGAACAGTATGCCTCAGATCGCGGTATCGGCCAAATCCTCCCGACCA
>DATNFI010000236.1:0-6678 GCA_035606475.1 Mycobacterium sp. | reverse complement strand
CGACGAGTCGAAGGGCGACTGGCAACAGCGCCGGCCTGGACAGCGGTAGAGGTCGCACGGACGTTGCGACGGCCGCGGGCGTTGGCGACGTTGGATGCAGCCCTTCTCGTCGGCGCTTGCACCACAGGAGAATTGCACGCGACGATCCGCGAGCAGAAGGGCCGTCGCGGCATCGTGCAGGTCCGGGAATTGATCGCCTTTGCCGACGGCCTAGCTGAGTCTCCAATGGACTTTCTGCATGATCGGCTGAAGGCCGCGCGGCTGCAGGAATGCGGTTGGACGACAATTCCGATGACGGTTGACGACATCCGACGCGATCCGGTCGGGTTGGTGGCGCGAATTAACGCCCAGCTGCGAAGACCTCGCCTGGCCGGGTGAGCAGACGCAAACGCCCCTGCAAACGCGGTGTGTCGGGGACTTTTACGTCTGCTCGCCGAAGAAGGTGCCGCTCACTAGACTGGCCGACGTGCTTATCGGTTCACATATCAGCCCGCAGGATCCGCTGGCCACCGCCGCGGCCGAGAACGCCGATGTCGTGCAGATCTTCCTCGGCAATCCGCAGAGCTGGAAGGCTCCGAAACCGCGTGACGACGCCGCCGAACTCAAGGCCGCGGCACTGCCGATCTACGTGCACGCGCCGTACCTGATCAACGTCGCCTCGGCGAACAACCGGGTGCGGATCCCGTCGCGCAAGATCCTGCAGCAGACCTGCGACGCGGCAGCCGAGATCGGTGCCGCCGCGGTCATCGTGCACGGCGGGCACGTCACCGAGGACGACGACCTCGATGAAGGGTTCCAGCGCTGGCGCAAGGCGCTCGACCAGTTGGCGACGAATGTCCCGGTGTACCTGGAGAACACGGCCGGCGGCGATCACGCGATGACCCGCCACTTCGACACCATCGCCCGGCTGTGGGACCACATCGGCGACGCCGGTGTCGGATTCTGCCTCGACACCTGCCACGCCTGGGCGGCGGGGGAGGGCCTGGTCGACGCCGTCGACCGGATCAAGGCCATCACCGGTCGCATCGACCTGGTGCACTGCAACGACTCCAAGGACTCGGCCGGCTCGGGGCGCGACCGGCACGCCAATTTCGGCACCGGCCAGATCGATCCCGAGTTGCTGGTGGCGGTGGTCAAGGCCGCCGATGCGCCGGTGATCTGCGAGACGGCCGAAGAGGGTCGCAAAGACGACATCGCGTTCCTGCGGGAGAAGACGAGCGCCTGAGATGCGTCATCGCACGGCGATGCTGCTGGGTCTGGTGCTGGTTCTGGCGGGATGCGCCGTCCTCCATCCGACGCCGCCGTCGGGCTTTGTCGACGGCTCCAGCATCCACACGATCAGCATGGGCGGCCGGGACCGGGTCTATCGGCTACACAAACCGTCTGGGCTGCCTGCCTCGGCAAGTCTGGTCGTGGTATTGCACGGCGGCTTCGGCAGCGCCGAGCAAGCCGAAAGATCCTACGGCTGGGACCAATTGGCCGATTCGGCGAAATTCGTCGCGGTCTATCCCGACGGTGTGAATCGGGCGTGGAATGTCAACGGCGGCGGCTGCTGCGGCAAGCCCGCCCGTGAACACATCGACGACGTCGCTTTCATCGGCGCGGTGGTCGCCGACATCGCCAAGAACATCGGTATCGACGCCGCGCGCGTGTATGCCACCGGCATGAGCAACGGCGGCATCATGTCGTACACCTTGGCGTGCGACACCGCGCTGTTCGCCGCGATCGGCCCGGTGGCCGGCACGCAACTGGACACGTGCAGGTCACCGCATCCCATCTCGGTGATGGCGGTTCACGGCACCGCCGACCCGAACATCCCGTACGGGGGCGGCGCCGGCCACGGCTTCGCCCATATCAACGGTCCGGCGATTCCGGAGTTGAATGCGTTGTGGCGCAAGGTCGATCAATGCCAGCCGCCCACCGAGACGACCGACGGTCAGGTCACCACCTCGACCGCCGAGTGCGCGCGGGGGCGCGGTGTCGCACTGATTACCGTCGCTGACGGTGGACACCACTGGCCCGACTTCGCCACGACCAAACTCTGGGAGTTTTTCGAGGCCCATCACCGCTGAGCATTACACCTCTTGTGCGGTTGTAGAAAAAATGTAATATGGGTGGCATGCCAGACACTCATGTCGTCAGTAACCAGGTACCGCCGCTGGAGGAGCACAACCCGGCCTCGTCGCCGGTGCTCATCGAGGCGCTGATCCGAGAAGGCGGGCAGTGGGGCCTGGACGAGGTGACCGCGGTCGGCGCGATCTCCGGTTCCCGCCAGGCGCAGCGCTGGGGCGAGCTGGCCCAGCGCAACCGGCCGATCCTGCGCACCCACGACCGCTACGGCAACCGGATCGACGAGGTCGAGTTCGACCCCGCGTATCACGAGCTGATGCAGGTGGCGATCGAGCATGGCCTGCATGCGGCGCCCTGGGCCGACGACCGCCCCGGCGCGCACGTGGTGCGGGCAGCCAAAACCAGCGTCTGGACCGCCGAGCCAGGCCACATGTGCCCGATTTCGATGACCTACGCGGTCGTCCCGGCGCTGCGTTTCAACCCGGAACTTGCCGCTATCTATGAGCCGCTGCTGACCAGCCGCGAGTACGACCCCGAATTGAAGCTTGCGACAACCAAAGTCGGCATCACCGCCGGCATGTCGATGACCGAGAAGCAGGGGGGTTCCGACGTTCGCGCCGGTAACACCGAGGCCGCCCCGAACGGCGACGGAACCTACCGGCTGACCGGTCACAAGTGGTTCACCTCCGCCCCGATGTGCGACATCTTCCTGGTGCTGGCCCAGGCGCCGGGTGGCCTGTCCTGCTTCTTGCTGCCGCGCGTGTTGCCCGACGGCAGCCTCAACCGGATGCAGCTGCAGCGCCTGAAGGACAAGCTCGGCAACAACGCCAACGCGTCCAGCGAGGTGGAGTACGACGGCGCCACCGCGTGGCTGGTCGGCGAGGAGGGCCGAGGGGTGCCGACCATCATCGAGATGGTCAACCTCACCCGGCTGGACTGCACCCTGGGCAGCGCCACCAGCATGCGCACCGGACTGACCCAAGCGGTTCACCATGCCCAGCACCGCAAGGCATTTGGCGAGTATCTGATCGACCAGCCGCTGATGCGCAACGTGTTGGCCGACCTGGCCGTGGAGGCCGAAGCCGCCACCATGGTCGCGATGCGGATGGCCGGTGCCACCGACAGCGCGGTGCGTGGCGACGAGACCGAGGCCCTCCTTCGTCGTATCGGGTTGGCGGCCAGCAAGTACTGGGTGTGCAAGCGCGCCACCCCGCATGCCGCCGAAGCCATGGAGTGCCTGGGCGGCAACGGCTACGTCGAAGAATCCGGCATGCCGCGGCTGTACCGCGAGGCTCCGCTGATGGGTATCTGGGAAGGCTCCGGCAACGTCAGCGCGCTGGACACGTTGCGCGCCATGGGAACTCGCCCCGAGAGCATCGAGGTGCTGTTCGCTGAGCTGGCCAAGAGCGCGGGCCAGGACGCTCGGTTGGATCGCCACGTCGAGCAACTACGCCCGCAACTCGGCGAACTGGAGACGATTCAGTACCGGGCCCGTAAGGTTGCCGAAGACATCTGCCTGGCGCTGCAGGGTTCGCTGCTGGTGCGGCACGGACACCCGGCCGTTGCGGAGGCGTTCCTGGCCACCCGGCTGGAGGGCCAGTGGGGTGGCGCATTTGGGACCATGCCCGCCGGGTTGGATCTCGCGCCGATCATCGAACGTGCCTTGGTAAAGGGCTGAGCCGCAACGTGACACACGCGATCCGGCCGGTCGACTTCGACAACTTGAAAACGATGACCTATGAGGTCACCGACCGGGTTGCGCGAATCACCTTCAACCGGCCCGACAAGGGCAACGCGATCATCGCCGACACTCCGCTCGAACTCTCGGCCCTGGTCGAACGCGCCGACCTGGATCCAGGAGTCCACGTCATCCTGGTTTCGGGACGGGGCGAGGGGTTCTGCGCCGGCTTCGACCTGAGCGCCTACGCCGATCGCACCGGCTCAGCGGGCGGCACCGGCGCGTATCACGGCACCTCGTTGGACGGTAAAACCCAGGCGGTCAACCACTTACCGAACCAGCCGTGGGATCCGATGATCGACTACCAGATGATGAGTCGCTTCGTGCGCGGCTTCTCCAGTCTGTTGCACGCGGACAAGCCGACGGTGGCCAAGATTCACGGCTACTGCGTGGCCGGCGGCACCGACATCGCGCTACACGCCGACCAGGTGATCGCCGCGTCCGACGCCAAGATCGGCTACCCGCCGACCCGGGTCTGGGGTGTGCCGGCGGCCGGCATGTGGGCGCACCGGCTGGGCGATCAGCGCGCCAAACGCCTTCTGCTGACCGGGGATTGCATCACCGGTGCCCAGGCGGCCGAGTGGGGTCTGGCCGTCGAGGCGCCGGACCCCAAGGACCTCGACGAGCGGACCGAACGCCTGGTGGAGCGGATCGCGGCCGTCCCGGTGAACCAGCTGATCATGGTCAAGCTGGCGCTCAATTCCGCTCTGCTGCAACAGGGTGTGGCCACCAGCAGGATGGTCAGCACGGTATTCGACGGCGTTGCCCGGCATACACCCGAGGGCCACGCCTTCGTCGCCGACGCGGTGGAGCACGGCTTCCGCGAAGCGGTCAAGCATCGCGACGAACCGTTCGGCGATCACGGCCGACAGGCGTCACAGGTCTAACCTGATGCCAAAGTCACTGGCCCGCATGACCGCCCGGTCGGTGGTGTTGAGCGTCATGCTCGGTGCGCACCCGGCGTGGGCCAGCGCCGCCGAGTTGATCCGGCTCACCGGAGACTTCGACATCAAAGAGGCCACCCTGCGGGTCGCGTTGACCCGGATGGTCAGCGCCGGCGACCTGGTTCGCTCGGCCGACGGCTACCGGCTCTCCGACCGCCTGCTGGCCCGCCAGCGCCGCCAGGACGATGCGATGCGGCCCCAGCTGCGGCCCTGGCGCGGCAGCTGGACGACGTTGATCGTGACCAGCGTCGGGACCGATGCGCGTACCCGGGCAACACTACGAACCACACTGCAGCACAAGCGTTTCGGCGAACTACGCGAGGGCGTCTGGATGCGGCCGGACAATCTCGAGCTCGAGTTGGACGCCGATGTCCGCGGTCGGGTGCGGATCGTGCAGGCCCACGACGACGATCCCGCCGGGTTGGCGGCGCTTTTGTGGGATCTGCCGTCGTGGGTGCACACCGGTCAGCGACTCCTGCACGACATGGCCGGTGCCGCCGATGTGCCGGAGCGGTTCGTGACCGCGGCCGCCATGGTTCGTCACATCCTGACCGACCCGGTACTGCCCGACGAATTGCTACCCGAAGACTGGCCGGGCATGCGATTACGGGCCGCCTACAACGACTTCGCCGCCGAACTGCTCGCGCGGCGTGACGACATCCGACTAGTGGAGGCGACATGAGCGATCCGGTACGCGTAGAACGCGACGGCCCGGTGACTACGGTCATCCTCAACCGGCCCGGGGCGCGCAATGCCGTCAACGGTCCCACCGCGACGGCGTTGTTCGAGGCGTTCGACGAGTTCGACGGCGACGACTCCGCATCGGTGGCGGTGCTCTGGGGTGATCACGGAACCTTTTGTGCCGGAGCGGATTTGAAGTCGTTTGGCACGCCGGAGGCCAACGCGGTGCATCGGACCGGTCCCGGGCCGATGGGCCCGAGTCGAATGGTGTTGTCGAAACCCGTTATTGCCGCGGTCAGCGGCTACGCGGTGGCCGGCGGTCTGGAACTGGCGCTGTGGTGCGACATGCGGGTCGCCGAAGAGGACGCGGTGTTCGGGGTCTTCTGCCGTCGGTGGGGGGTGCCGCTGATCGACGGCGGCACGGTCCGGCTGCCCCGGCTGATCGGGCAGAGTCGCGCGATGGACATGATCCTCACCGGGCGCCCGGTCGACGCGACCGAAGCGCTGGCGATCGGACTCGCCAATCGTGTTGTGCCCAAAGGCCAAGCCCGTGAGGCGGCGGAGAAGCTCGCCCACGAACTGTCCGCACTGCCCCAACAGTGCCTGCGATCCGACCGGCTATCGGCCCTGCACCAGTGGGGGCTGCCGGAAGCGGAGGCGCTGGACCACGAATTCGCCAGCATCTCGCGGGTCGCCGCCGAAGCCACCGAGGGCGCCGGGCGTTTCGCCGCCGGCGCCGGCCGGCACGGCGCCAAGGCTCAGTAGTTGGGCAGGGTGAACGACCGCGCGACCGCCAGCGACTGCTTGGCAACGAACGTGCTGACCACCGGAATGCGTAGCGTCTGGAGCACGAGGTTGCGCAGCGTGGCACGCCAGCCCGACGAGTAACGATCGGTCTTCAGGGCGTCGAGGGCCAGCTTCTGGCATCGCGCGACGTACGGCGCCATCAGTCGCTGGTACCGGTCAAATGCCGAGGCGTAATCGCCTGCCGCCGCTTGTAATTCGTGCGCCAGCACATACGCGCCGACCATCGCGAGGGTGGTGCCCATGCCCGACCGAGGCGATGCACACCAGGCCGCATCGCCGGTCAGGCAGACGCGTCCGCGGGCGTAGGAGTCCAGATGAACCTGCGCGATCGAATCGAAGTACACCACCGGAGCCGCGGCGAGGCCGTCGAGGATGTGCGGGACTTCCCAGCCCATCCCCGCAAATCGCTGCGCGAACAGTCGTTTGTTCGCCTCGGTG
>DATNFI010000235.1:0-4322 GCA_035606475.1 Mycobacterium sp. | reverse complement strand
ATTTCGAGCGCGCGGCGGCGGCGTTGGCGCGCCAGTCGGGATCTTGGTGGTCGGGTCGCAGGGCGGCCACATCGATGTACCGATAGCGTCCGTCGGCGTTGATCGCGGCGATCTGATCCGCGTGCCGGGTCAGGATGCGCTCGGCGGGCTGATTCACATCGAGGTCCGTCGCGACCGTATTGCGCTCGAAAGCGATTCCCCGCGTAGCGAGTTCGTCGCGAATCGTGGTTGCGTCATCGGTGCGCAGCCGCACCTCGTCGGCGTCGTTGTCGGACATCACCTGTAGCAGTGTCATTCGATCCCTATCTCACGGCGTCCGGTCAGCGTCACCAATTCGCACATGGCTTCCAGACATTCGACGCGGTCGCGGGCCTGTGCGAGGTCGGCGCCCCAGCCGGTGATGCCGTGGCCGGCGATGAACAGCACCGGCGGGCTGTCCGGGTGCTCGGTCAGGCGCCGCTCGATGTCGGCGCCGATGCGCGCCACGTCGGCATGATTTCTGACGACCGGGATGGTGATGATCTCGGCAGTGCCGAGGCCCTTGATCAGTTCGTAGCCCTGGTACGTCAAAGACGTTGACACGGTTGCGGTTTGAGCGGTCGCATGCGGGGCGTGCACGTGCACGACCGCGCCGGCGTCGGTGGCCCGGTAGATCGCGGTGTGGATGGCGGTCTCGGCGGACGGGCGGCGGCGACCCGACACCGGGTGGGAGTCGGCGACACTCACCATCACCATGTCGGCGGCGGTCAGCTCACCTTTGGACAGCCCGCTGCCGGTGATTACCGCCGTCGCTCCGGTGCGCACCGAGATGTTGCCCGCGGTGCCCGGCATCCAGCCACGCGCATACAAGCTGCGGGCAATGTCGGCGATCTGCTGTCCCACAGCGATATTCGCCTCGCTGATCACGCCGTTCTCGGTGACGACCGCGGTGACCAGCTCCGGGGGTGTGACGTCGAAGGCGGGGTTGAACGCCTCGGTCCGGTCCGGGGCGGTCGCGACCCCGCCGACGTGGGTGACCTCGTCCGCGGCCCGCTGCTCGACGACGATGTCGCTTCCCGTCGCGGTCGCCAGATCGCGGGTCGACTCGGGCGCGACGACAATGAATGGAATGCCGTGTCGGTGCGCGGCGACCGCGAGCGCGTAGGTGCCGATCTTGTTCGCGACCGAGCCGTCGGCGGTGATCCGGTCCGCACCGACCATGACGCAGTCGACCTGTCCGGTGGCCATCGCCCACGCCGCGGCGGAGTCGACGGTCAGCCGGTGCGGGATCCCGGCCTCGGCCAACTCCCAGGTGGTCAAGCGGGCGCCCTGCAGCAGCGGACGAGTCTCGTCGACCAGCACTTCGGCCACCCGGCCACGGGCATGCAGCTCCATCACCGCACCCAACGCGGTGCCGACGGCGGTGGTGGCCAGCCGGCCGGTGTTGCAGTGCGTGAGCACCCGCAGCGGCCGGTCGGGGCACAACTGCGTCACCAGGTCGGCCGCGTGGGTGGCGGATTGCCGGTTGGCCTCGGCGTCCTCGGCCAGCATCCGCTTCGCCTCGGCCAGCACCGCGTCCGGGCCGCTCGGCCGCACGGCCAGCGCCCGGCGCACACCCCAGGCCAGATTCACCGCTGTGGGCCGGGCCGACGCGATCCGCTGCGCCTCCGAGGTCACCTTCTCGTCGTCGCCGACGTGCGCGTATGCCGCCAGCGCCACCCCGAAGGCGCCGGCCACCCCGAGGGCCGGGGCGCCGCGGATGGCCAGCGTTTTTATCGCGTCGATCAGGTCGTCGACGCAGGTGATCCGTAGCCAGCGCAATTCGTGCGGCAGGACCCGCTGATCAATGGCCAGGACCGCACCGTCGGCCCAGCCGACCGTGGTCTCAGCTGTCGTCACCTAGTCCATCCAACTCCTAGGCCACGATTGTCAACAAGACAACCGCGCTGATCTGGAGAACAATGATCCGATGCGATTGCTTTTAACTCTTGCCGGTGCCGCCATCGCCGTCGGCCTGGCCGGGCCGGCGCTCGCGGATCCTCCGCCGCCGAGCGTGCCGGACAATCCCGCAGCCGACGCTGCGTTCCTCGACTCGCTCAACAAGGCCGGAATGAGCTACACCAACGGCCCGAGCGCCATCAAGGCCGGCCGGTTCGCCTGCGACATGATGAACGCGGGAACGTCGGAAAAGGACGTCATCGACAAGCTGAGCATGCTCAATCCCGGCTTGAACTCCGGCGGCGCGATGAAATTCGCCGCGCTCGCATCGAGCGCCTACTGTCCGGATTACCTGAACAAGTCCAGCGCGCCGGACAAGCAGCAGAATCAGGGGCCGTTCGGCGGGATGATGCCCGGTCGCTAGAAGGACTTGCTCCCCCGGGTGGACTCGAACCACCAACCCTCCGGTTAACAGCCGAATGCTCTGCCAATTGAGCTACAGGGGACTGCTTGGTGTCCGCGAACACGGCGCGGACCGAGTGATGACTCTAGCGTACCGGCGTCCGCGCGCCCAACCAGACCGTTGGCCCGCCGGGCGGCGCGTGGCCGCCGTCATGGGGCAGGATGGACGCACACCTGCAAAACCTTGAAAGGGACCGTTTTGATCCGCTACGTCGTCGTGCTGGGACTGGGCTATGTGTTGGGCACAAAGGCCGGTCGGCGTCGTTACGAGCAGATCGTCGGCACCTACCGCGCATTGACCAGCAGCCCCGCCGCCAAGTCGGTGATCGACGGGAGCCGGCGCAGGATCGCGAACCGGGTATCGCCCGACACACGGATGGTGACGCTCACCGAGATCGACGACGCGACCGCCGTGGTCGAGCGGCAACGGCCCACCGCACCCTAGACGGTGAGGTCGTCGCCGGTGGCCTGCTCTTTGAGGCTGCGCCGATAGGCCTCCATGGCAACCAGATCGCCGAACAGCGCGTGGTAGTCGTCGCCCTGTTCCACCGGCGACATCCGCTGCAACTTGGATTTGACCTCGGCGATCTGCCGGCCGATCCAGACCTCTTGTAAGCGGGCCAGCACACCGGCGATGGAACGCGGCAGCTTGTCTTCGTCATCGACCTGGATCGATTCCACACCGAGCTCGTTGATCAGTGCCTCGACCGCCGGCGTCGCGGCACCTTCGCGCACCACCTCAATCCAGCGTCCCCCGGTGATACCGGCGCCGATGCCGCCGGCCGCCGCGATCGCCGCGCGCACGGCTGCGTAGCCGGGGTGGGTGAAGCTTTCCACGGTCAGCGTGTCGAACACCGGTCCGGCCAGCGCGGGGTACTGCAGCGCGGACTTGAGTGCCTCACGTTGTGGCCGCAGCGTCGGGTCTTTGGGGTCAGGACGAGGGACGGCTGGTTTCGCGCCCGCATCGGGATGCGCGGTGGAACGTCGGGATTTGTTGCGACCTTGCGCGGTCGGGTTTTTCGCTTCTTCCCGGACCCGCCCGATCACCTGCGCGACGTCGGACCAGCCGACCCAGCCGGCCAGCTGTCGCGCATATTCGTCGCGCAGCGTCGGGTCCTTGATCTGGGCGACGATCGGCACGCAGCGCCGCAGCGCGGACACCCGGCCTTCGGCGTTGTCGAGGTCGATGTCGTTGAGCGTGGTGCGAATGGCGAACTCGAACAACGGAGTTCGTCGCGCCACCAAATCGCGCAGCGCGCCGTCGCCGGACTTCAACCGCAGGTCGCACGGGTCCATCCCGTCGTCGGCGACCGCGACGAACGACTGGCCGGCCAGATGCTGCTCACCGGAGAACGCCTTGAGCGCCGCGGCCCGGCCCGCCTCGTCGCCGTCGAACACGTAGATCAGCTCACCGCGAAAGAAGTTGTCGTCCATCATGAGTCGGCGCAGCATTGAGAGGTGTTCGTCGCCGAATGCGGTGCCGCAGGAGGCCACCGCGGTGGTGACCCCGGACAGATGCATCGCCATCACGTCGGTGTAGCCCTCGACGACCACGGCCTGATGCCCCTTGGCGATGTCGCGCTTGGCCAGGTCGATACCGAATAGCACCGACGACTTCTTGTACAGCAACGTCTCTGGCGTGTTGACGTACTTGGCTTCCATCGGGTCGTCGTCGAACAGCCGTCGCGCACCGAACCCGATCACCTCGCCGGCCGACGACCGGATCGGCCACAGCAGCCGGCGGTGGAATCGGTCCATCGGCCCGCGGCGACCCTCCCGCGACAGGCCCGCGGCCTCGAGCTCCTTGAATTCAAAGCCCTTGCGCAGCAAGTGCTTTGTCAGTGTTTCCCATCCCGATGGGGCAAACCCGCATCCGAAGTGACGGGCGGCGTCGCCGTCGAAATTCCGCTCGGTCAGGTACGTGCGCGCCAACTGCGCCTCGG
>DATNFI010000234.1:0-4752 GCA_035606475.1 Mycobacterium sp. | reverse complement strand
TCGCTGGACAAGCGGTTCATGGACAAGTACGGCAAGGCAACGCCCGAAGCGCTGGTCGAGTCGGCGCTGTGGGAGGCCTCGCTGTTCGAGGAGCACGGCTTCGGGGACATCAAGATCAGCGTCAAGCACAACGACCCGGTGGTGATGGTCGCGGCCTACGAGCAACTCGCCGCCCAGTGCGACTACCCGTTGCACCTCGGTGTCACCGAGGCCGGTCCGGCGTTCCAGGGCACCATCAAGTCCGCGGTCGCGTTCGGTGCGCTGCTGTCCCGCGGCATCGGCGACACTATCCGGGTCTCGCTGTCGGCACCGCCGGTCGAGGAGGTCAAGGTCGGCACCCAGATCCTGGAGTCGCTGAACCTGCGGCCGCGTGGGCTGGAGATCGTGTCGTGCCCGTCGTGCGGGCGCGCGCAGGTCGACGTGTACCGCCTGGCTAACGAGGTCACTGCGGGCCTCGACGGACTCGATGTCCCGCTGCGGGTGGCCGTGATGGGCTGCGTGGTCAACGGACCGGGGGAGGCGCGCGAGGCCGATCTCGGTGTGGCGTCGGGCAACGGCAAGGGCCAGATCTTCGTCCGGGGCGAGGTGATCAAGACCGTGCCCGAGGCGCAGATCGTCGAGACATTGATCGAAGAGGCACTGCGATTGGCTAACGAGACGGGCACTGAGGGGTCAACCCCGAGCGGTTCGCCAGTTGTGACCGTAAGCTGACGTTGGCCTGATCCGGCCGAACAATTCGTCGCAGAAAGAGTCAGTATGTCGGCTCCGCCCATCCGCCGCGTCAGCGAGCGACGGGTGTCAGTTGTGCGCGACGGCGCCTCGGTGCGCAAGGTCTTCGACGACGACCCGGTCGGGTCGTGCATGGTGGCCGCCAGGGTGGCCGATCACGGCATGGATCCCAACTCGATCGGCGGGGAGCTGTGGACACGCCGCGGGCCCGACGAGTCGCTGTGTTACGCCGGCGCCAACCTGATTCCGTTGCGCGGCCGGCTCAACGATCTGTACGCGTTCGCCGATGCGGCGCTCACTGGATCACGACGCTGCTCGTCGCTGGTCGGGCGCGCCGAGCTGGTGATGCCGATGTGGCAGCGCCTCGAACCGGCCTGGGGCCCGGCCCGCGATGTGCGTGACCGTCAGCCGTTGATGGCGCTGACCACGATGCCGACCTGCGCGATCGATCCTGGTGTGCGGCAGGTCAAGCCGGACGAACTGGACACTTATCTGGTGGCGGCGGTCGACATGTTCATCGGCGAGGTCGGCGTCGACCCCCGGCTCGGCGATGGCGGGCGCGGATACCGGCGCCGGGTCGCCAGTCTGATCGCGGCCGGACGGGCGTGGGCCCGCTTCGAGAACGGCGAGGTGGTGTTCAAGGCCGAGGTCGGATCGCAGTCGCCGACGGTCAGCCAGATCCAGGGGGTCTGGGTGCACCCCGAGTGGCGCGGCCGAGGGCTCGGGACCGCGGGCACGGCGACGCTGGCCGCGGTGGTCGTCGGAACCGGCCGCACGGCCAGCCTGTACGTCAACGACTTCAACACGGTCGCCCGGGCCACGTACGACCGCATCGGTTTCACCGAGATCGGCACCTTCGCCACGGTTCTGCTGGACTGATCCGGGTCGCGCACGGCGCTTCGCGACACGTAAACGTCGGCGACGACACGCTGGTGAACGTCGCAATGTCTTAAGTCTCGGGGTGGCAACGATTCGATCTCGGTGCGCCTCCACTGACCCGACGTCCGGACTGCTTAACATCAGTCACAATGGCAACAAAATTCACAGTGGCATCAGCTGCCACAGTCGGAGTGGCAGTACTGGTCACGGCCACCGCTGTTTCGGCGTGCACGCCGAAACAGGAGGGGCCCGCGCCGGCAGCCCAAAAGTTCTTCGCCGCGCTGGCCACCGGCGACACCGGGGCAGCGGCCGACCTCAGCGACAACCCCAGCGAGGCCCGCGAAGCGCTCAATGCGGCCTGGGCCGGGCTGCAGGCCAGCCACCTGGACACCCAGATCACCGGATCGAAATATGCCGAGGACACCGGCTCGGTCAGCTACCGCTACACCTGGCACCTGCCGAAAAACCGGACGTGGACATACGACGGCAAGCTGAAAATGGCTCGCTACGAAGGTCATTGGCAGGTCCGCTGGAGCAGCACCGATCTGCATCCACGCCTCGGCGAGCATCAGACGCTGGCGCTGCGAGCCGATCCGCCGAAGCGTGCTTCGGTCAACGAAGTCGGTGGCACGGACGTGTTGGCGCCCGGCTACCTGTACCACTACACATTGGACGCGTCCAAGGCCGGCGCCTTCCTGATCAGCTCCGCCCGTTCGGTGGTCGACGCGCTGCACCCCTTCGACGACACGATCAACGACCCCCAGCGCCTGGCCGAGCAGGCCAGCGGCACCGGCAAGCCCGTCGACCTGATCACCCTGCGTACCGACGACAACAACCGGATCGCCCCGGTGCTCAACAGCCTGCCCGGGGTGGTGATCACGCCGCAGGCCGATTTGCTGCCGACCGACTACCACTTCGCGCCGGCCCTGATCAATCAGGTCAAGAAAGCGGTGATCGAGCAGCTCGACGGCGACGCCGGCTGGCGAGTGGTCAGCATCAACCAGAACAACGTCGATCTGGCTGTGCTGCACGAGGTTCAGCCCTCGCCGGCCCCGTCGGTGTCGATCAGTCTGGACCGGGCCGTGCAGAACGCCGCTCAGCACGCGGTCGACAACCAGCGTCGTCAGGCGATGATCGTGGTGATCAAACCGTCGACCGGGGAGATCCTGGCCGTCGCACAGAATTCCGCGGCCGACGCGATCGGCCCCCTTGCCACCACCGGCCTCTACCCGCCGGGGTCGACGTTCAAGATGGTCACCGCGGGTGCGGCGCTTGAGCGCGATATGGCAAGTCCCAACACGCTTTTGAGCTGCCCGGGCCACATGGACATCGGTCAGCGGGTGATCCCGAACTACGGCGGCTTCGACCTGGGTGTGGTCCCGATGTCGCGCGCCTTCGCCAGTTCGTGCAACACCACCTTTGCCGAATTGGCGAGTCAAATGCCGCCGCGAGGTCTGGCGCAGGCCGCCTACCAGTACGGCATGGGACTGGACTACCAGATCGACGGCGTCAGCACGGTCACCGGCTCGGTGCCACCGACCGTCGATCTGGCCGAGCGCACCGAGGACGGCTTCGGCCAGGGCAAGGTGCTGGCTTCCCCGTTCGGTATGGCGATGGTCGCGGCGACGGTCGCAGCCGGAAAAACACCGGTGCCCAAGCTCATTGAGGGACGCCCCACGACGGTCACCGGCGACACCACACCGATCACCGAGAAGATGCTTGAGGGGTTGCGACCGATGATGCGACTGGTGGTGACCAACGGGACCGGTAAGGAGATCGCCGGCTGCGGCGAGGTGTACGCAAAGACCGGTGAGGCCGAGTTCCCCGGGGGATCGCATTCCTGGTTCGCCGGCTACCGCGGCGACCTTGCGTTCGCGTCCTTGATCGTCGGGGGAGGCAGTTCGGAGTATGCGGTGCGAATGACCAAGTTCATGTTCGAGTCGATGCCCGCTGACTACCTGGCCTGAAACCCGGTCAACCGCAATGCTTTAGACAAAGCTGTCGCCCGGCCGCGAGGGGCGACCGGGCGACAGGGTTTTGTTTCGCCGAGGAAGCGGCCTCCAAGGGGCTCTGGTGTAGACCGCTGCTGGCTCGACGTGTTGGCGTCCGAACCGGTGGGGAAGACCCCCCGTCCCCACCGGTCCAGACGGCCACCTCTTATCGAGGTGGATCTAGCGGGATCAGAACAGCGACGCCGCCGACGCCGGAGCTTCACCCAGCAGGATGTCGATCAGCGGCGTGAGGACGAAGTTCAGTCCCGTGGGGGTGAGCAGACCGTAGTCCAGACCTGTGGCGAGGTAGCCCAGGAAGTCGTCCGGAACCAGGTAGGCGCCGCCGCTTTCAGCGATGGTGCCGGTGATGCCAGTAGACACCTGCTCGTAGAACGCGCTGGGATCGATGGCGTTGATCAGGTTGCTCAACCCGTGCTCGAACGGCGCCGCCTCGAACGCGTCGACGTCGTTGACGAACACCGCATAGCCGGTCGGGTCTGAGATCGCGGCATTGATGTCGAGCAGGTGGTTCGCAGCACCCTGAGCACCCTCGGCACCGAACAACACCGTGTACGCGTCACCCGGAGCGTAGGGGTCAACGAACGGCGTGTCGACTGACGCCGGTACCGCAGCCGCGCCCTCCGCAGCCGCACTCGCGGGCGGCTCACCCAGCAGGATGTCGATCAGCGGCGTGAGGACGAAGTTCAGTCCCGTGGGGGTGAGCAGGCCGTAGTCCAGACCTGTGGCGAGATAGCCCAGGAAGTCGTCCGGTGCCAGGTAGGCGCCGCCGCTTTCAGCGATGGTGCCGACGACGCCGGCCGTGGTCTGCTCGTAGAACGCGCTGGGGTCGATCGCGTTGACCAGGTTTTCCAGCCCGTGCTCGAACGGCGCTGCCTCGAAGGCGTGGACGTCGTTGACGAACACCGCATAGCCGGTCGGGTCTGAGATCGCCGCATTGATGTCGAGCAGGTGATTCGACGCACCCTGAGCACCCTCGGCACCGAACAACTCGGCGTAGGCGTCATTCGGACCGTAGGGGTCGACGAACGGCACCGCGTTTGCGGTGCCCATTCCGAGCATCGCAGCCGCCGCCGTCGCACCCCCTAGTGCTGTTACAAAAGTGAACGCGGTGCGACGACCACGTCCGTTAGAA
>DATNFI010000233.1:0-5867 GCA_035606475.1 Mycobacterium sp. | reverse complement strand
CGCCGCCGCGATCTCCCTCGACCGACTGAGCCCTGGCCAACCCGAAGGCCGCCGAGATCACCCCGTCGTCGGTCTTCCACACCTCTTCGTAGTACTTGTGTTCGTCTGAGCTGCCGGCCAATTCGGCTGTCGCGGCCAACGCCATCTTGGGCGCGAGCTCGCCGGGGAAGGTGTCCAGCACCTCGCTGAAATGCTTGCTCGCCGACTCGTAGTCGGCGGTCAGCAATTCCGAGACTGCGCGGTACCAGACCAGCCGCCAACGCCAGCCGACCCGCTCGGCGAGGTCGTCGAGCTTGCGGGTTGCCTTGGCGACATCGCCGAGATCCAGCAGTGCCCGCACCTCCATCAACGGCAGTTCGATGGAATCCGACAAGTCGATATCGTCGGAATCCATTGCGCCGTGGCGGAATGCGCGCAGCGAATCCAACGTCTGCACCGGCTGCGACAGCACGGTCGCCTGCAACAGCGGTGCGGCGACGTCGGCCGGATCGACCAGCGGCACCTGCAGCGCGGTGACGATCTCTTTGGCGGTCAACTTCTCCGCATGCACATGACCGTCGAGATAAACGTCGGTGTGAGCGACCAACAGGGCCTCGCCGAACGTCGATCGGCTGCGCGAGAAGATGGTCGACAGGCTCGGCCGCCGCACACCGGTGTCGCGCGCAACGACCTCGCGCAGCACACCGGAAAGCTGACCGGACATCTCCTCGGCGCTGGCGAACCGCCGGCTCGGGTCCGGATCGATTGCGCGGCGCAACAATCGGCCGAACGAGTTGTATTCGGTGAGCACCGGATCGTCCTCGGGAAGCCCATCAACGTAACGGCCACCGCGGGCCCGCAGCTTCAGTGTCAGCGCCGCGAGTGTGCGGCCAACGGTGTAGATGTCGCTGGCCACCGTCGGACCCGTCCGCACGATCTCCGGTGCCTGGTAACCCGGTGTGCCGTACAGATAGCCGAACGAGTTGATCCGCGACACCGCCCCGAGGTCGATCAGCTTCAACTGCTCCTCGGTGAGCATGATGTTTTCCGGCTTGAGGTCGTTGTAGACCAGACCGATCGAATGCAGATAGCTCAGCGCCGGAAGGATTTCCAGCATATACGCGATCGCTTCGGCGACGGGCAGCTTGTCACCCTTGCGACGCTTGAGCGACTGCCCACCGACGTACTCCATGACGATGTAGCCGACGGGCTCACCATGCTGATCGGTGTGCTCGACGAAGTTGAAGATCTGCACGATCGAGGGATGGACCACCTCGGCGAGGAATCGCCGCTCAGCCATCGCGATCGCCTGCGCTTCGGCGTCACCGGAATGGACCAGACCTTTGAGCACAACGGGGCGGTCGTTGACGTTTCGGTCCAAGGCCAGGTACACCCAGCCCAGCCCGCCGTGCGCGATGCAACCCTTGATCTCGTACTGGCCGGCCACCACGTCGCCCGGATTGAGTTGCGGCAGAAACGAATACGGACTACCGCAATACGGGCAATTGCCTTCGGACTGAGCTTTCTCGTCTTTACTGGATCGGCCAACCGGCCGTCCGCAGTTCCAGCAGAACCGCTTCGACTCCGGCACAACCGGATTCGGCATCAGCGCTTCGAGAGGATCGATGTCCGGCACGCGCGGAATCTCGACGAGCCCGCCGCCCAGCCGGCGAACCGGGGCACGCGTCGCCGGTTTTGTCCGATCCGTCGGCGCGGTGTCGCCGATATGTATCAGGAAGTCGTCGTCATCGTCGTCGAAGTCGGGTCGGAAGATCGCCTGGGTCGCAATCGGACGGCTCTGTGCCGACGAGTCGACCATCGAGTCGGCGGGCTGGGTACCCGGGCCGACGTCGTCCGCGTCCTGATTGTCGGGTTCCACCGGCTGCTCGGCCATCAGTCCACGTACCTCGGATTGGGCGGCGCGGGCGCGGGCCCGAGCACGGTCAACCACTTGCGGTACAACGTATTCCACGTGCCGTCGCGGCGGAGTCGCTCCAGGGTGCCGTTGACGAACCGCACCAATCCGGTGTTGTCCAACTGGACCCCGATGCCATAGGGCTGCGTGTCCATGTTGGGGCCGACGATGTGCAGATAGGGGTCCTGCGAAACCAGCCCGGCCAGTATCGAGTCGTCAGTGCTGACCGCGTCGACCTGCCGCTGCTGCAAGGTGACCAGGCAGTCGGCCCAGTTCACCACCTCGACCAAGATGGGCGGCGGCGCGATCTCTCGGATCCGCTGCAGCGAGGTGGTGCCCTTGGCCACGCACACCCGCTTACCGGACAGATCGGCCGGCTTGGTGATCGGGGAGTCGCGCGGGGCCAGAATGCGTTGCGCGGCATCGAGATACACCGTGGAGAAGTTGACCAGCTTGCGCCGGTCGCAGGTGATCGTCATCGTCTTGACCACGGCGTCGACCTCGCCCTTCTGCAGCGCGGTGATCCGTTCGGCCGACGAGAGGATCCGGTACTCCACTTGCGACGGGTTGCCGAAAATGTCGCGTGCCACCTCGCCGGCGACGTCGACGTCGAAGCCGACGATCTCACCGGTGATCGGGTCGCGAAAGCTGAACAGGTTGCTGCCGATATCCAGGCCCACGATCAGCCGGCCGCGCGCGCGGATATTGGCCACCGCCGCGTCGGCGTCGGCCGGGTTGTCGAACGGGCGCAGGCTAGCCGTCGGGTTGCAATCGTCGGCGGTCTTGTCCGGGGGCAGCGGCGGTTGCGGTGGCATCTCCTGCATCCCGGCCGGAGTGGGCGGCGGCAACGTCGGCGCGGGCGCGACCACCATCGACCCCGACTCGCTGCAGCCCGCCAGTACCGTCGTGGCGGCCGCGATGGCGACGCACAGCATCCGGAACGGCCGCCGCATCATCGGTACTCCATCAACCGGGGCCACAGCCCAAGAGCGACCGCAACGGCCGCGCCCAGGCTGAGCACGATGCCACCGACCGTCGCGCCGGCCAGCCCCTGTCGAGCGTTGAGCACGTCGTCGCGCAACTCGTGACGACTCTGCTCCATCGCCTTGACCAACGCGCGGTCGAGTTTGTCGAAGGCGGGCGTGGAGTCGTCCTCGCCGCTACCCAGCGCGACCTGCGTGGCGGCGCGGTAATTACCAACCGCGATGTAGGCATTGATCCGGTCATCGGCCCGGCGCCACTGATTGAGCAGTTGGTCGGCGCCCTGCAGATCGCTCTTGTCGACGGCGTCACGACGAGCGAGATATTCATCAAGTTGTTTGTGCATGGCATCGATGCGTTCGTAGAAGGTCTTCTTGCGGACCTCTTCGTCCCCGCGCCGAATCAGGGACAAGGTCTCGTCGGCACGTGCCTGCTGCGCACTGATGGACAGATTGGTAATCGTCTTCAGTGACTCTGCCGCAGTGTTTTTGGCGCTGCGACTGCCGCTGGTGGAAATCGCGAGCGCGGTGCCCACCCACACCACCATAACCAGAATTGCCAGCGCACCGGCGACCAAACCGGGATTGACCCGCCGCTTGGTGCGCCGGGCCAGCCATCGATGCGAGAACGCGCCGAAGATCGCCGTGGTGAGCACGATCAGGATCACCGGCGCGGGGACCTGAGTCGACGCTGTGGTCTCGGTGTCCACCCGCTCCGACGTCTGGCTGTACAGCCGCGCCGCGTCCGGCAGGATGGTCGACTGCATCAGCGTGGACGCCTCGGACAGATATGACGAACCAACGGGGTTGCCGGCCCGGTTGTTGGACCGCGCGATCTCGATCAACCCGGTGTAGACCGCCAATTCGGCGTTGACCCGACCCAGCAACTGGACCAGCGGTTCGTCGGTCAGACCGCTCGACGCCCGGGTCACCGCGACCGCCGCGTCGGTGATTGCCTGCTCGTAGCGCTGGCGGACGGTTCGCGGCTCGGCCTGGGCGATGAACGCGGTCGCGGCGGCCGCGTCGGCCACCGACAGCGTGGTGTAGAGCCGCCCGGCCGCGAACGCCAGCGGCTCGGTGTGGCTGAGCACGGTGGTCAGCGCGTGCTGGCGCTGGTTGATGGTCGTCGAGGTGGCGAACGCGGTGAGTCCGCCGAGGATGGCCAGCACCAGACCGATCGACAGGATCCGGCCCGGCGTCGTCGCCACGAACCACCAGCGGGGGTGGGCCGGTTCGATCGGCGACCGCGAACCCAGCGGCTCAGTCGACGGGTGCGCCAACTCAACGGTCACGTCTGTTCGGACCTCATCTTTCAGCCGTGGATGTCGCGAACGGTATTAAGTGAAGTCTAAGAGTGTTTTCCGCAGATGCGGGGACCTGCCTCCCCAGATTTCCCGACTCGTTACCGGTCCGCGACCTAGGCAACGCCATTCAGGCGTGCTGCTTAAATGAACGCGTGCGCGGCGACGGTGACGGATGGGTGGTATCTGACACCGGTACTCCCTATTGGGGTCGATTTGGCGCGGCGGGTCTGCTGCTGCGAGCCCCACAACGTGACGGTTCACCAGCGGTGTTGCTGCAGCACCGCGCGCCGTGGAGCCATCAGGGCGGGACGTGGGGTCTGCCGGGCGGTGCCCGTGACAGCCACGAGAGTCCCGAGGAGGCTGCCGTCCGGGAGGCGCACGAGGAAGCCGGTGTGGTCAGCCGGCTGGTGTCGGTGCGGGCGACCGTGGTCACCGCGAAAGCCGGAGGCACCGATTGGACCTACACGACCGTCGTCGCTGACGCCCCCGAACAGCTGCCGACCGTGGCCAACTTCGAGAGTGCGGAGATGCGCTGGGTCGGCGAGGACCAGGTCGACCTGTTGCCGTTGCACCCTGGGTTCGCGGCCAGTTGGCAGCGGCTGCGCACCGCGTTGGACATGCTCCCGTGGAGCTACAGCGACGGGCCACGCAGCGAGCCGGAGCGCGAGGTTGCGATCGGGGACAGCGGCTTGGTGCTACGCATCTTGGGCCTGCCTGCCTAGGCAAGTGCCGAACTGAGCTGTTGGGCCGCGGCCCGCGGATCCTCGGCGGCGGTGATCGCGCGGACGACGACGATCCGTCTGGCGCCCGCTTCCAGCACTTCCGGCAGCCGCGCCGCGTCGATGCCGCCGATGGCGAACCACGGCTTGTCGCCGGCCAGTTCGGCGGTCGAACGGACCAGCGGCAGCCCGGGTGCCGGGCGCCCGGGTTTGGTGGGCGTCGGCCAGCACGGCCCGACGCAGAAATAGTCGACGGCCTCGGCGACCGCCGTGGCGACCTGCGCGGCGTCGTGGGTGGACCGGCCGATCAGCGGCCCGGGCCCGATGATGTCGCGCGCGACGGTCAGCGGGAGGTCGCCCTGGCCCAGGTGCAGGACGTCGGCTCCGGCGGCCCGGGCGATGTCGGCGCGGTCGTTGACGGCCAGCAGCGCGCCGTGCCGGCGTGCGGCGTCGGCGAGCACCTCCAGCGCCGCCAGCTCGTCGCGGGCCTCCAGCGGGCCCAGCCGCTGCTCGGCGGCCGAGCCCTTGTCGCGCAGCTGGATGATGTCGACCCCGCCGGCCAGCGCGGCGTCGGCGAATTCGGCCAGATCACCCGTGTCACGCCGGGCGTCGGTGCAGAGGTAGAGCCGGGCGCTGGCGAGCCTTTGGACAGGTTGATGCACACCGCGACGCTAGCGACTACCGTGGTGAGTCGACACGGGAGTCCCGCGAGCGGGGTCTGAGAATGGGCACGTCGGCCCTTACCGTCAAACCTGATCCGGGTGATGCCGGCGAAGGGAGCGAACATGCCATCGGACTCGGGATCGCTGGCCGTCATCGGCGGCGGCGTGATCGGGCTGTCCGTGGCGCGCCGCGCCGCGCAACCAGGTTGGTCGGTGCGGGTGCACCGCTCCGGGCAACGCGGTGCGTCGTGGGTGGCCGCTGGAATGCTGGCGCCGCACAGCGAGGGCTGGCCGGGCGAGGAGCGGCT
>DATNFI010000232.1:0-5606 GCA_035606475.1 Mycobacterium sp. | reverse complement strand
ACGGCGGATGCCTGCGCACCCAGACCGGCCGGGTTGGCCGATTCGACCGTGGTGGCGAACGGCGCGAGCGTCGACGCCGCCGATGAAGCGCCGGCGTAGCCGTACATCGCAGCCGCATCCTGCGCCCACATTTCGGCGTATTGCGCCTCGGTCGCCATGATCGCAGCCGTGTTCTGCCCCATCAGGTTCGTCGCCACCAGCGCCATCAACAGCGCACGGTTGGCCGCAATCTCCGGTGGCGGCACCGTCGCGATGAATGCTGACTCGTAGGCGCTGACCGCGGCGGCCGCCTGAGCGGCGACCTGCTCGGCTTGCGCACCGGTGCTGGCCAACCACTCCACCTGCGCCTGGGACGACGCCGCCATCGACCCCGCGGCCGGCCCCAGCCATGACCCATCGGTGAGGGCGGCGATCACCGCTTCGTAGGCCGAGGCCATCGTGTGCAGTTCCGCGGACAGGTTGGCCCAGGCCGACGAGGCCGTCAGCATCGGTCCCGGGCCGGGCCCGGCATACATCAAGCCGGAGTTGATCTCCGGCGGTAGCGACGCGAAATCCAGCATGTCGCCGAGCTATCCGACCGCTGCCGCGTTGGCGGCCTCGGTGGCCGCGTACGAGGCGGAGCTGGCGCCCAGCACGCTCGCCATGAATTCCTGAACGGCCGCGGCATGTGCGCTGACCGTTTGGTAGAGCTGCGCGTGCGAGGCGAACTGCGCGGCGGTCAACGCCGACACCAGGTCTCCCGCAGCCGGTACGACCCCGACCGTGGGGGCGGCCGCGGCCACATTTCCGGCCTTGAGGGCCTCGTTGATGGTGCGCAATTGGCCCGCAGCCGCGGCAAGAACTTCAGGCTGCGCGATGACGTTCGACATGGTTCCTCCGAAAAATGCTTGTGCCCAACAGCTTCAGTCGGCATCGTCGCGACCGAAGCCGATCATGCGACACGTTAAGCCAGTCAGGTCGCGCGAAAACAGCCCCCACAAAGGCTGTTCACCGTCGAGACAGTGACTATTCATTTAGCTGGGGGATTGAGCTGGAAGATAGGAATCTGACGTGAAAAGCATTGGAGTTCAACATGATTAGAAGTCACTATGAACTTTCCGATGGTTGCCAGACTACACGGTAAGCTTTGCTCGACACATCTTTTCGCCTAGCGTGGCGAGCTGGTGATGCGATCTCACGGAAATTCTGCACAGATACCGTTGGGAGAGAGCTATATTCGCGCATCTGCATCTTAATAGCGTTATACTCCAACGGCTTTCATGAGCGTGGGTCGTTTTTAGCGTGACGCCCAGTTAGCGGCGTCACGCCATCCGTTCGCGTCGCATCCGGCGCCAGCCGTTGCGCTGGTATATCTTGGTTCGAGCTGACCAACTCACCACGATCGAAGGCGACGTGGAGCAGCTGTAGGCCCAAGCAGTCGACCGTCCCGGCGTGGCGACCACGGATGCTACCGAGGAGGCGCCATGCCGACGTCGGTACTCGGCCTGCGACAGCAGATGTTGCGCCGTCAGCCGGTGAGCGGTGCACCGGTCGCCGCGGGCGCCACCGATCAATTGCAACGCAGCCTCGGCGTCTTCCTGCTGACCATGTTCGGTGTCGGCGAGACCGTCGGGTCGGGGATCTTCATCGTGCTGTCGCAATCGGTGCCACAGGCCGGGCCGGCGGTCGTGATCTCGTTCATCATCGCCGGCATCGCGGCGGGCCTGGCCGCGATCTGCTATGCCGAACTGGCCTCGGCCGTGCCGGTTTCGGGATCGGCCTACTCGTACGCCTACGCGACGCTCGGCGAGTTCGCAGCGATGGGCGTCGCGGCCTGCCTGCTGCTGGAGTACGGCGTCTCCACCGCCGCCGTGGCAGTCGGCTGGAGCCAGTACCTCAACAAATTACTCGACAACGTCTTCGGATTTGTTCTACCGCAATCTATTTCGGCAGCGCCATGGGATCCTGAACATGGCCTGGTCAACCTGCCGGCGATAACACTGGTGACGTTGTGCACGCTGTTGTTGATCCGCGGTGCCAGCACATCCGCCAAAGTCAACGCCGTGATGGTCGTCATCAAGATCGGTGTGCTGGTGCTCTTCTCGGCCGTCGCGTTCACCGCATTCAATGCAGGCAACTTCCACGATCTGGCGCCGTTCGGCGTCTCCGGCGTCAGCCTTGCCTCGGGCACGATCTTCTTCGCCTACATCGGCCTTGACGCGGTGTCCACCGCAGGCGATGAAGTCAAAGACCCGCAACGCACCATGCCGCGGGCGATCATCGCCGCACTGCTGATCGTCACCGCCGTTCACATTCTGGTGTCGGTGGCCGCGGTCGGCGCCCAGCGGTGGCAGGACTTCAAGGGCGAGGAGGCGGTGCTCGCGGTGATCCTGGACCGCATCACCGGCAATACCGCGGGCAGCACCATAGTGGCTGCGGGAGCGGTAATTTCGATCTTCTCCGTCACCCTGGTGACGCTGTACGGGCAGACCCGCATCCTGTTCACCATGGGCCGCGACGGGTTGCTGCCGGCCGCGTTCGCGAAGGTGCATCCCCGCACGATGACTCCGGTACGCAACACGCTGATCGTGGCATTGGTCGTCGCGGTGCTGGCAGCGGTGGTGCCGCTGGACCGGCTGGCCGAAATCGTGTCGATCGGGACGTTGACCGCGTTCATCGTGGTGTCGGGCGGTGTGATCGTGCTGCGAATCCGGGAACCTGACCTGTCGCGCGGCTTCAAGGTGCCCGGCTATCCGGTGACACCGATCCTGTCCGTCGCGGCGTGCGCCTACATCCTGTTCAGCCTGCACTGGTACACCTGGGTCGCGTTCAGCGGCTGGGTCGCGGTGGCGCTGATCTTCTACCTGTTGTGGGGTCGCAGGCACAGCGCTCTCAACGGCGACGACGCCACCACGGCCGTCACGCGCGACTAAGGTGCCAGGCATGCCCGCCAGACTGCCGGTTCGCCTCCTGCTCGCCCTGGCCCTCGCCGCGACGGCGACCGCGTGCGACCACGATCGGGACAAGGTAGGCGAAAATCCGCGTCAGGTGACCGTCGTCGGCTCCGGCCACGTGCAGGGCGTACCCGACACGCTCACCGCCGACGTCGGCATCGAATTCGTTGCACCGGACGTCACCGCGGCGATGAACCAGACCAACGACCGCCAGCAGGCCGTCATCACGGCCGTGGCCGGCGCCGGGATCGACCGCAAGGACATCAGCACCACCGACGTCAGCCTGCAGCCGCAATACGATCCGACCGGCGCGACCATCACCGGTTATCGCGCCGCCAATTCGATCCGGATCAAGATCCACCCCGCCGACTCGGCGTCGCGGGTGCTGGCCGTCGTCGTCGACACCGGCAGCGCCGCCACCCGGATCAACTCGGTCAGCTACTCCATCGCCGACGATTCGCAGCTGGTGAAGGACGCCCGGGCGCGCGCTTTCCAAGACGCCAAGGACCGCGCGGCGCAATACGCCCAGCTGTCCGGGCTCCGGCTGGGCAAGATCATCTCGATTTCCGAGGCATCGGGAGGTTCCACGCCGCCGGCTCCGCCGTTGCGAGGCGGCGCGATGCCGTCGATGGTCCCCCTGGAGCCCGGTCAGCAGACCGTGAGCTTCTCGGTCACCGCGGTGTGGGAGCTTCGCTAGCGGTGGTCATGAAGGTCCGTTTCCCTGACGTCGCCAAGCCACGACCGCACTACGAGAGCGTCTACTGCGCGCTCGTCCACCCCACCGAGCCCGAAGCCCTCTGGGTCCGGACCACCGTTCAGAAGCGCCCCGGGAAGGAGCCGACCGGCGCCCTCTGGCTCACCTGGTTCCGCCCGACTGGAGTCCGTGCCACCAAGATCAACGACCTCCCGGTCAGCCCGAGCGGTCACGGTCTGAGCTGTGGGCCGGCCTCCCAAGGACCGGCGGGCACCCGCGGGTCAGTCGAGTCCGAGCAACTCTCAGCTCGGTGGGACCTTGCCTTCGCTCCCCGGACCGACGGTCTGGAGCACCTGCACTCCGCGTTCCTCTACCGCGCGCCCCTTCCTCGCACCAAGGCGACGTCGCCGGTGCCCGACCTCGACGTCGAGGGAACTCTGGTCCTCGACGGCACACCCGTCGACCTGACCGGATGGACCGGAATGCTCGGCCACAACTGGGGCACCGAGCACGCCGCACGGTGGATCTGGTTGCGGGCAAGCGGTTTCGGCGAGGACGGCACGGGCTGGCTCGACGCGGTTCTCGGCCGCGTTCGGGTCGGCCCGGCACTCGCGCCGTGGACCGCCTTCGGTGCCCTCGAACTCGACGGCACCCGCCATCGGCTGGGCGGGCTGCTGGCGCGGGGCACATCCGTCGCCCTGTCCGACAACGGCGCCACCATCGGACTCAGCGGGCCCGGCGTCTCGGTGCGCATCCGGGCCGAGGTCTCCCTGCCGGCAACTGTCGGCTGGGAGTACTCCGACCCCGGCGGCCACCGCCACGAGGTGGTCAATAGCTCCGTGGCCGACATCTCGCTCGCCATCGACCGTGGACGGTCGCGGGAGGCCTTCCACCCGTCTCGGCGTGGAGTCCTCGAGGTAGGAGGCGACCGACGCGCCTTCGACGTCCCGTTGCAGCCCTTCCCGGACTGACATCGGTTAGATCAGTCCTGGTAGATCCGCGGGTCCAGCGTCCCGATGTAGGGCAGATCGCGGTAGCGCTCGTCGTAGTCCAGGCCGTAGCCGACCACGAACTCGTTGGGGATGTCGAAGCCCACATAGGCGATATCGGTGTTGGCGCGCCGCGCGTCGGGCTTGCGCAGCAGCGTGCACACCCGCAGCGAATGCGGGCGCCGGGTGGACAGGTTGCGCAGCAACCAGGACAGCGTCAGCCCGGAGTCGACCACGTCCTCGACGATCAGCACATCCCGGTCGTTGATGTCGCGGTCGAGATCTTTGAGGATCCGCACCACACCCGACGAGGACGTCGACGATCCATAGGAGCTGACCGCCATGAACTCGAACTGAGTCGGCAGCGGGATCGCGCGGGCCAGGTCGGTGACGAACATGACCGCGCCCTTGAGCACGGTGATCAGCAGCAGGTCGCGACCGTCGGTCCCGGCCCGGTCGCGGTAGTCGGCACCGATCTGAGCACCCAGCTCGGCGATGCGACTCTGGATCTCGTCTTCGCGCAGCAACACCGACTTGATGTCCCCCGGATACAGCTCCGGCGATTCCGCTGCCACGAGCACAGCGTGCCATGCCATCGGGCCGAGAACTAGACCGGCTCCCGGTGCAGCATCAGGACCCCGCCGCGGCGGCCGGCGACCAACCGCTGGTCACGCAAGGTCGACCCGACCGCCACCCCGCCCTGGCCGCGCCAGGCGGTGATGAGCCGGTCGACGCCCCGGATCTGCTTGTCGGTCAACCCGATCGCGCCACCGGCAAGCAGCCAACGACGGATGACGCCGCGCCGGACCGGATCAGGCAGCGCCGCCAGCACGCCGGTGTCGAGCCCGTCGGAGGTTTCCGCGGTAGCCATGGCCTGGTCGATCAGCGAGTCGATCAGCCCGGTATCGCCGCGAAGGGCGGTCGCTGTGCGGGCCAGTGCTTCCGCGACTCCCCCGCCGAGTACCTCTTCCAGCAACGGCAGCACTTCAT
>DATNFI010000231.1:0-6778 GCA_035606475.1 Mycobacterium sp. | reverse complement strand
CTGTTCATCGACGGCGCCCTCGGATCGCGCACCGCCTGGCTGCACGACCCGTACGACGACGCGGCCGAGCACCGCGGGACCTGCTACCTGGACGGCGCCGCCGTCACCGCGCATCTACGGGCCTGCACCGAGGCCGGCGTGACGGCCGGATTCCACGTCATTGGCGACGCCGCGGTCGCCAGCGTCGTCGGCGCCCTGGAGCAGGTGGTCGATGACCTCGGTGTGCCCGCCGTGGCCCGCTGCGGCCACCGCCTGGAGCACCTGGAGATGGTCACCGCCGAACAGGCGGCCAAGCTCGGCGCATGGGGCGTGATGGCGAGCATGCAGCCCAATTTCGACGCGCTCTGGGGTGGCCGCGAGGGCATGTATGCCCGCCGTCTCGGTATCGATCGAGCGGGGCGTCTGAACCCGTTTGCGCTGCTAGCATCCCAAGGCGTGGCCCTCGCGTTCGGATCCGACGCCCCGGTGACCGGCCTCGACCCCTGGGCGACGATCCGGGCGGCCGTCAACCACCACACCCCCGACAGTTCGATCTCCTCGCGGGCTGCCTTCGCCGCCGCCACCCGCGGAGGCTGGCGGGCCTGCGGCGCCGGTGACGGCCTGACCGGCAGCCTGGTTCCCGGCGCCCCGGCGTCCTACGCGGTCTGGGATGTCGACGCATTCGAAGCGAGCGCGTCGACGTCGAGGGAAGCCGTGCGGCGTTGGTCGACGGACCCGCGGTCGCGGGTACCGGCATTGCCGCGGCTGGGCCCCGACGACCCGCTGCCGCGCTGCCGGCTGACGGTCCATCGAGGCGCAGTGATCCATGCCTAGGGGCCCTGGCAGGTTCGACCGCGGCATCCGGCCCTTGAAGAGCACCGAGAACACCGACATCATCCCGGCGATCACCGATCCGATCGACGACGACGAGGCCGTCACCGGCGAAATCCCGGTACCGGACGTCGAACCCGAGGACGAGACGCCAGACGTGCCGCACGACCGGCTCGCGGAGTTACGCGACCAGGCCGTTCGGATCGGCAGATTCCTGTGGCGGCGGCTGGTGCACCTCACCGTGGTGCTGCTGGCGTGGTTGGCGGGCGAAACGCGTAAGCGGGTGCCTCAAGCCGGCAGCTGGCTGCGGCCGAGGCTGACGCGGCTGAGCGCCTCGGTCGTCGCCGGGCTGCTGCTGTGCTCGAGCTATCCACCGTTCAACTGGTGGTGGGCCGCCATCCTGGCTTTTGCCGTGCTGTCGTGGGTGCTGACCCGGCGGGCAACCACGCCGTTCGGCGGTTTCGGTTACGGCTTGCTGTTCGGCTTGGCTTTCTATCTACCGCTGATCCGGTGGATCAGCATCCTGGTCGGCGCCACCCCGCTGCTGGCGTTGGTACTGCTGTGCGCGGTGTTCCCGGGACTCTTCGGTCTGGCGGCCGTCACCGTACGGCGGCTTCCCGGCTGGCCGGTCTGGTTCGCGGTGCTCTGGGCGGCGCAGGAATGGCTCAAGTGCACCATCCCATTCGGCGGCTTCCCCTGGGGAGTGGTCGCCGCGGGGCAGACGTCCGGGCCGTTCCTGCCGCTGGTTCGGCTGGGTGGCGTCCCGTTGCTGTCGCTGGCGGTCGTGCTCACCGGCTGCGGCGCCGCGGCGTTCGTCTTGGAGGCGGTGTCGTGGTGGTGGGCTTCGCACCGCCGCCAGACCGCTGACGACGCCCGGGTGGCCGATGCCCCGCCGGCGGTCGTGTTACCCGCGTTCTGCATCTGCCTGATGTTCTTCCTGGCCGCTGCCGTCTGGCCGCAGGTCCGCCGCTCCGGCACCGGGTCCGGCAACGAACCCGTCGTCACCGCGGCAGTGGTGCAGGGCAACGTGCCCCGGCTGGGCCTGGAATTCAATGCACAGCGCCTGGCGGTGCTCGGCAACGACGTGCGCGAAACCCGGCGGCTGGCCGACGACGTGCGGGCCGGTCGCGCGCCGCAGCCAGACTTCGTGGTCTGGCCCGAAGACGCATCGGAAATCGATCCGATCGTCAATCCTGAAGCAGCGCAAGAAGTTTCAGTGGCAGTAGAAGCGATCGGGGCGCCGATCCTGGTCGGCACGGTGCTCGACGTCCGGAATCGGACGATAGAGGATCCGGCTCACACGAACACGGTGATCGTGTGGAATCCGAAGACAGGTCCCGGCGATCGCCACGACAAGCGGATCGTGCAACCGTTCGGCGAGTACCTCCCGTGGCGCGGCTTCTTCCGTCATCTGTCCAACATGGCCGACATGGCCGGATACATCGTGCCGGGCAAGGGCTCCGGGGTGGTGCGGGCCAACGGAATCCCGATCGGCATCGCGACCTGCTGGGAGGTCAGCTTCGACCGCGCGCTGCAACACTCGGTCCGTAACGGCGCCCAGTTGCTGGCGGTGCCCGCGAACAACGCCAATTTCAACCAGACGATGAGCGAGCAGCAGCTCGCGTTCTCCAAGCTGCGCGCCGTGGAACTCGACCGCTACGCCCTGGTATCGAGCAATGTCGGGATCTCGGCTGTGGTCACACCGGATGGCCGTGAGCTGCAGCGAACCCACTTCTTCACGCCGGCCTACCTGGACAATCAGGTCCGCCTCAAGACGTCGCTGACGCCGGCCGCCAAGTGGGGTCCGATCGTGCAGGGTGTGCTGGTTGTGGCGGCTCTGGCGGTCCTGTTCGCCGCGATACGGCACAATGGATGGTTCGCGGATATCCACCGACGGCTGTCTGAGCTGGCAAACAGAGGTGCCCCGGCGTCGGATAACACCGATGACGAACCGCCCGGCGACGACGACGCTCGCTATACCGCCCGCCAAGGGCCAGAAAAAGGAGACCTATGAGCACCGGCGATCCGGTGTCGCGGGCCGCGGGCGATCGCCCCAGCCTGCGCACCCTGGTGATCATCCCCACGTTCAATGAGCGGGAGAACCTTCCGCTCATTGTGCAGCGACTGCGCGATGCTCGCCCCGACGTCCACATCCTGATCGTCGACGACAACAGCCCGGACGGCACCGGGCAGCTGGCCGAAGACCTGGCGGCGGCGAATCCCGGCCTGATCCACGTCATGCACCGCACCGTCAAGGACGGCCTCGGCGCGGCTTATCTGGCCGGCTTCGCCTGGGGGCTCGACCGCGGTTACAGCACGCTCGTTGAGATGGACGCCGACGGCAGCCACGCACCCGAGCAACTACACCGGCTGCTCGAGGCCGTCGACGGGGGTGCGGACCTGGTGATCGGTTCGCGTTACGTCGATGGCGGCGACGTCAAGAACTGGCCATGGCGGCGCTGGGCGCTGTCCTGGACGGCCAACACCTACGCCCGGCTGGCTCTTGGCATCGGCATCCACGACATCACCGCCGGTTACCGCGCATACCGCCGGGACGTGCTGGAGACAATCGACCTCGACCACGTCGACTCGAAGGGCTACTGCTTCCAGATCGACCTGACCTGGCGCACCATCACCAACGGGTTTGTCGTCGCCGAGGTGCCGATCACCTTCACCGAGCGCGAACTCGGGGTATCGAAGATGAGCGGATCCAACATCCGCGAAGCCGTCGTGAAAGTGGCGCAGTGGGGGATTGACGGTCGCCTGCACCGCCGGCGCCCGGCGCCGGTCAAGCAGTAGGCGTCAGCTGCCGCGACGGCGGGTACGGATCAGGTCGAGACGCTCTTTGAGCAGTTCATCGAGTTCTTCGACCGAGCGACGCTCCAACAGCATGTCCCAGTGCGTGCGGGGCGGCTTGACCTTCTTCGGCTCGGGCAGGTCACCCTCGATCAGGGTGCCCTCCATGCCGTTGCGGCACAGCCAGGTGCCGGGGATCTCGGCATCGTCGGCGAACGGAACGTCGAACTCTTCGCCGTTTTCGGTGCGGTAGCGCGCGATCTGACGCGGCGCCAAATCATGGTTGCGGTCGGTCTCGTAGCTTACGGCTCCAAGGCGACTGCCCCTCAAGACGCGATCGGCCATTGGTTAGCACTCCTCTTAATGTCTTCTTATCAGCTAGCGTCCTGAACAACGTCACAGCGGATGGCTTGGTTCCCGGGCCCCGGACTTGTAGGGCGACCCGACGTTCCATGATACCGGGATTCGACCGGCACCCCGACTAAAGTCGGCCCCGTGACGCGCCGTGCCCGCCCCCAACCGTGCCGCTGGTGTGGCCGCGACGTCGCTGACAGCGGGCTGGGTCGTCGCCGCCAGTACTGCCGCCAGTCGTGCCGGCAACGCGCCTACGAGCAGCGGGCGTCGATCAACGGCACCAACGCAGCGTCGTTGCCGGCCGACGCCGTGGTGCTCTCCGCCGACGAGGCCGCCGACCTGTCCGATCGCGTCTACCAGGTGCGATGCGCGGCAGAAGACGTGGCCACCGCGCTCAACGAAGGGGCGGACCCCCCCGAGTTGCGCGAACTGTGCGATGCGCTGATGCGGGCCGCCGCGGCCGCTGACGGGTGGCGCTGACCGGGCTTAGCCCCGGCTGACTTGTGGCGGGTACAGTCTCGCCATGGATCGCTGGGCACCGGAATCAGTTGCGGAGCCAGGCCATATGCGGGGTGGGCGAGTCGGTGCCCGCCAACGATGTTCTCGGGCCGAAGAGCAGGTAAGCCGCCGTCGGCGCGGCAAGTGACGCTGCTCCTCATCCAGGGCCGCATTTCCCACATGAGCGACGACCGACGTTAGGCGAGGGGTAACGACATGGCTGACCAACTCCAGCATGCAACCGAGGCGTTGCGTAAAGCGCTGGTCCAGGTCGAGCGGCTGAAGACCAAGAACCGCGCGCTGCTGGAGCGCTCCGGTGAGCCGATCGCCATTGTCGGTATGTCGTGCCGATTCCCCGGCGGGGTCGACTCGCCGGACAGCTTGTGGGACATGGTCGCTGACAAGCGGGACGTGATGTCGGAGTTCCCCACCGATCGCGGCTGGGACCTGGCTGGACTGTTCGACGACGACCCCGACGCACCGCACAAGTGCTATACCCGATCCGGCGGATTCGTCGACGACGTGGCCGGATTCGACGCCGGGTTCTTCGGCGTGGCCCCCAGCGAGGCGCTGGCTACCGACCCACAGCACCGCATGCTGCTGGAGTTGTCGTGGGAAGCGTTGGAGCGGGCCGGAATTGACCCGACCTCGCTGCGGGGCAGCGCCACCGGAGTCTTTGCCGGAATCATCGCTCAGGGCTACGGCATGCTCGCCGAGGAGATCGAGGGTTACCGGCTCACCGGTATGACCTCCAGCGTGGCCACCGGACGGGTGGCCTACGTGCTCGGGCTGGAAGGCCCTGCCGTGTCGGTGGACACCGCATGCTCGTCGTCGTTGGTGGCGCTGCACATGGCCGTGCAGTCGCTGCGGTCGGGGGAATGCGACCTCGCGCTGGCCGGCGGCGCGACCGTCAACGCCACCCCGACCGTCTTCGTCGAATTCAGCAGGCACCGCGGACTGTCGCCGGATGGGCGGTGCAAGCCGTTCTCGGGAGCTGCCGATGGCGTCGGCTGGTCCGAAGGTGGCGGAATGCTGGTCGTGGAGCGGCTTTCCGACGCTCAGCGGTTGGGTCACCGGGTGCTCGCGGTGGTGCGCGGCACGGCGGTCAACCAGGACGGCGCCTCCAACGGGTTGACCGCTCCCAACGGCCCTTCCCAGCAGCGGGTGGTGCGCACGGCGTTGGCCAACGCCGGGTTGAGCACGACCGAGGTGGACGTGGTCGAAGGCCACGGCACCGGAACGACTTTGGGTGACCCGATCGAAGCTCAGGCATTGCTGGCCACCTACGGGCAGGGCCGCGACGAGCAGCCGCTGTGGCTGGGGTCGATCAAATCGAACATGGGTCACACCCAGGCCGCGGCGGGTGTTGCGGGCGTGATCAAGATGGTGCAGGCCATGCGCCACGAAGTGCTGCCCGCGACGCTGCACGTGGATGTGCCCAGCCCGCATGTGGATTGGACGGCCGGCTCGGTGTCGCTTTTGACCGAGGAGCAACCGTGGGCGTCGAACGGGCACGCTCGTCGTGCCGCGGTGTCGTCGTTCGGGATCAGCGGTACCAACGCGCACGTGATCATCGAGGAGTCCCCGGCGGTCGAGCCGGCCGAGAGCGCGGCCCCGCAGCCGTCGGTGGTGCCGTGGGTGGTGTCTGCCAAGAGTGCGGCGGCGTTGGCGGCCCAGGCCTCGCGGCTCACCGAATTCATCGGTGGCCGTGAGGAATTGAATGCGGCCGACGTGGGCTGGTCGCTGGCGGGACGGTCGGCCTTCGAGCATCGGGCGGTGGTGCTCGGCAGCGACCGCGGCCAGTTGTTAGCCGGTCTGGGCGAGCTGGCGCAAGACCTGCCGGGCGCCTCGGTGATCACCGGCCGGGCCGCTCCCGCGGGTAAAACGGTGTTCGTGTTCCCCGGCCAGGGGTCGCAATGGGTCGGCATGGGTGTCGAATTACTGGACACCGCACCAGTTTTCGCCGAGCAGATGAATGCGTGCGCGGAAGCGTTCGCCGAGTTCGTCGACTGGTCGTTGATCGACGTGCTGCGCGGCGCACCCGGTGCCCCGAGTCTGGACCGCGTGGACGTGGTGCAGCCCGCGTTGTTCGCGGTGATGGTCTCGCTGGCCGAATTATGGCGATCGATCGGTGTTCGCCCGGATGCCGTCATCGGTCATTCGCAGGGCGAGATCGCCGCGGCCTACGTCGCCGGCGCCCTGTCGTTGCGCGACGCCGCCCGCGTGGTGACGCTGCGCAGCAAGCTGTTGCTGGCGCTGTCCGGCCGCGGCGGGATGGCGTCGCTGGCCTGCGGAGCCGACCAAGCACGAGAACTGTTGG
>DATNFI010000230.1:0-2490 GCA_035606475.1 Mycobacterium sp. | reverse complement strand
GATCTTGAAATCCATCAGGCCGCCCTCCGGACCCAGCCGGTATCCCTCGTCCAGCAGCCGCTCAGCTTCGTCGGTGACGACGGCGATAGGCCGGGGTGTACATCAGGTCGCCGGTGACTGCCGTCGCTACCAGTGAGAGGTGCACCTCGCGGCTGCGTTCGCTTCACGGCTGTCAACACGATTGTGCGCCGGCCAGGATCCGTCGGGCGCGCTCGACGACGGGCGCATCGATCATCTGCCCGTCGACCGCGGTGGCCGAACCGTCGGGCCGGGCCAGGTCGAGAATGCGGCGCGCCCAGTCGAGCTCGGCCGCTGACGGCGCCAGGGCGGCGTGCACCGGACGGATCTGGGACGGGTGGATGCACAGCTTGCCGGTCATGCCGAGTCGACGCGCGTACGTGACGTCGGCGGTCAGTGTGTCCTCGTCGCGCAGCGCTGTCGTGACGCCGTCGACCGGCGGCGCGATCGAGGCCGCCCTCGAGGCCATCACCAAAACCGAGCGGGCCCACAGCAGTGCCTCACGATCACCTGGGTCGATGCCCAGTTCGGTGGCCAGGTCGATGCTGCCGAAGGCGCAGCGCACCACACCGGGGGCGGAGCAGATCGCTGCTGCGCCAAGAATTCCCGCCGCGGTCTCGACGAGCGGCAACACCGTCAATCCGCTGCGCAGATCGGCGATTCGGCGCAGTTCGGCGGGGTCTTCGGCCTTGGCCACCATGGTCGCCGCCCCGCATTCGGCGACCAGCTCGAGATCCGGCTCATACCATGGGGTGTCGCGCCCATTGATCCGCACCATGGCGGTGTTACCGGCGCGCAGCCAGACGCGCAGGTGTTCGCGAGCGTGGTCTTTGTCCGTCGGAGCAACGGCGTCCTCGAGGTCGACGACGACCACGTCGGCGCCGGCGGCCGCAGCCTTGTCGAAGCGGTCCGGGCGGTTAGCGGGCACGAACAGGAATGACCGGGCCGACCCGAGGAGATGCTGCGCGGTCATGCGTAGCGCGCCGTCGCGGTCACGTGAGTGGTCGCCGCGCCAGACACCACCGCCAGGCTCGCCGACCGCCCGTCGTCAGCGGGGGTGCCCTGCACCCGGAACTGGTCGCCGACGAACACCGGCCGGCGCAGCTGGAACTCGAAACCGGACAGCCCTGTCGTCGGGCCGTTGCGGCGAGCCAGCTCGGCGAGGTATACCGCTAGCAGCGGTCCGTGCACGACCAGACCCGGATACCCTTCCACCCCAGTGGCATACGGCTCGTCGTAGTGAATGCGGTGGGCGTTGGCGGTCAGCGCGCTGAACCGAAAGAGCACGGGAGAATCGACATGTGGATGTGACACCCATGGTGTCGTTTGCGGGCCCAGCGGTTCCGATGGCGGGGCGAACGGCGTGGCGGAACCGTCGTCGCTGCGATACACGAGGTCCTGTTCCTCGACGAGCACCTCACGGTCGCGCTGCCGGTATGCGCTGCGGACGGTGACGAACAACAGGTCACCGCTGCGGCCGTGTTTCACGCTGGTTTTCATCACCTGCGCGTGTCTGGTGGCGGCCTCGCCGATGACCAGCGGCGCGGCGATGGTGAGCCGGGCGCCGGCGAACATCCGTCGGCGATTGGGAATGCGGGGCAGGAAGACGCCGTCGCGGGGATGCCCGTCGGCGCCCAGCTCACTGCCCTTGGGCCAGTCCAGGAAGAACAGCCAATGCCACAGCGCCGGCAATGCATCCCCGTCGGCGAACGATTCGTCGATGTCGAGGGTGGCCGCGAGTTCCCGCACACGACGCGCGGCGATGACGTCGGCGTGGTCGGTGTCCGGCGGTCGCCAGTCCTCGACGTGGCGGGCCAGATCCATGTGGCCAGCTTGAGCGCCACTCATCTGATCAACTCCTCGGGCTGGATTGCACGACACCGCATTCTTCGAGTTTGTCGATGATCGATTCCTCGCGGCCAAGGTCTGCGAGCACGCGCCGGGTGTGTTGGCCCAGGGCGGGCACGGGGTCCATCCTCACCTCGCCACCGAAGTCCAGGGGTGGAAGCAACGCCTCTATTCCGCCGGCCTCGGTCTGCACCGTGCGCCAGCGGTCGCGGCCGCGCAACACCGGATGGTCCAACAACTCCGGCACCGTATTCACACCGGCGAACGCCACCCGGGCGGCCCGCAGCTTGCTCTCCAAATTCTCGGTGGGCACCGCGGCGAACCGCCCGGCGATGATGGTGGTCAGTTCGTCACGATGGACGACCCGCAACGTGTTCGAGGCGAATCGGCGATCGTTGGCCAACTCCGGGCGCTCCAGCACGATCTCGCAGAACCGCGCCCATTCGGGCTCGTTCTGAATCGCGAGCAAGATGTCGTGCCCACTGCCGTCGGTGAATGGTGCGTAGGGTGCGATGGTGGCGTGCTGGGCGCCGAAGCGGCCGGGTTGGCGACCCGAACCCGCCGTGAAATGCATTGGCTGCCCGACCCATTCGGCCAGCGCCTCGAACAGCGACACCTCGATGG
>DATNFI010000229.1:0-21956 GCA_035606475.1 Mycobacterium sp. | reverse complement strand
CCTGAGTGGTAGAACAGCGATTCGACGCTGTCAGGCTTTTCGGTTTCGCCGAAGTGCACCCGGCGCGCACCGGTGCGCATGAACACGCAGGCCCACATCACCCCGGAGTAGACGTAGAACCAGTGCAGGTCGCCGATTTCGGCGCCGGTGAGTCGCTGATAGGTTGCGCGGACGTCCTCTTCGCGCATCACTGCGGGCAGGCCCTCCAGCGTCGCCAGGCCGGCGAGCTCTTGAAAGACCATGTGCGCGAAGATCATCCACGCCACATCGAGCTCGCGGGGGCCCAGTGTCACCATCTCCCAGTCCAGCACCGCCACCGGCTGGAAATCGCGGTACAACACATTGCCGACCCGTGCATCGCCCCACAGCAACACCGGCTCACTGGCGTCCGCTTCCTTCGGCCAGTTGTCGTCCAGCCAACTGAAGGTCCGCTCCAGCAACGGTGATCGCCCGATATCGGGCACCGCGAAGTCGTACCAGGATCGGACCCAGTTGAAGTGCTTGCGCAGGGCGGTATCGCCCTCCTGCTCGTCGACCAGGAAGCCAAACGTCTTCTCGGCGTGCGGAATTGAATGCAGCGATGCCAGCACCGACACCGTCGCGTCCTGGAGCTCGCGTTGACGTTCGGCGGGCGCGTCGGCGAACCAGTTGCCGCCGAAGGTGTACGGCATGACGTCCGGCGGCACGTCGCCCTCGACGTAATCCATCAGGAAGAACGGTGTCCCTAGCACCTCACCGGTTGGTTCCAGCCACCGCACCCGCGGTACCGGCACATCGGTCAGCTCGCCGACCTTGCGGATCACGTCGAATTGGTGGTCGAGCCGATATGTCGGAAACACCTGGACGTCTTCGGCCGACGGCGCCACCCGGGCCACCAGTTTCTGGCTGACAGGCTTACCGCCTTCCTGCCAGCGGGCGGTCAGGATGATGGTCTCCGACGACATGCCGGTCGAGTCGATGCCGCTCTCCACGGTGATCTCGGGCGTAGCGCCGCCCGGGAGCACCGTCGACAACCACCGTGACAGCACCGCCGGGAGCGTCGTGACATCGCGGCTCGATCGCTGGAGCTTGTCGACCTGATCGAGTACAGGTTCATTTGGCACAGGGCGCCTCCTTCGTGAGGCAATTACGATACGGTGGGTAGCGTTATGAAAGCAGACCCATCCGCGGTTGACAAGGCCGCGGGCGCCGGACGGCCCCGGGACCCGCGTATCGACGCTGCCATATTGACCGCGACCGCGGATCTGCTTGTGCAAATTGGATATTCGAACCTGACCCTGGCCGCCGTCGCTGAGCGGGCCGGGACGACGAAGACGGCGCTGTATCGGCGGTGGTCGAGCAAGGCCGAGTTGGTGCACGAGGCGGCGTTTCCGGTCGCGCCGACGGCCTTGGTCGGCCCGACCCGCGGAATGGCGGCTGACCTGCGGGCCATGATCGCGGCCGCGCGCGACGTGTTCACCACCCCGGTGGTCCGTGCGGCGCTGCCGGGGCTGGTTGCCGACATGAGCGCCGACCCGGAGTTGAATGCCCGGGTGATGTCGCGGTTTGCGGGTCTGTTCACCGCGGTGCAGACGCGACTCAGCGAGGCCGTGGACCGCGGTGAGGTGCATCGGGATGTCGACCCGGACCGGTTGATCGAGCTGATCGGCGGGTCGACGTTGTTGCGCATGCTGCTGCGCCCCGACGAACCGCTCGACGACAGTTGGGTCGACCAGACGACCGCGATCCTCGTGCACGGCGTGACCCGAGAGGTAGGGTCGGGCCGGTGAGCGGACGACTCGATGGCCGCGCCGCGATCGTCACCGGTGCCAGTCGCGGGCTGGGCCGCGCGATCGCCCTGGCGCTGGCGGCCGACGGAGCCGCGGTCGCGGTGGTCGGGCGGACCGAAAGTGTCTGGGACGAAAGACTTCCCGGCACCATCGGGGAAACCGTCGCGGACATCGAGGCGGCCGGCGGCCGCGCCGTGCCGATCCGGGCGGACCTGCTCGACCGCGACGACATTGCCCGGCTGGTCGGCGAGGCGCGAGATGCATTGGGCCCCATCACGATTCTGATCAACAACGCGGCATTCACGGCGCCTGGACGTCCGCCGAAGCCGGGGGACGACGCGCGGCCCAAGCCGGCTAGGGCGCCTTCCGGCGGTGCCAAAGCGGACTTCCCGCCCCTGGTCGGCACGCCGCTGGGGGCCTATCGACGACATTTCGAGATCGCGGTATTCGCCGCCTATGAGCTGATCCAGCTGGTCTACCCGGACATGATGGCTGCGGGCCTCGGCTCGATCATCAACATCAGCTCGGTCGCTTCGCGGCTGCCGGGCGACGGGCCGTATTCCGACCGCAGTGGCGGCGTGTTGCCCGGTTATGGCGGTTCCAAGGCCGCGCTGGAGCACTTGACGTCCTGTGCCGCTTACGATCTGGCGCCGCACAACATCGCGGTCAACGCCCTGTCACCGTCCAAAGCGATTATGACGCCCGGCCTTTCGTATTACGCCCGCGAGTTCGACGAGGTAGCGACGGCGCAGGAGTTCGCCCGGGCGGCCGCGGAGCTGACACTGGCGGATCCGGCGGTGGTGACCGGGCGGACGATCGGTCACTTGCAGGTGCTGGACGGCAGCTTTCGTGCGTTCGGGGCCTAGGCGGGCTTAGCGGCGGTCACCGCGTTGATGATCACCGCATGCAATCGGTGCCACTGGAGCGAGTGAAACCTCGCGCGCAGCAGCAGACGGGTGGCGCGGCCCCGCGTGCGGGCTTTGCCGCGGCGGCTGGTGAGGGTCGTCGGCAACAGCATCCAGGAGAACTGGTCGACGAGCACCAGCCGACCACCGGGATGCAGCACCCGGGCGCATTCGCGCAGCCCCGCTTGCTGGTCAGACCAATGATCGAAAGAGGTTGTGCTGACGATCAAGTCGAACGTTTCGTCGGGGTAGCCGATCTGTTCCGCGACGCCGACGGCGAACGTCAACCGATCATCGCGGGCATCTGCGGCCGCGGTCTGCACCATCTGGGGCGCGGCGTCGATGCCGACAAGTTGTTCGGCGTTGGGGTAGCGGTCGGCGAGCACACGCAGCAGATAACCCGTCCCGCAGCCCAGGTCGAGCACTTGGCTGGGAGTCGGCGCCGTAGTGACCGCGAGACTAGCGGTGCGGTCGGAGATCTCATGATGGAGACGACCGCGCCAACCCTGGTCGTAGCCCGCGGCCCGATCGTTGAACTCGTCGACGTCCCGATACGGCGGCACGGGGTCAGTGTGCCACCGGTCGGTCGTCTTCGGGCGGGTCTGGGTAGCCTCGGAGCAGTTCGTCGGCGAGCTCCGCGAAAATCCGGTACATCAGGCCCCGGTTGGTCCGCTCCTGCGTCTCCAACCGCTCCGCGACATCAACCCGAAAGCTGTTGCCTGTCAACCATGACGGCGTATCGCGCAACAGGTCGTGGGCAGCATCGATCGCATCGAGAGCGGCGTTGATCCGTTCCCGTGCCTCGTCGGCGCTGATCGCTGGACCCATATCTCGAGGCTACGAATCGGCCCGACAATTCTGGCGTCAGAACCCAAGTCGATGTCCGGCCTGTGCATGAACTGCCAACTGTAGATAACTCCGGCGCGGTCAGGCGAGGAAGTTGATCGTCACCCCGCACAGCGTCGTGCGACGAATATCTGCGTTTGCGGCGCGTACGTCCACCGCACTCACCCCGTCGCCGCGAGCATCGGTGGGTGGGACGAACCGCAGGACACCTTCGTCGAGGTGAACGTGGTACTCGTGGCCGCTTTCGATCACCGCACGCCCGAGCAGTGCGGCCCACCGTTCGGCCGTCCTCGCGGGGTGCTCTGATTGCATCGCCACACCGACCAGATCGGTGACGACCCCGGTTGCGACATGATCGCGCCAGCCGGGTCCGGCCCAGCCCCAGTCGTCCCATCGGTCGGTCTGGTCGATCGACAGAATCGCGCCGCCGACATCCTTGGGGTGCAGATGAATGCCGGTGATACCCGGCTTGGTGGCGGTGAAAACGATTCGTACATCGTGCTTGTGGATGCGCGACTCGATCGCCGCGAGATCGTCGACCTGGAGTAGCACCATGTACCCGCCGTCGCCATTCCGCTTGCTGAGTTGCCGGCCCGCAGTGGTGCCATCTTGCATCGGGGAGACGACTTCGAGCAGCTTGTCCCCGATCGGAAAGAGTGCGTTTTTGAGCCCGAACACCGCGACGTCGGGGTCGCGGTAGCACAATTCGACGCCGAGTTCTTCGGTGATGCTGGCCTCCACCGGAGCAAGGTCATGGGCTACCAGTGCCACCTGGCGAAGTCTGATCCGCATATCGGCCTCCCGCGCAGCCATCCTCACACACTGGCGCGACCGACCGCATGCACGGCCTCGGCAACCGCAGAAGCCAATGCGTCGATGTCGTCGGCGGCCAGACCCGAGATGGTGATCCGCATGCCGGGCGCGCTGTGGATCCGGAACCGTGCTCCCGGCGCCGCAGCCCATCCTGCGTTCAATAGCCTTGTGATTGCCACGGTTTCGTCGGGCACCGGCACCCACACGTTGAGTCCGGACCTGCCGTACGAGGTCACCCCGCGATCGGCCAGCGCAGCGCGCAGCGCTTCACGGTTGCGGCTGTAGGCGATCTCGGCGTCGTGCACCGTCTGGGCGGCAGCCTCGTCGCGCCACAGACTGACCGCGAGGTCCTGCAACAGGTGGCTGATCCAACCGGGGCCCAGGCGCAGCCGGCCCTGTACCCGTTCGACCGTGCGCTGATCCCCGGCAAGCAGCGCCAGTCGCAGGTCGGGACCGTAGGCCTTGGCGGCCGAACGGACGAATGCCCAGTGCCGGGTGGTGCCGGCCAGGGTGTGCAGGGGTACGCCGGCGATGCCCGCACAATGGTCGTCCTCGATGAGCAGCACGTCGCCCTCGGCGAGCAGCACGCGCAACTCCGCTGCGCGGGCAGCCGAAACCGCTGCGCCGGTTGGGTTTTGGGCCCGGGTCGTCAGCACCAGCGCGCGTACGCCGCGACGCAACGCCCGCGCCACATCGGACGCCAGCGGGCCGTCGTCGTCGACTCGAACTGGTTCGGCTGAAACACCCAGCGCGGCAAGCAGATCCAGCAAGTTAGCCCAGCCTGGGTCTTCGACCGCGACCCGGTCGCCGGGGCGCAGGTGGGCGGCGAGAACGCGTTCGATGCCGTCGAGCGCTCCCGCTGTCACGGCGATGTGCCCGGCCGGGACGCCGTCGGCGGTCAGCGACGTCCGCGCATACTCGGCCAGCTCGGGCGAGAGCGCGGGATCGCCGTACAGGACCGGCGCGCCGCGGCGCGCGCCGAACCGTGCGATCGGCAGCAGCGCGGGATCCGGGTTGCCACTGGACAGGTCGCGCGCACCCGGCGGGACGGCGATGCCGCGCAGCGAGCGGGGAGTGGTCGCCGGCCGCTCGCGCACCCGAGTCCCGCGCCGGCCCGCGGTCTCGACGGCCCCCCGTTCGCGCAAGAGGCGGTAGGCGGCTGCCACCGTGTTGGCATTGACGGAGAGCTGACCGGCCAGCTCGCGGATCGATGGCAGCTCGGCACCCGGGGTCAGGGCGCCGGAGGAGATGGCCGCTTCGACGTCGGACGCAATTGCCTGGGCACCGGTACCGCTGATCCTGTATTGTCCTGGCACGTAATATATTATGTACTAGTGCAAAAGAAGAGGCAACCATGACGACGGATCAGGCCTACGCGCCCACGGCGCGCACCGTGCCGACCCGGTACCGCGAACGCGCCCGCTACGACCGCGCCACCGTGCACGCCATCCTCGATGAGGCACTGATCTGTCACGTCGGCTTCGTCGGCGAGGCCGGCCCGGTGGTGCTGCCCACGATCCACGCGCGGCTGGGCGAGACGCTCTACCTGCACGGATCGACCGGCAGTCACCCGATGCTCGCTGCCGCGGGGTCCCCGGACGGCCTGCCCGTCTGCGTGACGGCGACCCTGGTCGACGGGTTGGTCCTGGCGCGCTCGTGGATGCACCATTCCCTGGAGTTCCGCTCGGTGGTGGTGGTCGGGAACGCCCGCCTGGTGCGCGACGACGACGAGAAGCGGCGCGCTCTGGCGGCGGTGGTCGACCACGTCGCCTCCGGCCGAGCGGCCGACAGCCGACCTCCCCACGCCCGCGAACTCGCGGCGACCGCCGTGATCGCGCTCGACCTGGTCGAGGTGTCCGCCAAGGTGCGCACGGGCGGGCCGGCAGACGACGAGGACGACCTGGCGCTGCCGCACTGGGCCGGGGTGCTGCCGCTCACCGTCCACCCGGGATCGCCCGTCCCCGCCGACGATCTCGGTGCGATACCGCTGCCGCCATATCTCGTGGACTACCGCCGCGGCTGAGTGCTTGGATGGCCGTATGTCTGACGAGACACCACGGGTGGTGAGCGCCAGCCGCGAGATCGCCGCCGGCGTCGATCAGATCTTCGAGCTGATCGCCGACCCGGCTCAGCAGCCCAGGTGGGACGGCAACGAGAATCTGGCGAATGCCGAAGGCGGACAACGGGTTCGCGCGATCGGTGACGTGTTCACGATGACGCTGCTCAATGGTGCCGTTCGTGAGAATCACATCGTCGAGTTCGTCGAAGCCCGCCGCATCGCCTGGAATCCATCGCCGGAAGGCGAACCACCGCCTGGGCATCTGTGGCGCTGGGAACTCGAGCCGCTGGGTGACGCCCGGACCCGGGTCACACACACCTACGACTGGACGAACCTCACCGACAAGCAACGATTCGCGACGGCCCGCTCGATTACGAGCGACAAGCTGCAGGCATCAATGGACCGGCTTGCTGAGCTCGCCGAGCACCAGTGAACTTCAGCGCCACTGAACTGGGCCGATCGCTGGCCGTGCACCTCGACTCCGTGCCACGATGGGCACTTGTCGAGTGTGCCGATCTTTGACAAGGCGACTGGCCGCGTAGTCGCGGTGATCGTGCTGCTGATCGCGATTGCCGCGTCGCTGCGCGGATACCTCCCGGGCGTCGAGCACGCCGACCGACACCAACCGCCACACAGCGGCGCGTCGCTGGTTTATGTCGCGGCGCTGCTCAGCGCCTCGCTGGTGATCGTGGCTATGGCGCTGATTGCGCGGCTGCGCGATCCGCGGCGCGCGGCGACGAGCGCCAGCCCGCTGTCGGACCGGTTTTCGGGCGGCCGAGGTCGACCGGGGTGGCGAGTGCTCCTGATCGGGTCCGCGGTGCTGGCGATATGGCTGCTGTTGCTCTGGCTGCTGGCGCAGCATGTCGGGCCGCACCAGCTCGATCCATCGCAGCCCGCACCGCAATCCGGCAACCCCACGCCGGCAGGTAACGCCCCACAACCGCCCGGCTCGCAAGACGGCGAGCCGGATCGCGACGTGCTGCGCTATCTGATCGTCAGCGCGGTCAGCCTGTTGGTGATGATCGTCGTGGGGGCGGTGGTCGCCCGTCGGCGGCGTGTTGTCGACCCGAGCATCGCTGTGGCACAACCGGTTACCGATGGCGCGCCCGTCCCAGCAGCGGCCACGACGCTGGCGCGGGCCGCCGAAAGTGGACTGGCTGAAATGGCAGACCTCAATCACGAACCGCGGCAGGCGATCATCGCGTGCTACGCGGCGATGGAACGCGAGCTGCGTCATTTCCCCGGTGCCGTCCCGCAGGATTTCGACACTCCGACAGAGGTTTTGGCCCGCGCCGTCGAACACCACGCGCTGCACGTCGACAACGCGGCCGAACTGGTGAACTTGTTCGAGGAGGCGCGATTCAGTCCGCATGTGATGACCGAAGAGCATCGCGCCCGCGCGATTGACGTCCTACAGCTGGTGCTCGCCGACATGCGGAGCACGGTATGAAAAGACTTATTGCACTGGGTGTTTCCGTTGTTCTGTGCGCGGAGCTGACGGCGCTGTCGCTGCACGATCGCCGCTTGGTGCTGTGGACCGCAGGCGCCGCAGTCCTCTTCGCCCTGATGAATGTGCGGCAGGTCCTGGGACGCGACATCGATCCGCCGCCGCCCGAAACAGCGAATGCCCTCGAGGAGACGCTGCGCAGTTGGTTGTCCCGAACGCAAACGATGATCCACCGGTCGGAGTCGACGCGAGCGGACTGGGACCGGCACTTGCGGCCGATACTTGCGCGGCGGTTCGCGATCGCGACCGGTCATAAGCAAGCCAAGGATCCAGCGGCGTTCGATGCCACCGGGCGAACGCTTTTCGGCCCTGAGCTGTGGGCGTGGGTGAACCCCAACAATGTCTCGCACACTGGCCTGAGTGAACCCGGCCCGGGCCGGGCGACGCTCGAGGAAATCCTGGAACGGCTGGAGCAGGTATGACGGAGGGTAGGCGTCGAATATGACCTCGGCTGCAACGACAACGGCTCAGGCAACTGCGGTGCTCGACGAGATCGAAGGCGTCGTGGTGGGCAAGCGTGCGGCGCTCACACTCATTTTGACGACGGTGCTCGCGCGCGGGCATGTGCTGATCGAAGATCTGCCGGGCCTCGGCAAAACGCTGATCGCCCGATCGTTCGCCGCCGCGCTCGGGCTGGAATTCACCCGGGTTCAGTTCACCCCGGACCTGCTGCCGGCAGACCTGCTCGGCTCGACGGTCTACGACATGCAGTCGGGCCACTTCGAATTCCGGCCGGGCCCGATCTTCACGAACCTGCTGCTGGCCGACGAGATCAACCGCACCCCGCCCAAAACCCAAGCGGCGCTGCTGGAGGCGATGGCTGAGGGTCAGGTCAGCATCGACGGCGTCACACATCCGCTGCCCCAGCCGTTCATCGTGTTGGCCACCGACAATCCGATCGAGTACGAGGGCACCTATCCACTGCCCGAGGCGCAGCTGGACCGGTTCGCGGTGCGCCTCGAGTTGCGGTATCTGTCAGAACGCGACGAGGTGTCGATGCTGCGCCGTCGCCTGGATCGAGGATCGGCCCAGCCCACGGTCAATCAGGTTGTGGACCAACATGATCTGCTGGCGATGCGCGAATCCGTCGAGCAGGTCAGCGTGCACGAGGACGTGCTGAACTACGTGGTGTCGCTGGCCGCCGCGACCCGGCATCACCCTCAGGTGGCCGTCGGCGCCAGCCCCCGTGCCGAAATCGATCTGGTGCAGCTCGCGCGGGCCCGCGCCCTACTACTCGGCCGCGACTACGTGATTCCCGAGGATGTCAAGGCGCTCGCCCCGCCGGCCGTGGCCCATCGGATCACCCTGCGGCCGGAGATGTGGGTGCGGAAAATCCAGGGCTCGGACGTCGTCGAGGAACTGCTGCGACGGTTGCCGGTGCCCCGAGCCCGCGGCGGCCCCGAGTAGGTTCGCGTGGTCGAGACCCGGGAAGTTCAGTTACGTTGGCGTGCATCGTCGTTGACGCGCGCGATGGCAACCTGCGCTGCGCTCGCACTGGCGGTCGGATTGATCGGATCGTGCTGGCAGCTGGTCGCCTTCGCTGCGCCGCTGCTCGGTGTGCTGTGTTCGGTCAGCTGGCAGCGGCCACTGCCGAAAGTCCATGTCCATGCCGAGCCTGGTTCGCAACGATGCTTCGAGCGCGAGCAGGCGCAGCTGAATCTGTCCGCGAGCACTGAAACATTCGGTACTGCAATAGAACTCACAGCGTCTGCGGTCGATGGCATGCGGCTGGACGTGGCGCCGGGCGAAGGCCTGACGGTAACCACCACGGCCGACCGTTGGGGACGTTATCCCGTGCGGGCTTCGGTCGAGGTCGTCGCCCACGGCGGGCTACTCGTCGGCGCGGGAACCGTGGATGCGGCGGAGGTGACCGTCTTTCCGGTGACCCCGCCCCAGCCGACGACGCTCCCGCCGACCGAGTTGCTCGACCGGCTCGGCACCCACCTGACCCGGCACATCGGTCGCGGCGTCGAATACGCCGACATCCGCACCTACGTCCCGGGCGATCAGCTGCGAACCGTCAACTGGCCGGTGAGTGCGCGCCGCGGACGGCTGCATGTGACCCAGCGGCTCACCGACCGTTCTGCGGACGTCGTCGTCCTGATCGACGGCTACCCGCAGCCCGCCGGCCCGGCGACCGAGGCCACCGAGCGCATCGTGCGCGGGGCGGCTCAGGTGGTGCAGACCGCACTGCGCAACGGTGACCGCGCCGGCATCGTGGCGCTCGGCGGGCGCAGCCCCCGCTGGCTCGGTGCCGACATCGGGCAGCGCCAGTTTTACCGTGTGCTCGACGCCGTTCTCAGTGCGGGCGATGAATTCGAAAGCACCACAGGAACATTGGCGCCGCGTGCGGCGGTACCGGCGGGCGCGATCGTCGTCGGGTTCTCCACGCTGCTCGACACCGAATTCGCGTTGGCGCTGATTGACTTACGCCGACGTGGCCACGTGGTGGTGGCGGTCGACGTGTTGCAGGGCGCGCCGTTCCGCTCCGCCCAAGACCCACTGGTCGACCGAATGTGGACGCTGCAGCGGTCGGCGATGTACCGCGACATGAGCACCGTCGGCGTCGACGTGGTGGCGTGGCAGCCGGATCGGACCCTCGATCAGTCGATGCATGCGGTGCCCGACCATCGCCGGCGGCTGGCGGGACGTTGGTCATGAGGAACGCAGCGCATCTGCTGTCGACGGCCTGCGGGCTGCTGATGGTGGCCGCCGCCGGTATCGGGACGCACGGTCCGGCCCGGATCATCGCGGGGGCTGCGGTGGTCGCGGTGGCGGCCGCGGTTCTGCTTCGCCCGCTGGCGACGCTCGCCGTACTGCTGAGCGTATTGGTGATTGCCGCGACCGGTCCGACGGCGGTGGTGGCCGCCGTGGCGGGCTTGTCGGCGGCGGTCTACCTGATGCTGCGGCATGCCGCCGCCAGTGGGGTCGGCCTGGATTCGGTGAGCGCGGCGTCGCTGGTTTCCGCGCTGGGATTCACCTTCGCCGGCCTGGTGGCGACGGCGTTTCCGCTGCAACTGCCGTGGTTGCCGCTGCTGGCGCCGCTGGCGGTTTTCGCGATCTATCTGCTGGCCACGCGGCCTTTTCTGGGCGAGGAGGGCGCCGAGCGATAGCCGGCACACTCGCGGCGAGCGGGTGATTTCCCTGCGGGTTATTCGACGCAGCGGGAGCGGAAATTCTTGACCGGTGGTCAGTTGGGGGCAACAATATTCGGATGCCGCGAGAAGAGCGGGCGTTGATCTCCGACGTGGAACGTCGCCTCGCCGAAAAGTACTCGGCGCTTCCGATGGACCATGTGGCCGCTGTTGTGCGGCATGCGTATTCGCAGTTCCAGGCCAGTCCGGTCCGGGGTTTCATTCCGCTGCTCGTGCAGCGTCGCGCGGACGAGGAGCTCGAGGAGTTGAGTGTGTTGCGGCCGGACCTCGCGGCGGTCGCACTCGACGACCTGACCACAGCAGTCGGCTAGCTGCTCGCGTCGGGCTGAGGCTGGATCTGGCGGCGATTGCGCTCGCTGATCTCGGTGTAGCGGTCCTTCAAGCCGTCGCGATCCAACGTCTGTGCGCCGGCGATCGTCCGCTCGGCGGCCAACGCGGGGTTAATGACCGGCGCGGCACCGGCGACGTAGATCTCCTTGAGCCCGGCCATGATTGGCCCGGGCACTTCGGCGATCTGGGCGGCCAGTCCGATGGCCCTGGCCAACAGCTGCTCGTGCGGCACCACCTCGGTGACCAGGCCGATCCGCTCGGCACGGGCCGCGTCGATCACTTCGCCTGTCATCGACAGCCGGCGGGCCATCGCGGCGCCGACCACCTGGGGGAGTCGCGCCGTCATCCCGCCGCCGGGCAGGATCCCGACGCGGGCGTGCGTGTCGGCGAAGACCGCGCGCTCGGAGGCGATGAGAAAGTCACAGCCCAAAGCCATTTCGAGCCCGCCGGTGAATACCGCACCGTTGATGGCGCCGACGATCGGCGTGCGCATCTCGCCGGTCTCACGGATGCAACTCTGATTCTGAAATTGTTCGAAGTAGACCGAGCCGAGCCGCTGAGCCTCTTTGAGGTCCACGCCGGCGCAGAACGCCGGGTCGGCGCCGGTGAGGACCACTGCCCGCACCGACGGGTCGTCGTCAGCCTCGCGGAGTGCGGCATACAGCGTCCCGATCAGGTCGGGGCTCAACGCGTTTCGCTTTGCGGGCCGGTTCATGGTCAACACCCGGACTGCGCCCGCGTCCTCGCTGAGAACCAGCGTTGAGGTCATGTCAGGAACTGCGCCGCCTGCCGGGCGAGGTCGAGCAGCGGCTGCGGGAAGATGCCCAAGCCGATGGTGATCGCCGCGCAGACCGCGATGGCGGCCTTGCTCCAGAAGCTGGGCATCACGACGTGCACCGGCTCGGCGTGCGGCTCGGTGAAGAACATCAGCACGATCACCCGCACGTAGAAGTACGCGGCGACCGCGCTACCGATGACACCGACGATGACCAACGGCACCGCCCCGCCTTTGGCCGCCGCCGAGAACACCGCCAGCTTGCTGATGAAGCCGCTGGTCAGCGGGATACCGGCGAAGGCCAGCAGGAACATCGAAAAGAGCAGGCCGACAACGGGATAACGCTGGCCGAGCCCGGCCCAGTGCGCGGTGGTGGCGTCCTCTTCACCATGCGAGTTGCGGATCAAACCGACCACCGCGAAAGCGCCCACGGTGCTGAAGCTGTAGGCGACCAGGTAGAACATCGTGGCCGCCAGACCCGAGGGGTTGTCGGCGATCACGCCGGTGAGAAGAAAGCCCACGTGCGCGATCGACGAGTAGGCCAGCATCCGCTTCACGTCGGTCTGCGTCACCGCGGTGACCGTGCCCACCGCGATGGTCAGGATAGCGATGGCCCACAGCATGGGGCGCCACTGGTCGTGCAGCGGTGGCAGCGCGACATATACGACGCGCAGCAGCGCACCGAAAGCCGCGACTTTCGTTGCGGCGGCCATGAACCCGGTGATCGGGGTTGGTGCGCCCTGGTAGACGTCGGGGATCCAGGAGTGGAATGGAACCGCGCCGACCTTGAACAACAGCCCAACCGACAGCAGCGCGACACCGGTCAACGCCATCGAGTGGCTGTGGTCGGCGGCCAGCGCTTTCGCGATGCCGGGCAGCGAAAGGGTGTCGGTGGCGCCGTAGAGCAGGGCTACGCCGTACAGGAAGAACGCCGACGAAAAGGCGCCCAGCAGAAAGTATTTGACTGAGGCTTCCTGGGACATCAGTCGACGGTGCCGGGCCAGCCCGCAGAGCAGGTAGAGCGGCAGCGACAACACCTCGAGCGCCACAAACATGGTCAATAGGTCGTTGGCGGCCGGAAACACCAGCATGCCGCCGACCGCCAGCATCGTCAGCGGGAAGACCTCGGTCTGGCTCGCGCCGGCCCGCTCCGCCTCGTGTTCGGCCGCACTGTCTGGAACCGCCGATGCCTGCGGCGTAAACGAATCCAAGCCGGCCGGCAGGTGAGCGGTAGCCGTCGCGGCACCCGGTCCCTCTGCCGCGTTGTCGCCCTTGTGGCGCTCGGCGAAGAAGAACACGGCCAGCACCGCGACCAGGAGGATGGCGCCCTGCAGCAGCAGGGTCGGGCCGTCGATGGCCAACGCGCCCATCACCGCATAGCGGCCCGGGGGGTCGAGTTCCCGGGCGACGACGATGGTCGCGGCGATCGCCGCGAGCAATCCGCCGAGTGCGAGCAGTACCTGGGCGCTGTAGCGGGCACGTCGAGGCAGGAATGCTTCCACCAGGATGCCGGCCACCGCGACACCGAAGACGATGAAAATCGGTGAGAGCAGGCCGTATTCGACACTGGGTGCGGGCACTGAAGTAGCAGCGAGAAGAGACGTCATCGGCGCGGTCCTTCCGCCATTCCGGGTACGTGCGTCGTGCCCGGCCGCACGATCGGGGCGGGGTCATGCGCACCGATGGTCGTCATGGTGCTGCCGACCGCAGGGTTGATGATGTCGAGCACCGGCTTGGGGTAGATCCCCAACACCAGCAGCAGCGCGATCAGCGGTGCCACCACCAGAATTTCGCGCGGTACCAGGTCGCGGATCCGTTCGTTGCCCGGTGTGACTGGTCCGGTCATCACCCGCTGGTAGAGCCAGAGGATGTAGATCGACGAGAGCACCAGCGCGGTGACGCCGAACGCCGACGCCAACCAGTAGCGGTTGTAGGCGCCCAGCAGCACCAGGAACTCGCTGATGAACGGCGCCAACCCGGGAAGCGACACCGTGGCCAGGCCGGCTACCAGGAAGGTGCCGGCCAGCACGGGGGCCACTTTCTGAACTCCGCCGTAGGCGGCGATCGAGCGGGTACCGCGGCGCGAGATCAGGAATCCGGCGATCAGGAACACCGCGGCGGTGGAGATGCCGTGGTTGAGCATGTACAGCGTCGAACCACTCTGACCCTGCGTCGTCATCACGAAGATGCCGAGAATGATGAAGCCGAAGTGCGAGATCGATGTGTAGGCGATCAGTCGCATGATGTCGGTCTGTCCGATCGCGACGACGGCGCCGTAGATGACACCGATCACCGCGAGGGCGACGATGGCGGGCCGGAAGTACATTGACGCGTCGGGGAACAACTGCAGGCAGTACCGCAGCATGCCGAACGTGCCAACCTTGTCCATCACCGCGGTGATCAGCACCGCGGTCGCCGGTGTCGACTCCACCGCTGCGTCGGGCAGCCAGCGGTGGAACGGCCACAGCGGTGCCTTGATGGCGAACGCGAACATGAATCCCAGGAACAGTGCCTTCATCACGCCCGACGAAGCGCCCAAGGTACCCGATGTGACGGCGGCGACGATCTGACGGAAGTCGAATGTGCCCGAGCCGGTTTCGGCGGTCACCACGTACAAGCCGATCACGGCGGCCAGCATGATCAGACCGCCGAACAGGTTGTACAGCAAGAACTTCACCGCGGCGCGCGACCGGTGGGCGCCACCGCCGAATCCACCGATGAGGAAGTACATCGGGATGAGCATCGCCTCGAAGAACACGTAGAAGAGCAGCACGTCCAGCGAGATGACCGAGATGAGCACCATCGATTCGATGGTCAGCGTCAGAGCGACGTAGGCCTGCGTGCCGCGGGACCGGCCGCCAGCATCATCGCCGTCGTTCCAGCCGGCCACCAGCAGGATCGGCACCAGGATCGTGGTCACCAGCACCAGCATCAGCGCGATGCCGTCGACGCCGATGGTGTAGCCGGCGCCGAATGCCGGTATCCACGGGTGAGATTCGGTGAATTGGTACGTGGGGCCGCCGGCCTTGAAGGCCACCGCGAGCGCAATCGACAGCGCCAGCACCACAACCGAGACCGCGACGCCGAGCCACTTGGCGAACTGTCGGCCGCCCGGGGGCACCAGGATGATCACGACAGCCCCGACCAGCGGCAGCAGCCACAGGATCGAAAGCCAAGGGGCGTTTGAGGTCACCACGATTGCACCGCCAGGATCGCGGCGGCGACAAGCGCCGCTCCGGCCAACATCGACAACGCATAGTTGCGGGCGAACCCGGTCTGGAAGCCACGCAGCCACTGCGACGTGCGGCCCACCAGATTGGCCAGCCCGTTGACCGAGCCGTCCACACCCTGATCGTCGAATTCGACCAGCGCGTGCGTGAATTGGGCACCCGGTCGCATGAACACTTCCTCGTTGAAGGCATCGCCGTAGAGGTCCCGGCGGGCGGCGACGGTCAGCACGGACACCTCGGCGGGCGCGATTTCGGGGACGGCGCGCAGGCCGTAGAGCAGGACGGCCACGCCGATCCCCACCAGTACCGTGCCGAGGGTGACGACGTTGAATGTCCACGTCGGCAACACGTGTGAGCTTTCCTCGAAGGTGGTCACCGGCTCGAGCCAGTGCCGCAGCCTGCCGCCGAAGGCGAACAAGCCGCCGGAGAACACCGAGCCGACGGCCAGCAGGATCATCGGCCAGGTCATCAACGCGGGCGCCTCGTGGGGATGCGCGTCGTCGGCCCAACGCTTTTCGCCGAAGAACGTCATCAGCATCACCCGGGTCATGTAGAACGCCGTGATGCCGGCGCCCAGCAATGCGGCCCCGCCCAACACATAACCGCGGACGCCGCCGTCCCCGAGGGCGGCCTCGATGATGGCGTCCTTGGAGAAGTAGCCCGCGAACGGCCACACGCCGATGATCGCCAGATAGCCCAGGCCGAAGGTGGCAAAGGTGATCGGCAGCGCGGTGCGCAGTCCGCCGTAGCGGCGCATGTCCTGCTCTTCGTCCATCGCGTGGATGATCGAGCCCGAGCCGAGGAACAGGCCGGCTTTGAAGAAGCCGTGGGTGAGCAGATGCATGATCGCGAACACGTAACCCGCCGGACCCAGACCCGCGGCCAGCACCATATAACCGATCTGGCTCATCGTGGACGCCGCCAGCGCGCGTTTGATGTCGTCCTTCGCGCAGCCGATGAACGCCCCGAAGAGCAGCGTCACCGCGCCGACGATGATCACGCCGAGGCGGGCGTCGGGGGACAGGCTGTAGAGCGGGTTGCAACGCACGATCAGGTACACACCCGCAGTCACCATGGTGGCGGCGTGGATCAATGCCGAGACCGGGGTCGGGCCTTCCATCGCGTCGCCGAGCCAGGCCTGCAGCGGAACTTGGGCGGACTTGGCGCATGCGCCGGCCAGCAGCAGCAATCCGATCCAGGTCAACGCGCTGGGGTTGGCGCCCGCGGCCTGGTCGAACACGTGCGGGTAGGACAGCGTGCCGAAGTTGGCGAAGATCACGAAGATCGCCAACGCCAGCGCGGCGTCGCCGACCCGGTTCATCACGAAGGCCTTCTTGGCCGCGGTGGCCGCGGTCGGCTTCTGGTACCAGAACCCGATCAGCAGGTAGGACGCCAGACCCACGCCTTCCCAGCCGGCGTAGAGGGCCACGAAGTTGTCGGCCACCACCAGCAGCAGCATCGCCGCCAGGAACAGGTTCAGGTAGGCGAAAAACCGTCGGCGGTCCGGATCTTCGGCCATGTAGGCCACCGAGTAGATGTGGATCAGCGATCCGACTCCGGTGATCAGCAGCACGAAACAGATTGACAGCTGGTCGATTTGCAGTCCGAAGTCGACCTGCAGGCCGTCGACCGGAATCCAGCTGAACAGGTTCTGGGTGATCGTGCGGGCATCGCCGTGCTGGCCGAGCATGTCGGTCAGCAGCGAGACGCCGACACCGAACGACGCCAGCGCGGTCAGGCAGCCCAGCCAGTGCCCCCACGTATCGGTGCGCCGGCCGCCGAGCAGCAATATTGCGGCGCCGGCCGCGGGCAGCGCGAGGAGCAGCCAGGTCAGATGTGTCAAGGACATGATGGGCGTCTAACCCCTAAGCAGGTTGGCGTCGTCGACCGAAGCCGATTTGCGGGCACGGAAAATCGTCATGATGATGGCCAGCCCGACCACCACTTCGCAGGCGGCGACGACCATCGTGAAGAACGCCACCATCTGGCCGTCCAGGTGGCCATCCAGCCGGGCGAAGGTGACGAAAGCCAGGTTGACCGCGTTCAGCATCAACTCGATGCACATGAACATGACAATCGCGTTGCGCCGCAACAGCACACCGGTGGCGCCGATGGTGAACAGCAGCGCGGACAGATACACGTAATTCATCGGATTCATGACGCACCCCCGGCCCCATTGAAGGAGCCAGAACCGTTGGAACCGTGGACAACTGGCATGTCTTTCTCCTTGACCGGCCGCGGTTCCAGGACCGCGGGCACCGACAGCCGGGAGGGCGATCCGTCGGGCAGTCGGGCGGGAGTGTCCACCGCGTTGTGCCGCGCGAAGACACCGGGGCCGGGCAGCGGAGTCGGGTGTCCACCGGGCTGGAACCGCTCGATGGACAACTCGCGCTGGGTCTTGCGGCGCTCGAAGCGCTCGCGGTGGGCCAGGATCATCGCACCGATCGCCGCGGTGATCAGCAGCGCGCTGGTGAGTTCGAATGCCCACAGGTATTGGGAGAAGATCAGCGTCGCGAGTCCCTGGACATTGCCTCCGGGAGCAATGTCTGTCGAGTAACCGTTGGACCGAAAACGGTTGGTGGCGACGTTGCCGATGCCGGCGATCAGCACGACGCCCAAGCCCACCCCAGCCGCTACCCCGGCAACCCGTTGTCCGCGAATGGTTTCCACCAACGATTCCGCCGAGTCGACGCCGATCAGCATCAGCACGAACAGGAACAGCATCATCACGGCGCCGGTGTAGACCACGATCTGCACGACGCCGAGGAACAACGCGTCCTGGATCATGTAGAACACCGCCAGCACGATCATCGTCATCGCCAGCGACATCGCGCAGTAGACCGCGTTGGCGGCCATCACCACGCCGAGCGCGCCGACCAGCGCGAGGGTGGCCAGGATCCAGAACGTCACCGCTTCACCGGTGGATGTGCGGGCGATGGTGTCGGCCGCCAGATGAGCGATCACTTGGAGACGTCCGAAATCGGAAGTTGCCGCAGGCCGTTCGCGGTGACGTTGCCGCGGTAGTAGTCGGCGTCGGTGGCACCTTCGGCCCTGGGGTGCGGTGCCGGGGTCATGCCGTCGAGCAACGGTGCGAGCAGGTTCTGCTTTTCGTAGATCAGGTCGGCCCGGTTGTCGTCGGCCATCTCGTAGTGGTTCGTCATCGTCAACGCGCGGGTCGGGCAGGCTTCGACGCACAGCCCGCATCCGATGCAGCGCAGGTAGTTGATCTGGTAGACGCGGCCATAGCGCTCACCCGGCGAGAACCGTGCCTCGTCGGTGTTGTCGGCGCCTTCGACGTAGATCGCGTCGGCGGGACACGACCATGCGCACAGTTCGCAGCCGATGCACTTCTCCAGGCCGTCGGCGTAGCGGTTGAGCTGATGGCGGCCGTGATACCGCGGCTTCACCGGGCCGGGGTTTTCCGGATAGCTCTCGGTGATCGGGCGCTTGAACATCGCCCCGAAGGTGACACCGAATCCGGCGAGGGAACTGAGGAACTTGGGTTTAGCCATTGGCTGCCTCCTTGGTCGCCGGCGCGAGCGGCTTACCGGGCATCGGCGGCGTGGGGAACACCGACGCCGAGGCCGCCGTGTACGCGGACCTCGCCTCCGACTCGGTGCGGCGTCGCCTCTTGCGTAGCTGTCTATTGCTGAACGGTCGTTGCAGCAGATACAGCAGTGCGACGGTGACGACGATGCTGGCGACGACCAGCAGCGTCGTCCAGTGCGCGTAACCCTGATTGCGCAGCGTACGGATACCGGCGGCGATCAGCGCCCAGACCAGCGATACCGGGATGAGGATCTTCCATCCGAGCGCCATGAACTGGTCGTAGCGCAGTCGGGGGAGGACGCCGCGGAGCCAGATGTAGATGAACAAGAACACCCACACCTTGGCGGTGAACCACAGCACCGGCCAGAAGCCGCTGTTGGCGCCGGCCCACATGTTCAGTGGCCAAGGCGCGTGCCAACCACCCATGAACAGCGTGGCCGCCAGGGCCGACACCGTGGTCATGTTGATGTACTCGGCGAGGAAGAACATCGCGAAGCTCAGCGACGAGTACTCGGTGTGGAAACCGGCCACCAGCTCGCCTTCGGCCTCGGGCAGGTCGAAGGGTGCGCGGTTGGTTTCGCCGACCATCGACACCAGGTAGGTACAGAACGACGGCAGTAGCAGGAAGATGTACCAGACCCGGTTCTGCGCCGTCACGATCTGCGACGTGGACATCGTTCCGGCGTAAAGGAATACCGTCGCGAACGACAGGCCCATCGCGACCTCGTAGGAGATCACCTGCGCGGTGGAGCGCACCCCGCCCAGCAGCGGGTAGGTCGAGCCCGAGGACCATCCGGCCAGCACGATGCCGTACACCCCGATCGACGACAGCGCCAGGATGAACAGCACCGCCACCGGCAGGTCGGTCACCTGTAGCGGGGTCCAGTGGCCGAACACCGAAACCTGCGGCCCGAACGGGATGAACGCAAACGCGGTGATCGCGGGGATCGTCGAGATGGCCGGCGCCAGAAGGAAAATCGGCTTCTCGACGCCGAACGGAATCAGCGGCTCCTTGAGTGCCAGCTTGATGCCGTCGGCCAGGCTTTGCAGGTAGCCGCGCGGGCCGACCCGGTTGGGTCCCCAACGCATCTGCATGCGGCCCAGGATCTTGCGTTCGGCGAGGATCGCGACCAGCACGGTCAGAACCAGGAACACAAAGACCAGAAGCGATTTGGCCAGAATCAGCCACCAGGTGTCGTGTCCGAAGCCGGTCACTTGGAGGCTCCAATCTTCACCACGGCGCCGGGCGTGACGCCCAGTTGCCGGTGCACCGCCGAGCCGGGTGAGTTCAGTGGTAGCCATGCCACGTGGTCGGGCATCTCGGTGATCGTCAGCGGCAGGGTGATTGAGCCGTGCGCGGTGCTGACGCTGACGTTGTCGCCGTCAGCGGCCCCGAGTCCGCTCGCCGTCGCTGCCGACAACCGCACCACGGGGGTGCGGGCGGTACCGGCCAGATGCGGCTCGCCGTCCTGAAGTTGCCCGTCGTCGAGCAGCATCCGCCAGCCCGCCAGAATCGCCTCTCCGGCGCTCGGCTTCGGGGCCGCGGCGGCTACCACGTTTGGCCCCGACGGGGGTGCGCCGTTCCAGGTGCCCAATCCGTTGAGCTCGGCCAAACCGGCTGCCACCGTGGGGAATCCGAGGTCGATGCCCAACTCGTCGGCCAGGGTGTCCAGCACGCGGCAATCCGGGGTCGCGGCCGGCGGCAGCGCTCCCGAGAAGCTGCGCTGACGGCCCTCCCAGTTGACGTAGGTTCCGGCTTTCTCCGCGACCGGTGCGATCGGGAAGACCACGTCGGCGCGCTCGGTGACCGCACTGTGCCGCAGCTCCAGGCTCACGATGAAGCCCGCGGCATCCAGCGCGGCCAGCACCGCGTCGGGGTCGGCGAAATCGTAGGGGTCGATGCCGCCGACCAACAGTGCGCCCAGGCTGCCGTCTTTGGCGGCGGCCAGGATGGCCTCGGCGTCCCGTCCTGCGGCCGAAGGCAATTCGGCGACATTCCAGCCTGCGGCGACCTGCGACCGCGCGGTCTCGTCGCTCACCGGCCGGCCGCCGGGCAGCAGACCCGGCAACGCGCCGGCCTCGATCGCGCCACGTTCGCCGGCGCGGCGGGGCACCCACGCCAGCCGCGCGCCGGTGCTGTCGGCGAGCCGGGCCGCGGCCGACAACGCGCCAGGCGAGCCGGCCAGCCGTTCGCCGACCAGGATGACGGCCCCCGGCTTTGAAAGGAGGGACAGCAGACCGGCCAACTCACCACCGGCCAGGCCATCCAGCGCGGCGGCCTCACCGCCGGGTGCCGTCTCGATCAGGGTTCCCTGCATCTTCTGTAAACCGTTGCTGGCGAACGGCGCAACCGAATGCACCGGCAGCCCGTGTTTGCGAGCGGCCTTCCGCAGGCGCAGGTACACGATCGGCGACTCTTCTTCGGGCTCGAAGCCGACCAGCAGCACCGCCGGCGCCGACTCCAGGTCGGAGTAGCTGGTGGTGAGCTTGCCTCCGCCGACGATGCGGGCCGTGTCGCGGCCCGCTGAGGAGGCGGCTGATATACCCCGTCCCGCGACCCGGGCCGCCAGGAACTGCGTCTCCTCGTCGGAATGCGGACGAGCGCGGAAGTCGATGTCGTTGGTGCCCAACACAATTCGCGCGAACTTGGAGTACGCGTAGGCGTCTTCGACGGTCAACCGGCCACCCGGCAGCACGCCTGCGCCACCGGCGGCGGTGGTGAGCCCGTCGAGCGCCGCGGCGACCGCGTGCGGCCACGATGCCGGCTCCAGTGCGCCGTCGGCGCCGCGGACCAGCGGAGTGGTGATCCGGTCGCCCTGGGTGGCGTAGGTGAACGCCCACCGGCCCTTGTCGCAGTTCCACTCTTCGTTGACCTCCGGATCGTCGCCGGCCAGCCGGCGCAGCACCTTGCCGCGGCGGTGGTCGGTGCGCTGCGCGCATCCCGAGGCGCAGTGCTCGCACACGCTCGGGCTGGAGACCAAGTCGAAGGGGCGGGCGCGAAAACGGTAGGCGGCACCG
>DATNFI010000228.1:0-5605 GCA_035606475.1 Mycobacterium sp. | reverse complement strand
ATACGCCGAAATGTGGGCGCAGGATGCGGCTGCGATGTACGGCTACGCCGGCGCTTCATCGGCGGCGTCGACGCTCGCGCCGTTCGCCACCACGGTCGAATCGGCCAACCCGGCCGGTCTGGGTGCGCAGGCATCCGCCGTAGCGCAAGCGGTCGGCTCGAGCACTGGGCAGTCCGCGGTTACCGACACCTTGGCCGCGCTGGCCGGGGAGATGCCGGCACCGCCGTGGATGGGCAACCTCGACACCCTCCTGAATGCGATCGGGATTACCGGGCACGTCTGGAATTCCAACGGCGACGGCCTCGTCGTTGGCGGTCTGATGGGCGACTTTCTGGAGGGCCTGACCGGATCACAGACGCTGGATGCCAGCAGCGGGTTCGACGCATTCATCCGATTGGTCTCGCCCACACGACTTTTCACCACAGCATTCAAAGACATGGACAGTCTCGCGCATAGCGCAATGTCGTCCATGGGCGCTACGAAGGCTTCCGCCATCGAGGCGATTCCGCCGGTCGCGCCGAGCATTCCGTCGGGCGTACCCGGCACGGCTCTCGGCAGCCTGGGCAAAGCGGAACTGGTCGGCCGTCTTTCGGTGCCGCCGAACTGGGGCGGGGTATCCCCCTCGGTGAGCCCCGCCGTCACCTCGGTCGGCAATCTCGGCACCCCGGTCTCCTCGCAGCCCCTCACGGCGCAGCCCGTCGCCAACACCATGGGCGGGGTGCCGGTTGGTGGCAACGGCGGACGCGGCATGCAATTCGCCGCTCCCCGTTACGGTTTCAAGCCGACTGTGGTGCCCCGGCCGTCGGTGGGGGGATGACGGTGCCTATGGTGTGACGACGATCTTGCAATGCTGTTCGGGGTCGGCGAGATCATCGAACGCGGGCCCGACGTCCTCGAGGCCGACGCTGCCGGTGATCATCGGGGTGACGTCGATGTCACCCTCGGCGATCGCCCGCAGCGAATCGCCAAACTCGTTCGGGTCGTAGGCGAGAACGAACTGAACGTTGATCTCGTTGGCGATCGCGAAGAACGGGTGCACGGTGTCGGCCTGCATGCATACGCCGACGACGACCAGCCGGGTGCCGTGCCGGGCGCGGCGCAGCACGTCGTCGATGATGCCGGGTACGCCGACGGCTTCAAAGACCACCGCCGGGTGAACGCTGTCGAACGGCGAACCCTGCGCGGGGTCGATGGTCTGGTGGGCGCCCATCGTCGCGGCGAGTTCGCGCCGCTTCGGCGAAAAGTCAGCGGCCACAATGGTCTCGACGCCCCGAAGCCGCAGCGCCGCAATGACGGCGATTCCGATGGGACCACAGCCGAGCACCAGTGCGGCCTCGCCGGGCTGGATGCCGGATTTGTTGACGGCATGTAGCCCGACCGCCATCGGCTCGGTGAGCGCGGCGTGCTGGGGGCTGAGCCCGTTGGGAATGGGCAACAGCAGCGGCGCCGAAAGCAGCATTCGCTCGGCGTAGCCGCCCAGCGTCGTGTTGCTGTAAACGATCGGTTCGATGTTCGTGCCTGACACCAGCACCGGGATCGACGTGACAAGGGTTCCGGCCGCATGGGTTTCGGTGTCGGGTCCCGCCTCGAGTACCTCCGCGCTGAACTCGTGGCCCATGAAGACGTCGTGGCCCAGGTCGACGTTCATACCGCCGCCGGCCGCACTTGACATCTGGCCGCTCAGCGACATCACCTCCGCGCCGTGCGCGGCGAAATGCAGGTCCGAGCCGCAGATTCCGCACGACTTCACCGCGACCAGCACCTGGCCGGGGCCGGGCACCGGGTCGGGCACGTCGTCGCGGTACACCATCCGGCCGTCCCGCAGTACCGAGGCGCGCATCAGTTGCCGCTCGTTTCGGCGACGTGCTCGGTGATCGCCTGCACCACAGCCTGGCCGGCACGGCCGATCAACTCCTCGCGTTTGTCCCGGGCCCACTCGTGTGATGACCGTGCCGCCTCGAGCTGGCCCTTGAAGTGCGGGATGACTTTGCGCGCCATCAATTCGTAGCAGTGGTAGGTCGCCTCGGGTGCGGCCCAGTCGTGGCCGAGCATCAGCAGTGTGCCGAATCCACCGGACCGTTCGAGTAGATCTTCGATGTGCGCGATCGCCTCGTCGGGGCTGCCGATACAGCAATTGCCTTTGGCCGCATAGTCTTCGACGAACTCGTACGGCGTCTGCGCGCCTTCGACTTCGTTGGCCAGCGGGACGAATCCGGCCGCGCCGAAGTAGTTCGCGAAATCCTGTAGGCCGTACGTGCAGTCGTCGATCGCCTTTTCGCGGGTGTCGGCGATGTGCATGATCGACAGCACCCGCCAGTCGGCGCGGTCCGGCTCGTCTCGGCCGACCTTGGCGGCCTGTTCCTCGACCACTTGCCAGGTGTTCTCCAAGGCCGCGTAGCCGCCGGGAACCGACATCGACAGCGAAAGCAGCGATGTGCCCAGCGCCCCGGCCAGCCGCGGCCCCGACGGTGAAATCATTGCCGCCGTTGAGATTTCCGGGTACGGCCAGGTGTAGGGGCGGATGTGCAGTTGGGCGTCGCGCAGGGTGAACCAGTCCGAGTGCCGACTGATCCGCTCGCTCGGCTCGGCGCGGAACAACGCGAGGATCGCCTCCAACGATTCCTGCATCATCCGACGTTGCTCGATCGGGTCGATCCCCATCATGTAGGCGTCCGACGGCAGGGCGCCCGGTCCGGTTCCGAACATCACCCGGCCGCGAGTGAGGTGGTCCAGCAACACCCAGCGATCGGCCACCATCAGCGGGTGGTGGTAGGGCAGCGACACCACGCCGGTGCCAAGCCGGATGTGCTTGGTCCGTTCGGCGGCCGCGGCGATGAACACTTCCGGGCAGGCGATCAGTTCGTAGCCGCCGGAATGATGCTCGCCGAACCAGGCTTCGTCGAAACCGAGACGGTCCAGCGCGACGACCCGTTCCATGTCGTATTCCAGTGCCACCGTGGGGGATTGGCCGGTTGGATGAAACGGCGTGACGAACACGCCGAAGTTCAGCGGGCGGTTCACAGTTGCGCGCCGGTCTTCAGGCTCGACAGGAAGTCGAGCAGCAGTTCGTTGACCTGATCCGGCTTCTCCTGTTGCAGCCAGTGCCCGGCGCCGTCGATCAGCACCTCGCGGTAACGGCCCGTCACCACCTCGGACGCGCGATCGGGACGCATGAAACTCAGGACCGGATCGGCGGTGCCGCCGATGAACATGGCCGGCACATCGATGGTGGCGGCCGGCGGGTCAGCCATCAGCTCCCAGTTCCGGTCGAGGTTGCGGTACCAGTTCAGGCCGCCGGTGAAGCCGGTCCGGGTGAACTCGGCGACGTAGTGGTCGAGCTCGGCGGCGGTGATCCAGTCCGGCAGGTCGTCGATCTCCGGCAGCCGCTCGACGAAGCCGGCCGGGCCGGGCGCGATCATCCGCAACCCGGCCGCCGTATCGTCGGATCGGATCAGCCCGTTCAGCAGCCGTGTGATCGTCCGGCGCGGGTCGCGACCGAGTTCGGCGTCGGCGACTCCCGGCTCTTGGAAATAGAGCATGTAGAAGAAGTTGTCGCCGAAGATGGCCCGGAATGCCTGGGTCGGGGGGACCTGCGAGCGCGGCACCGGCGGAACGCTCATGCCGACGACGGCCGCGACCCGGTCCGGGTGCAACTGCGCCGAACCCCACACCACCGGGGAACCCCAGTCGTGACCGACGAACACCGCTTTGTCAGCGCCGACGTCGTCGAGCAGGCCGATCAAGTCGGCGGACAGGTCGGCGACGTTGTAGGCCGCGATGTCTGCCGGGCTCGTGGTGCGGCCATAACCGCGCTGATCGGGCGCCAGCACGTGGTAGCCCGCGGCGGCCAGCGCCGGGATCTGGTGGCGCCAGGAGTAGGAGGTTTCGGGGAACCCGTGGGCCAGCACGACGACGGGTGCACCGGGCTCACCCGCTTCGACGGTGTGCAGCTGCACGCCGTTGGTCTCGATGATGCGTTCGGTGATCGGGCGGCTGTCAGACACACGTTCACCAAAGCACACGTCGACCCCGCCCCGGTAGGTGTCGGGAACTTCGATTCGTTGTTCAGACCGAGGCGATTACTGGCTCGACCGCGTGGGCTCGGCTCTGGCCGACCTACCGTTCACCACGGGCGGTGTGTCGACCTGCTGCGCGCGGCGCCCTGCGCCGCGCTGGCAGTCGACACGGGGCGGTAACCTGGACTATTCCAGCTGCGTGTATCGGGAAGGACCTGGCCGGCGACGGCCGATGATTGATGAACCGGAAAAACGTGATCCGCACGCTCACGGCCATCGCAGTCGTGCTGCTGCTTGGTTGGTCCTTCTTCTACTTCAGCGACGACACCCGCGGCTTCAAGCCGGTCGACACCTCAGTGGCGACGGCGCAGATCAAAGCCGGCAACGTCAAGAGCGCACAGATCGACGACCGCGAGCAGCAGGTCCGGTTGACGCTGAAGAGCGCCGCGACCGGCACCGAGGGCTCCGACAAGATCATCACCCACTACCCGACGGGCTACGCCGTCCCGCTGTTCGACCAGCTGAGCAGCAAGGACACCCAGGTCAGCACCGTCGTCAACCAGGGCAGCATCATCGGCTCGCTGGTGGTGTATGTCCTTCCTCTGCTGCTGCTGGTCGGCTTGTTCTTGATGTTTTCCCGCATGCAGGGCGGCGCCCGGATGGGCTTCGGCTTCGGCAAATCGCGGGCCAAGTTGCTGAACAAGGACATGCCCAAGACCACCTTCGCCGACGTCGCCGGCGCCGACGAGGCGGTCGAAGAGCTCTACGAGATCAAGGACTTCCTGCAGAATCCGTCGCGCTACCAGGCGCTCGGCGCCAAGATCCCCAAGGGCGTGCTGCTCTACGGCCCGCCTGGAACCGGCAAGACGCTGCTGGCGCGGGCCGTCGCGGGTGAGGCCGGGGTGCCGTTCTTCACTATTTCCGGCTCCGACTTCGTCGAGATGTTCGTCGGCGTCGGGGCATCCCGCGTGCGTGACCTGTTCGAGCAGGCCAAGCAGAACAGCCCATGCATCATCTTCGTCGACGAGATCGATGCTGTCGGCCGCCAGCGCGGCGCCGGACTGGGCGGTGGTCACGACGAACGTGAGCAGACGCTGAACCAGCTGCTGGTGGAGATGGACGGTTTCGGTGAGCGCCAGGGCGTCATCCTGATCGCGGCGACCAACCGGCCCGACATCCTCGACCCGGCTCTGCTGCGGCCCGGCCGCTTCGACCGCCAGATTCCGGTGTCCAGCCCCGACCTCGCCGGCCGGCGCGCGGTGCTGCGGGTGCATTCCAAGGGCAAGCCGTTCGGCCCCGACGTCGAGTTCGACGGCCTGGCTAAGCGGACCGTCGGCATGACCGGCGCCGACCTGGAGAACGTCATCAACGAAGCGGCGCTGCTGACCGCCCGCGAGAACGGCACGGTGATCACCGGAGCGGCGCTGGAAGAGGCGGTGGACCGGGTCGTCGGCGGCCCGCGGCGCAAGAGCCGGATCATCAGTGAGCAGGAGAAAAAGACCACCGCCTACCACGAAGCCGGACACACGCTGGCGGGCTGGGCGATGCCGGGTATCGACCCGGTGTACAAAGTGACGATCCTGGCCCGA
>DATNFI010000227.1:0-9970 GCA_035606475.1 Mycobacterium sp. | reverse complement strand
GTCGTTCGGCCCAATCGAGCAGACCGGATGTGGACCGCGACAAAAAGTTCCACGACAACCGCAGCCCGTAATCGGGATTGCCCTCGACCACGGTGTGCCCCAGTAGCCGCAGCTGATCACCGACCGCGGCTAGCGCGGTCTCGATCTCCGGGTGCAGTCGGGCTGGAAAGGCGGTGAACGGGAATCGTGTCGACAGCGCGATGCGCAGCGAACCGGCGGCCAGCCCGACATGATCGGATACCGTCACCGGTGCTGGCTTGTGCAGGTCGCCATCGACGTTGCCGGACGCCGCGTCGAGCACCAGCGCGGCATCGGCGACGGTGCGAGCCAGCACGCCGTTGACCGTGATCCCGTTGAACGCCTCGCGCAGCGGCCACGTCGAGATGCGACCACGCTGAGGCTTGATGCCGACCAAGTGAGTCCAGGCGGCCGGAATGCGGACACTGCCCGCCCCGTCCGAGCCGATCGCGGCGGTGACCAGGCCGGCGGCCACCGCGGCCGCGCTGCCGCCGGAGGAGCCGCCCGGGGTATGACGCTGCGACCACGGGTTGCGGGTGTGCCCGAACGCCGGTCCGCTGGTGAACGGCCACTGGCCCAGTTCGCAGGTGTTGGTCTTGCCGACGATCACCGCGCCCGCGGCTTTGAGGCGTCGCACCACTTCGGCGTCCTGGGTGGCCGGCTGCACATACCCAGACGTGCCGAAATAGGTAGGCTGGCCGGCGATATCGACGTCGTCTTTGACCGCGATCGGCACGCCCAGCAACGGTGCCTGGTCGCCGTCGGCGCGCCGCCGGTCGGCGTCGGCGGCATCGGCTAGCGCCGTCTCGGTGAGCACCACGCGGAAGGCATTCAGAGTCGATTGGCTCAGCTCGATGGCATCCAGCGAGCGGCGGACCAGTTCGTTTGAGCTCACCTCGCCGCTGGCCAGTTGGTACAGCTGGTCGGTCAATGTCGGGAAACGGCGATCGGGGGCATTACTCATCGGTATCGACATTATCGGCGCGTGCGCCGGGTGCCGTCGCAACCGGGTGACAAACTGATATCTATGCGGCTGTACCGGGATCGTGCGGTGGTGCTGCGCCAGCACAAGCTCGGCGAGGCCGACCGGATCGTCACCCTGCTCACCCGCGACCATGGACTGGTTCGCGCGGTGGCCAAGGGTGTGCGGCGCACCCGCAGCAAGTTCGGTGCGCGACTGGAACCGTTCGCGCATATCGATGTCCAGTTACATCCGGGCCGCAACCTCGACATCGTCACGCAGGTCGTCTCACTCGACGCGTTCGCCACCGACATCGTCAGCGACTACGGCCGCTACACCAGCGCATGCGCGATGCTGGAAACCGCCGAGCGCCTCGCCGGTGAGGAGCGGGCGCCGGCGCCGGAACTGCACCGCCTCACGGTCAGTGCGCTGCGGGCGGTCGCCGACGGCCGCCGGCCGCGCGAGCTGGTGCTGGACGCGTATCTGCTGCGGGCCATGGGCATTGCCGGATGGGCTCCGGCGCTGACCGAATGCGCGCGCTGCGCCACGCCGGGCCCGCACCGGGCATTTCACGTCGCGGCGGGCGGCAGCGTCTGCACCTATTGCCGTCCGTCCGGCGCGACGACACCGTCGTTGGGCGTGCTGGATCTGATGGCAGCGCTGCGCGACGGCGATTGGGAGGCTGCCGAGGGTGCGCCGCAATCGGCCCGCAGCCAGGTCAGTGGGTTGGTGGCGGCTCACCTGCAATGGCATCTGGAGCGGCAGTTGCGAACACTGCCGTTGGTCGAGCGGATGCGACGCGTCGACGTGATCGATCAGAGCGTGCTCGACCGCCGGGTCGCTCTGGTCAGGCAGGATGTGGCCCATGAGGGCTGAGCGCACGCGGAAGTCTGACTTCCCGCAGCTCGCCCCGGCTCCTGGTGACTATCCGGTCTTCCCCGATACCTCCACGTGGCCAGTGGTTTTCCCGTCGTTGCCGCCGTCGCCGGACGGCGGCCCACGCCGCCCACCGCAGCACATCTCCAAGGCGGTCGCCCCGTCGATTCCGGCGGAGCAGCTGCCCAACCACGTGGCGATCGTGATGGACGGCAACGGCCGCTGGGCCACCCAGCGTGGTCTGCCCCGGGTCGAGGGTCACAAGATGGGCGAAGCGGTCGTCATCGACATCGTCTGCGGCGCCATCGAACTGGGCATCAAGTGGCTGAGCCTCTACGCATTCTCCACCGAGAACTGGAAGCGTTCGGCCGACGAAGTCCGGTTCCTGATGGGGTTCAACCGCGACGTGGTGCGCCGCCGGCGGGTCAACCTCAACGAGATGGGCGTGAAGATTCGCTGGGTGGGGTCGCGGCCCCGGCTGTGGCGCAGCGTCATCAACGAGCTGGCGGTCGCCGAAGAGTTAACCCTGAACAACGACGTGATCACGGTCAACTACTGCGTCAACTACGGCGGTCGCACCGAAATCGCCGAGGCGGCAAGGGATATCGCGCGGGAGGCAGCGGCCGGCAGGCTGAACCCCGAACGGGTCAACGAGGCGACGATCGCGCGGCATCTGCAGCGCCCGGACATCCCCGACGTGGACCTGCTGCTGCGCACCTCGGGGGAGCAGCGGACCAGCAACTTCATGCTGTGGCAAGCGGCCTACGCGGAGTACGTCTTTCAAGACACGTTGTGGCCCGACTACGACCGCCGCGATCTGTGGGCGGCCTGCGAGGAGTATGCGGTGCGGCATCGGCGATTTGGGACGGCATGATGGCGTCATTGCAGGAGCGGTTGCTCACCGTACTCGGCGAGGTGCTGCCCGTCGACGCGGAATCCGACGGTGCACTGACCGTCCACCACGACGGGACGATCGCGTCGCTGCGGGTAGTGCCCATCACCGAGGACCTCGACCTGGTGTCGCTGACCCAGATGGTGGCGTGGGATCTGGTGCTTAACAAGAAGATTCGCGATAGTGTGGCCGAGCAGTCGCACTCGACCCTGTTGGGATCGGTGATACTGGTCGAGAAGGGCAAGTCCGCCGACGTGATGCTGCGCTACAACTTCCCGGGCAACGGCCTCAACGACGAAGCGCTACGCACGCTGATCTTGATGGTGCTCGACAAGGGCGCCGAGATCCGGCGCGCCGTGACGAATTAATGGCAGTCGGAACAGGTGCCGTAGATCTCGATGGTGTGACTGACGTTGGAGAAGCCGTGTTTGGCCGCCACCTCTGCAGCCCACTCTTCGACCTCACGATCGCCCACTTCGACGGTTGACCCGCAACTGCGGCACACCAGGTGGTGGTGATGGTGATCGGAGCAACGCCGATAGACCGATTCGCCGGTGTCGTTGCGCAACGTATCGAGTAGGCCCGCGGTGGCCATCGACTGCAGCGTCCGATAGACCGTGGTGAGCCCGATGTTCTCGCCACGCTGCCGCAGTTCGTCGTGCAACTCCTGGGCGGAGCGGAACTCGTCGAGGGTGTCCAGCAGGCCCGCGATGGCCGCCCGCTGCCGCGTGGCCCGCACGCCGGCGCCCGAGGCGGTCACGACTTGTCCTCGCCGGCGTGGGCGACGGCATCGACGACGATGTGCGCCAGGTGGTGGTCGACCAGCCGGTACAGCACCTCGCGTCCGGATCGCTCACCGGCGACCACGCCCGCGGCCTTGAGGATCTTCAGGTGCTGACTGACCAGCGGCTGCGGCACGCCGAGCGCGTCGACCAGCTCATGCACGCAGCGCTGAGACACGTTCAGCTGCAGCACGATTGCGATCCGCACCGGCGCAGCCAGCGCGCGCAGCAGTTCGCCGGCCGCGTCGAGGATCTCCCGCGGCGGTGGCGCCGGCAGTTCGGCGGAGTCGCCGTGTTGGTGCTCGCCGACCAGCTCATCGCCGTCGGCTGAGGTGGAGGATGAGAGAGACATGCTGCTCCCACTGTCACATGCACAACCACGCATGTCAAAGAACGCTGGGTGGATCGCTACGATGACGGATCGTCCGCGTTTCACAACAACAGGAGTCCGCAGCTAGTGGCGTCCGTCATCGACACCGTCGTCAACCTCGCCAAACGGCGTGGCCTGGTCTATCCCGCCGGCGAGATCTACGGCGGCACCAAATCGGCGTGGGACTACGGGCCGCTGGGCGTCGAGCTCAAGGAGAACGTCAAGCGGCAGTGGTGGCGCTCGGTGGTGACCGGTCGCGACGATGTCGTCGGCCTGGACTCGTCGATCATCCTGCCGCGCGAGGTGTGGGTGGCCTCCGGCCACGTCGAGGTCTTCCACGACCCGCTGGTCGAATGCCAGAACTGCCACCACCGGCACCGCCAGGACCACCTGCAGGAGGCCTACGCCCTGAAGAAAGGCGGCGAGCCAGATTCAGTGCCGATGAGCGAGATCGTCTGCCCGGACTGCGGCACCAAGGGACAGTGGACCGAGCCGCGCGAATTCAACATGATGCTCAAGACGTATCTCGGCCCGATCGAGACCGAGGAGGGTCTGCACTATCTGCGGCCCGAGACCGCACAGGGCATCTTCGTCAACTTCGCCAACGTGGTGACCACGTCGCGTCGCAAACCCCCGTTCGGTATCGGTCAGATCGGCAAGAGCTTCCGCAACGAAATCACCCCGGGCAACTTCATTTTCCGCACCCGCGAGTTCGAGCAGATGGAGATGGAGTTCTTCGTCGAGCCGTCGACCGCACCGGAGTGGCATCAGTATTGGATCGACACCCGGCGGCAGTGGTACATCGACCTCGGCATCAACCCCGAAAACCTGCGGCTCTACGAGCACCCCAAGGACAAGCTGTCGCACTACTCGGATCGCACCGTCGACATCGAGTACAAGTTCGGCTTCTCCGGCAACCCGTGGGGCGAGCTCGAAGGTGTGGCCAACCGCACCGACTTCGACTTGTCCACGCACGCAAAGCATTCCGGTGTCGACCTGTCGTACTACGACCAGGCCAACGACACCCGGTACACGCCGTATGTCATCGAGCCGGCAGCGGGCCTCACCCGGTCTTTCATGGCGTTCCTGATCGACGCGTACCACGAGGACGAAGCGCCCAATGCCAAAGGCGGAGTGGACAAGCGGACGGTGTTGCGGCTCGACCCGCGGCTGGCGCCGGTGAAAGCCGCGGTGCTGCCGCTGTCGCGGCACGCCGACCTGAGTCCCAAGGCCCGCGATCTGGCCGCCGAGTTACGTAAGTGTTGGAACGTCGACTTCGACGACGCCGGTGCGATCGGCCGCCGCTACCGGCGCCAGGACGAAATCGGCACGCCCTTCTGCGTGACGCTGGACTTCGACTCACTCGAGGACCACGCCGTGACGATCCGCGAACGCGACACGATGACGCAGGAGCGGGTGTCGATCGACGCGGCGGTCGACTACCTGGGTTCGCGGCTGCGCGGCTGCTAGTGAGCCCGCGCGGGCAGATGCGAAACTCGACTGAAGAGATTTCGCGATTTCTCTCGCCTATTGGTCATCCGTTTAATATCATCGGTAAGTCGACGCGGCGGCTCACTAGGGCGTGGTGAGCTGCCGCGTCCACCTTTTCGGCAGAAGTCCTGCTCAGAACCGGCCGCCGCCACCCATGAAGCCGCCGTCGGACGAGCCCGAGCCGCCGAACGACGTCGGGCCCCAGCTCCCGCCACCGAACCCACCGCCGAGAATGTCGCCGATGATGATCCCGCCCATCATCGCGCCGGTATGGTCGCCGCTGCCGTAGCGCGACGTGTAGGCCATCTGGGCCGACTGCACATCCGACTCCGCCAGCGACTGCGCCTCCGCGGCCAGCGCTGCGGCCTTGTTGGCGAGAGCGATCGCCGCGTTCAGGTCGGTCGCCTTCTGCTCCTGCGCGGCGTCGACCTGGCGGCTCGCCTCGGCCAGCCGGGTCCGCGCCTCGGGTCCGACGCTGCCCCGTCGATTGTCGATGTACTCCGAGACGGCGTGCACCCGAGACTGCGTGGTAAACAACGCCTGTTCCAGCGTCCGGGTCAGCCGTTCGGCGGTCGCCTGCTCCTCGGCGACGGTGGCCAGTAGTCGATTCAGGTCGGCGTCGGCCTTGGTGAGCACGGTGAACGAGCTGAGCGGGTCCGCGGAACCGCTGGCGTGCGCCGCGTCGAGCGAGCGCGACGCCGCGTCGCGGGCACAGGCCAGATCGCGCAGGTGCGGCGCCTTGGTCTTCTGCGCGCTGCGCAGCGCGGTCTCGGCCCGCTCGATGCCGGACTGGATGCCGGCGATCAACGACGGCAGCGTGGCCACCGCGTGCCGGATGTCGCTGGCGGCGCTGTCGACCGCATCGAGCAACGAGCGGGCTTGTCCCAGCGACGATTCCGCGGCATGGACGGCGTCGACGAGGGCGCTTTGTTCACCGCTGATCGGCTTAGCCGCCTTCTCGCGCGCCTGGCTGAGGTTCTGCTCGGCGAAGGCCAGCCGATCCTTGGCGGTCGTGACGTTGGTGGCCACTGAAGCCAGCGCGGAGGAGTCGAACTCGTTGTGCAGCTCGGTCATTCGCTGTTCGGCCGGCTCGATGCGAGCGGTCAGGTCGACCACCTGCTGGGTCAGACTGTCCAGCCGCGCCGGGGCGTTGACCACCAGGTCGCGCATCTTCTCGAAGTCTTCCCGCTGCGACTCCAGCTCGCGGTCGGCCCGTGCCGCGCCGACGATCACTTCGGTCAGCAGCTGACGACGCTGTGCGCGGGTTTCGGGGATCGCGTCGTCGAGTTGTTGACGGACGGTGAATGCCTGGGCCAGAGCCGCTTTGGCGGCGTCAACCGCGTGGGTGAACGGCCGGGTCCGTTGCTCGCCGAACTCCTCGATCGTCAACGCGAGCTCGTTGGCACTGGTGCGCACGGCGTTGTCGACGTCGACGACCTTCCACCGCGACAGGTCGTCGAGGGCGCCCAACGACAGACTCGCCAACGCATCGGGGTCGGTCGCGTCGATCCGCTGGGCCGCGGCGAGTTCGGCGGCCCGGCGTCGACGACGCCGCCAGCGGGTGAACACGTACAGCGCCAGCACCGCGAACAGGACGACGGCCAGGCCGATCAGCAACGGCGCCGAGCTCCCCGACTGCTGGCCCCGGTTCAGGCCGTTGGCCGCCGCGACCGCCGCGCCGCTCCAGTCGCCGCGGCGCAGCGCCGGCTCGATCTGGTTGCGCCGCAGATCGTCGACCTGGGCGGCATCGATCGTCTTGACCCGGCGCGGAACCAGGAACGCGTAGGAATGGTCGACGGTCGCGACCGCCAGCACGGCGCCGAAGTCGCCGAGATCGCTGAGGCCCGAGGTGTTCTCCGCCCAGCTTTGCGCCGGTTGACCGGAGAAGTCGTCGACGAACACCACCCACAGCTGAATGCGGCGGTCGGAGTACAGCTTTCCGGTGGCCGACTTAATCGCCGACCGGTCGGCGTCATTGAGGACGCCGGCATTGTCGGTGACGTAGCTCGGCAGCCGGAACGGGGGCTGGGCGGTGGCCGACGGTGCAACCGTGAGGGCGGTGATCAGCATCGCCATGAACACGGCGACCGAGCGGCGGAGGGTGCTCATGATCGACAATCTAGCCGTGCGACGAAGCGGGTCCCAGCGCTATCTGTCTGGCTGGCAGACTGTGGATCGATGACGCAGCACGACCCCTACGACGATTTCGACCGCCAGCGGCTTGTGCCCGAGGCGCCGAAGTCTGCGGGCTTGCCGGGTACCGACGGGCAGACCCGCACCGACTTCGCCCGTGACCGCGCCAGGGTTCTGCACTGCGCCGCGTTGCGTCGCCTGGCGGACAAGACGCAGGTTGTCGGGCCGCGACAAGGGGACACACCGCGGACCCGACTCACCCATTCGCTGGAGGTCGCCCAGATCGGGCGGGGGATGGCGATCGGACTCGGCTGCGATCCGGACCTGGTCGACATGGCCGGGCTGGCCCACGACATCGGGCATCCGCCTTACGGGCACAACGGCGAGCAGGCTCTCGACGAATTCGCTACCGCCTACGGCGGCTTCGAGGGAAACGCGCAGAACTTTCGGATCCTGACCAGTCTGGAACCCAAAGTCCTTGACCGACAAGGGCATAGCGCCGGACTCAACTTGACGCGGGCGGCGCTCGACGCGGTCACCAAGTATCCGTGGTCGCGCGATCGGCATCGGCGCAAATTCGGCTTCTACGACATCGACCGCGCCAAAGCCGACTGGATGCGCGACCGCGCCCCGGCGGATCGACCCTGCCTGGAAGCCCAGGTGATGGACTGGGCCGACGACGTGGCCTACTCGGTGCACGACGTCGAGGACGGCATCGTGTCCGGCCGGATCGACCTTCGTGTGCTCGCCGACGATGACGAGGCCGCCGCGTTGGCCAAGCTCGGCGAGCGTGACTTTGCCGGGATCCAAGCCGACGACCTGAGCGCGGCCGCGCATCGGCTGGCGGGGCTTCCGGTGGTCGCCGCGGTCGGCAAGTACGACGCCACCCTGTCTGCCGCGGTGTCGCTCAAGCAGATGACCAGCGAACTGGTCGGCCGGTTCGCGTCGGCCGCGATCGCGGCCACCCGTGCCGACGCCGGTCCCGGACCGCTGGCCCGCTATCAGGCCGAGCTGTCGGTGCCCGAGGTCGTGCGCGCCGAGGTTGCCCTGCTGAAAACGCTTGCGCTGCAATTCATTATGTCCGACCCGCGACATCAGGAAATCCAGGCGCGGCAACGGGAATGCATTCATCGGGTGGCGCAGGCGCTGCTGGCCGGAGCGCCCTCCACCCTCGACCCGATCTACGTGCCGGCCTTCAATGCCGCCGACGATGACGGCGGGCGGCTACGCGTGATCGTCGACCAGATCGCCTCCTACACCGAGGGACGCCTCGAACGCATCGCTGCCGCGCAGGCTTAGGCCGCCCGACTACGCTCGATACCCATGGCCAAGTCTTCTGTTCTCGTCGCCGCTCTATCTGCCCTTGCACTGTCCGCCTGTAGCCCGCACCAGGAAGCGTCCACCGCGACCTCGTCGAGCGCGCCGGCGCCGAGCGGTCAAACCCTCAGCGCGCAGTTGCACACCGCCGACGGCCGGTCGGTGGCCACCGCCACCTTCGAATTCGCCAACGGCTTCGCCACGGTCACGGTGAAGACCACGGGGGATCACATCCTGGCCCCGGGATTTCACAAGATGCACATCCACGACGTCGGCAAGTGCGAGGCCAACTCGGTCGACCCGATGGATCCGGGCAAGACCGGCGACTTCCTGTCGGCCGGCATGCACTTCCAGGCGCCCGGGCACACCGGTGAGCCGATGAGCGGCGACCTGGACCCCCTGGAAGTGCGTCAGGATGGCGCGGCCTACCTGGTGACCACCACCGACGCGTTCACCCGCGACGACCTGCTGGCCGGGAGCAAGACCGCGATCCTGCTGCACGGCGCCGAGGGCAGCCCCGACGCCGAGAAGCGATTCGCCTGCGGAGTCATCGGCACCGCCTAACCGGTCCTACACTGGCCCGATGGCCGGCCGCATCTCTGATCGCGATATCGCCGCCATCCGCGAGCGGGTCAACATCGAGGACGTCGTCGGCGACTACGTCCAACTGCGCAGGGCCGGCGCGGATTCGATGAAGGGCCTCTGCCCGTTCCACGACGAGAAGTCGCCGTCGTTCCACGTGCGGCCCAATCACGGCCACTTCCACTGCTTCGGCTGCGGCGAGGGCGGCGACGTGTATGCCTTCGTCCAGAAGATCGAGCACATCAGCTTCGTCGAGGCCGTCGAGGTGCTGGCCGACCGGATCGGGCACACCATCACCTACACCGGCGCGGCGGCCACCAACGTGCAGCGCGATCGGGGGAGTCGCAGCCGGCTGATCGCCGCTAATGCCGAGGCGCAGGCGTTCTATGCGGCGGCGCTGGAGTCGCCCGAGGCGCAGTTGGCGCGCACGTACCTGACCGAGCGGAATTTCGACGGCGACGCCGCCCGTCACTTCGGATGCGGGTTTGCCCCATCGGGATGGGAAACACTGACAAAGCACTTGCTGCGCAAGGGCTTTGAATTCAAGG
>DATNFI010000226.1:0-28271 GCA_035606475.1 Mycobacterium sp. | reverse complement strand
AGTAGCCGAAGCGCCATCCGGACCGTCTCTCGGCTGACGCCCAGCTGGCTGATGAGTTCGCCTTCGGTGGGCAGGCAGTCGCCCGGCGCGAGTTCGCCGGACAGGATCTGTCGGCGCAGGGTGGCGGCGACGACATCTGGTGCACGAGAGGGCCTTGCCATTGTCATGCGACTTAGTATACTAAGTCGCATGATGAATGTCCCCAATACCGCCGTGCTCACCGGCGCGTTCCGGCCAATGCGGTTCGAGGCCACCGTCGAGGATTGCGTGACGACCTTCGGTGACATACCCAAAGACCTGTCCGGTGGCTTCTATCGGGTCGGCCCGACCTTCAAACGGCCCACCCGCCAGGGCGCCAACGGACTGCTGGCGATGGACGGCATGGTGCAGGGGCTCGTCTTCGACAACGGTCGCGCCGACTTCCGTAACCGGTGGGTCCGCACGCCCAAGTACTGTCTGGAGGACAAGCATCAGCGGGGGATGTTCGCCTGGTCCGACGGGGAGTGGACCGATTGGCGCAACATCGGGTTCGGCGCCGCGGTGCCCGATGAGCACACCCGCGGAATCCCGCAGGGCACCAACAACATCAACTGTTTCCCGTTTGCCGGTGAGATCCTCGCATCGGGCGAACAGGGCAGCCCGCCGGTAGCGCTGGACCCCGTCACCCTGCAGACCCGTGGCGTGGTCGGGTGGTCACCGCAACTCTCCCGCGGCATCTTCGACAAGGCCGGCTACGGCGACGGGGCATTCACCGCGCACCCGAAATGGGACAGCGCCAGTGGCACCCTGTACGGCTGGGCGTACAGCAACCACAAGCCCTACGTCACGGTTCATGTCGTACAACCGGACGGCGCGGTCGTCTCGCGCGAACTCTGGGATGCGCCGTATTCCTCGGAAGTCCACGACATGTGGTTGACGAAAGACTGGATGGTGTTGCCGTTCCAGGGTTTCGTCTTCGACCCCGACCGCATCGAACGCGGCCAGTCGGTGCAGGGCTGGCACCCCGAGCTACCGACCATGCTGGCGCTGGTCCCGCGCGACGACATCGAGAACGGCGAAATCCGCTGGATCACAGCCGAAATCGAGCAGCAGTACGTCATGCATACGCTGGCCGCCGACGTCGACGGCGACACGCTCACTCTGGAAGCACCGATCTTCGAACGCCCGCCGTTTCCGTTGGACATCGACGGATTCCAGGGCGAAGACGTTCAACTGTTCTTCAACCTGGCCCGCAGCAAGCTCGGACGCTGGACGGTCGACATCAACTCCGGAAACGTGAAATCCGAACTGCTCGACGACCAGCCCTGCGAGCTGCCCAAGGTCGACGAACGCTTCTACGGGCGCGGCCAGCGGTGGGGGTACCTGATCGGCGGTGACGCCAAGGGCAAGGGCATGCGCATGCACAGCCTGGTGATTCGCGACCGCCACTCCGGCGATGAGCAACGGTATCGGCTCCGACACGAACGACCTTCGCTGGTGATGGAGCCGACTTTCGTGCCGCGAACCCCCGATGCGCCCGAAGGCGACGGGTACCTGATGGTGCCGATCTCGCGGTGGACCGAAAACCTCGGCGAGTACGCCATTTTCGACACCGACGACATCACTGCGGGCCCGATCTGCCGGATCGAGATCCCATTCCTGCTCGGCTTCACGCCGCACGGACACTGGATGGACTTCCGATGATTCTCACCGACACCGAAGAAGCCGAGCTGCGGGCCTCGGTCCATGGCATCGTCGCCGAATTCGGCAACGACTACTTCACTCGCTGCAGCGAAACACTGCAACATCCCACCGAACTCTGGGACGCCCTGGCGGCCGGCGGATTCGTCGGCGTCAACCTCCCCGAGGAATACGGCGGCGGCGGAATGGGATTGAGCGCACTGAGCATCGTCGCCGAAGAGGCCGCCGCCGCCGGCTGCCCGCAGATCATGCTGATGATCTCGCCGGGAATCGTCGGCAGCCTGCTGGCCCGGCATCTGACCGACGAGCAGAAGCGGCACTGGCTGGCGCCGATGGCGGCAGGGACGATGAAGATCGCGTTCGCGATCACCGAACCCGACGCCGGGTCGAACAGCCATCAGCTGGCCACCACCGCACACCGCGACGGCGACAAATACTTCATCAATGGGCAGAAGACCTTCATCACCGCCGCCGACCAGGCCGACGCCCTGCTCGTCGTCACTCGCACCGGCACCGACGCCCAAGGCCGCGCGCAACTTTCGCTGTTTCTCGTCGACCGCGACACCCCGGGCATCGACATGCACCGCATCCCGATGACCTTCGAGATCACCGACAAATCGTTCACGGTGTTCTTCGACGATGTGGCCGTCCCCGCCGACCGACTCGTCGGCGGCGAGGGCAACGGGCTGCGTGTCGCGTTCGACGGGATGAACCCCGAGCGGGTCATCATTGCCGCGATCTGCAATGGCGTAAGCCGCTATGCGCTCGACAAGGCGGTCGCGTACGCCCGCGAGCGCCGGGTCTGGCAGGTGCCGATCGGCGCTCACCAGGGCCTCGCACACCCGTTGGCGGAAGCCAAGATTGGCCTCGAGGCCGCGCGGCTGATGACACGGCACGCGGCCGCCGGCTACGACGCCGGGACCGACGCCGGCGAGCAGAGCAACATGGCCAAGTTCCTGTCCGCCGACGCCGCCATCCGCTGCCTCGACCAGGCGATCGAGGTGCACGGCGGCGCCGGCTTCACCCGAGAGGTGGCGCTGGCCAACATGTACGAGTTCGTCCGGCTGTTCAAGACCGTGCCGATCAGCCGCGAGATGATCCTCAACCATGTTGCCCAGCACAGCCTCGGGTTGCCGCGGTCGTACTGACGGCGCTGGACTAGTGATGGCGGTGCAGCCACCACGGCAGGTGGAAGTGGTGATGCGGACGACCCATCGGTGGGCACGGTTCGAGGTCGATGGTGGCGGCCTGCAACACACCGCCGTCCAAGCTTCCTTGGGCCGCCATGCACTTGCCGTTCTGGACCGCGTGGGCGTCGACGACACCATGTTTGGTGTACGTCGTGGTATCGGTCACCGCGACGGTGGTGTGCGTGGTTTTGCCGGCGGGGTCGACGCTGTTGACCTTGATGGCGTTGTCCGCGACGGAGTCCACGATGCCGAAGACGGTTCCGGCCGGATTCGGTGGCGGGGGGCACCTGTGCGCCACCGCCGGGCTGATCTCCACGGATTGCGCGGTGACTGCGCCGCCGGCGTTTTGTGGCACGGGCTTGGCGGCCACGCAACTGCCGGGTTGCACGTCGGCCAGTGCGGCGGAGCTGAGCTCGGTGATCATCGTCTTGGGCGTGAAGTCCACCGTCGCCGCGCTCCGATCCCGCTGGGTGAGCTCAATCGTGTTGCCGGACACCGATCTGACGAGACCTTCGATGTGGTCTTTGCCGACTGGCGGGGGTGGCGGTGACGGCGGCTTCGGCGCGGGAAGAGGTTGCCTTGCGCCCGTGCTGGGCGGTCCGGCCGGGTGCTCGTCCGACGAGCTGCACGCGCCGATCGATACAGCGGTAGCGCCGACCAGCAGCGAAATGAGGAGCCGAATCCGCAGCGGACTCGGCGAACGGGCGGGCATCGAGGGTTCTCCGATCAAGATTGACGCGACGGGTACCCATTTTCGCGCACCTCTAACAAGTGGTCGCGAATTAAAGTTAGGCCATGTTTTGGCTGTGCAGAACGTGCGGGGTCGAGCACAGCACGGCCTCGGGCGTGTGCGCGATCTGCGCCGACGAACGGCAGTGGGTCCCGAGCGAAGGGCAAGTGTGGGCGACGCTGGACGACCTGACCGCCGAAGGCATGAAATCGCAGGTCTGGCTCGTCGAGGACGGGCTGGTGGCGATCGGCAGTTCGCCGGCACTCGGCATCGGTCAACTCGGCAAGCTGGTGTGCTGCGACGCGGGAAACGTGTTGTGGGATCCGTCCGGGTTCCTTGATGACGACGCGGTGGCGGCCGTCGCCGCCCGGGGTCCGGTGATCGCCATCGTGGCTAGCCACCCGCACATGTACGGCGCCCAAGTCGAGTGGAGCCATCGGCTGGGTGGCGTCCCGGTGTACGTCAACGCGGCGGACGCCGAGTGGGTCATGCGCGACGACCCGGTCATCGCGCAGTGGACCGACACGTTGACCTTGACGCCGACGCTGTCGGTGGTCCGCGTCGGCGGGCACTTTCCGGGCAGCGCGGTCGCCTGCTGGACCGCGGGCGCCGACGGCCGCGGCGTGCTGCTGGCCGGCGACACCATCTTTCCCAACCCGGACCGGCGCACGGTCGGGTTCTTGCGCAGCTATCCCAACCGGCTGCCGCTGTCGGCGGCCGTGGTGGAGCGAATGGCGGCAACGCTGGCTCCACTGCGCTTTGACCGCATTTACGGCCTGTTCACCAACGCCATCGACACCGACGGTCACGCCGCGGTCCAGCGGTCCGCGGCCCGGCACGCGGCCTGGGTGAGCGGTGCCTACGACCATCTGACCTGAACCTGGGAACACGCCAGTCGGGCCATGCGTTGATCAACGCGTGACTACCCAAGAACTCACCGCCGCACAGTTCAACGAAACGATCAACGGCAACGACATCGTGCTCGTGGACTTCTGGGCGTCCTGGTGCGGGCCGTGCCGGCAGTTCGCGCCGACCTTCGCGGCGTCCGCCGACAAGCACCCCGATGTGGTGCACGCCAAGGTGGATACCGAAGCCGAGCAGGAACTCGCCGCGGCCGCGCAGATCCGGTCCATTCCCACGCTGATGGCGTTCAAGAAGGGCAAGTTGATCTTCAACCAGGCCGGAGCGTTGCCGCCGGCCGCCCTCGAGGACCTCGTCCAGCAGGTGAAGGATTTCGACGTCGACGCCGCCATCGCGACGCAACAGGGCGACCAGCCCTGAGCTGAAGCCGTGACCGGGCGGGTTACCGTTCAACGGTGAGCCTGGTCCTCCTCGAACACCCCCGCCCGCACGTTGCGCTGATCACCCTGAACCGGCCGGAGCGGATGAACTCCATGGCGTTCGACGTCATGGTCCCGCTCAAAGAAGTGCTGGAGGACGTCACCTACGACAACTCCGTTCGGGTCGTGGTGCTGACCGGCGCCGGCAAGGGCTTCTCCTCGGGCGCTGATCACAAGTCGGCCGGATCGGTGCCGCACGTGCAAGACCTGACGCGACCCACCTACGCGCTGCGCTCGATGGCGATCCTCGACGACGTCATCCTGGCTTTGCGCAAGCTGCACCAGCCGGTGATCGCCGCGGTCAACGGCGCCGCGATCGGCGGCGGGCTGTGTCTGGCGCTGGCCGCCGACATCCGCGTCGCGGCGCACGGGGCGTATTTCCGCGCCGCCGGCATCAACAACGGGCTGACCGCCAGCGAGCTGGGGTTGAGCTACCTACTACCGCGCGCCATCGGCTCGTCGCGGGCCTTCGAGATCATGCTGACCGGGCGCGACATCGATGCCGAGGAAGCCGAGCGGATCGGGCTGGTGTCTCGCCGGGTCCCCGACGACCAGCTGCTGGAGACCTGTTACGAGATGGCCGAACGAATCGCCGCGTTCTCCCGGCCGGGCGTCGAGTTGACCAAGCGCACGCTATGGAGTGGACTGGACGCCGCTAGCCTGGAAGGGCACATGCAGGCCGAAGGCTTGGGACAGCTCTTCGTGCGCCTGCTCACCGGCAACTTCGAAGAAGCGGTTGCCGCGCGCGCCGAGAAGCGCCCGCCGGTTTTCACCGACGACAAGTAATACATCCGTGCAAGGAGAGTGACCGTGATCACGGCTACGGACCTCGAGGTCCGCGCGGGTGCGCGCACTCTCCTGTACGCCGACGGGTCGGCGCTGCGGATCCAGCCCGGCGATCGGATCGGACTGGTCGGGCGCAACGGCGCGGGCAAGACCACCACGCTGCGGATTCTCGCGGGCGAGGGTGAGCCGTACGCCGGAGCGGTGACCCGGACCGGCGAGGTCGGTTATCTGCCCCAGGATCCCAAGGAGGGCGACCTCGACGTACTGGCCCGCGACCGGGTGCTGTCGGCCCGCGGCCTGGACACCCTGCTCACCGAGCTGGAGAAGCAGCAGGCGCTGATGGCCGAGGTCGCCGACGACGACGCGCGCGACCGTGCCATCCGCAAGTACGGCCAACTCGAAGAACGCTTCGCCGCGCTCGGCGGCTACGGCGCCGAGAGCGAAGCCGGCCGCATCTGCGCGAGCCTCGGGCTGCCCGACCGCGTCCTGACCCAGCAGTTGCGCACCCTGTCCGGCGGCCAGCGCCGCCGCGTCGAGCTGGCCCGGATCCTGTTCGCCGCCTCCGACACCGGTTCGGGCTCGGCAACCACACTGTTGCTCGACGAGCCGACCAACCACCTCGACGCCGACTCGATCGGCTGGCTGCGGGACTTCCTGCGCAACCACGCCGGCGGGCTCGTCGTGATCAGCCACAACGTCGACTTGCTGGCCGATGTCGTCAACCGGGTCTGGTTCCTCGACGCGGTCCGCGGCGAAGCCGACGTCTACAACATGGGTTGGCAGAAATACCTCGACGCCCGCGCGACTGACGAACAACGTCGCCGACGCGAACGCGCCAATGCCGAGCGCAAGGCCACCGCATTGCGGGCCCAGGCCGCGAAGATGGGCGCAAAAGCCACCAAAGCCGTTGCGGCACAGAACATGCTGCGTCGTGCCGACCGGATGATGGCCGCGCTCGACGACGAGCGGGTGGCCGACAAGGTGGCCCGGATCAAATTCCCCAGCCCGTCGGCGTGCGGACGCACACCGCTGACCGCGTCGGGACTGACGAAGACCTACGGCTCGCTCGAGATTTTCACCGGTGTCGATTTGGCGATCGACCGCGGTTCCCGGGTGGTGGTGCTCGGACTCAACGGTGCCGGCAAGACGACGCTGTTGCGCTTGTTGGCCGGTGTCGAACAAGCCGACGCCGGGACGATCGAACCCGGACATGGTTTGAAAATCGGCTATTTCGCGCAGGAGCACGACACCCTCGACGACGCCGCGAGTGTGTGGGACAACATTCGCCACGCCGCACCCGACTCCGGTGAGCAGGATCTGCGCGGCTTGCTCGGTGCCTTCATGTTCACCGGCGCCCAACTCGACCAGCCGGCCGGCACGCTGTCCGGCGGTGAGAAGACCCGCCTGGCGCTCGCCGGTCTGGTGGCCTCGACGGCCAACGTGTTGCTGCTCGACGAGCCGACCAACAACCTCGACCCCGCCTCGCGTGAACAGGTTTTGGATGCGTTGCGTAGTTACGCCGGGGCGGTCGTCCTCGTCACCCACGACCCGGGCGCCGCCGAAGCGCTCGACCCGCAGCGCGTCGTGCTGCTGCCGGACGGGACCGAGGACCATTGGTCCGACGAGTACCGGGATCTCATCGAGCTGGCCTGACCGCCGCGCCCCAAGTGGCGCTATAGCACAGGATTTGGTCAATCCGCCCCCGCGGGTCCACCCGGGTTCTTACTCTGTGTTCCTGGGGATCGAAGCTCAACTGGGGAGGGGCCGATGAGGAAATCGAAAAAGCCGCGCGATCAGGTGTTGCGTGAATTGCGCAGTGCCTATGAAGGCGGAGCCAGCATTCGGACGCTGGTCGGATCGACGGGTAGATCGTACGGATCGATCCACAGCATGCTGCGCGAGTCAGGCACCACGATGCGCAGTCGCGGCGGTCCCAACCACCGCACCAGAGCGCATTAAGCGCGCGTCGAATTAGCGCTGCCGGACGGAACCCTCGACCAGATCGAGGACGGCGGTGAGCAACTCGGTGTTTTCACCGGAGGCAACCTTTGCCACCAGCCCGTCCAGCACCAGGTCCAGATAGCACTGCAGCACGTCGCTGGGGACGTCGTCGCGCACCCGGCCGGCCAGCTTCTGGCGACGTAAGCGCTCGATCGTCGCCGCGGCCAACTCCGCCGACCGGTCCATCCAGCCTTGGTTGAACTCCGGGTCGTGGCGCAGCTTTCGCGCGATCTCCAATCGCGTGGCGAGCCAGTCGAACTGCTCAGGCGCCGCCAGCATGTCGCGCATTACCTGCACCAGACCCTCGCGCGACGCGACATCGGCCATCCGCTCGGCGTCCTCGTGGGCCAACTCGAAGAACAGCGTGTCCTTGTCACGGAAGTGATGGAAGATAGCACCCCGCGACAGGCCGATCGCTTGTTCGAGGCGGCGTACCGTCGCTCCGTCATAACCGAATTCGGCAAAGCAGCGACGGGCGCCGTCAAGTATTTGACGGCGCCGGGCCGCCAGATGATCCTGGCTGACCTTAGGCAAGGCTGCGGCTCGCTACGACTTGAGCATGTTGCGCAGCACGTACTGCAAGATGCCGCCGTTGCGGTAGTAATCGGCTTCACCAGGAGTGTCGATGCGCACCACGGCGTCGAATTCCACGGACTTCCCACCATCTTTGGCGGCCTTGACGTGAACCGTCTTCGGCGTCTTGCCCTTGTTGAGCTCCTCGATGCCGGTGATGTCGAACACCTCGGTGCCGTCCAGGCCCAGGTCCTTGGCGGATTGGCCCTCCGGGAACTGCAGCGGGATGACGCCCATGCCGATCAGGTTGGACCGGTGGATGCGCTCGAACGACTCGGTGATCACCGCGCGCACACCCAGCAGCCGGGTGCCCTTGGCCGCCCAGTCTCGTGACGAGCCGGAGCCGTACTCCTTGCCACCCAGGACGACCAGCGGAATGTCTTGTGCCGCATAGTTTTGCGCCGCATCGAAGATGAAGGCCTGCGGGCCCCCGTCCTGAGTGAAGTCGCGGGTGTAGCCGCCCGAGACGTCGTCAAGCAACTCGTTGCGCAACCGGATGTTGGCGAACGTCCCGCGGATCATCACCTCGTGGTTACCGCGCCGCGAACCGAAGGAGTTGAAGTCCTTGCGCGCAACTCCGTGTTCCTCGAGGTACTGCGCCGCCGGTGTACCCGGCTTGATGCTGCTTGCCGGTGAGATGTGGTCGGTGGTCACCGAATCGCCGAGCAACGCCAGCACCCGGGCGCCGCTGATGTCGGACACCGGCTCGGGTTCTGCCGACATCCCCTCGAAGTACGGTGGCTTGCGCACGTACGTCGAGTCCTCGACCCACTCGAAGGTGTTACCGCTCGGCGTCGGCAGGCCGCGCCAGCGCTCGTCGCCTTTGAACACGTCGGCATAGTTCTTGGTGAACATCTCCCGGTTGATCGCCGACGCGATGGTGTCCGAAACGTCCTTCTGCGACGGCCAGATGTCTTTGAGATAGACGTCCTTTCCTTCTTTATCAGTGCCCAGCGGGTCCTTGTTGAAGTCGAAATCCATGGTGCCGGCTAGCGCGTAGGCGATTACCAGCGGCGGGGATGCCAGGTAGTTCATCTTCACGTCGGGGTTGATGCGGCCCTCGAAATTCCGGTTGCCCGACAGCACCGCTGTCACCGAAAGGTCGTTGTCGTTGATTGCCTTGGAAATCTCTTCCGGCAGTGGGCCGGAATTGCCGATGCACGTCGTACATCCGTAGCCGACCAGGTAGAAGCCGAGCTTCTCGAGGTAGGGCCACAGCCCGGATTTCTCGTAGTAGTCGTTGACCACCTGCGAACCCGGCGCCATCGTGGTCTTCACCCACGGCTTGGAGGCGAGTCCCTTTTCGACGGCGTTGCGCGCCAGCAGCGCCGCGCCCAGCATCACCTCGGGGTTGGAAGTGTTGGTGCACGACGTGATCGCGGCGATCACCACCGCGCCATGGTCGAGGACGAATTCGCCCCGCTCATCGGATTTCACAGTCACCGGATTGCTCACCCGGCCCTCCGCAAGCGCGGCGGCCGACTGCGCCGGAGCGTGGTCGTCGGCGTGTCCATTGGTCACCTGACCGGGGTCGCTGGCCGGGAACGTCTCGTCGAGCTCCTTGTCCAGCTTGGAGTAGTCCTTCTTGTCCGGGTCGTCCCCGACATAACTCGGAATGGTCTTGCGGAACATGGACTTGGCGTCCGACAACGCGATTCGGTCCTGCGGGCGCTTCGGCCCGGCGATCGACGGCACCACCTCGGACAGGTCGAGCTCGAGGTACTCCGAGAACTTCGGCTCGTGCTTCGGGTCGTGCCACATGCCCTGCTCTTTGGCGTAGGCCTCGACCAGAGCCAACTGCTCGTCGGTGCGGCCGGTGAACTTCAGATACGAGATGGTCTCTTCGTCGATTGGGAAAATCGCTGCGGTTGAACCGAATTCGGGGCTCATGTTGCCCAGGGTGGCGCGGTTGGCCAGTGGCACCTCGGCCACGCCCTTGCCGTAAAACTCGACGAACTTGCCGACCACCCCGTGCTTGCGCAGCATCTCGGTGACAGTCAGCACCACATCGGTGGCGGTGACCCCCGGCTGAATCTCGCCGGTGAGCTTGAAGCCGACGACGCGGGGGATCAGCATCGACACCGGTTGGCCGAGCATCGCGGCCTCGGCCTCGATGCCGCCCACGCCCCAGCCGAGCACGCCCAGTCCGTTCACCATCGTGGTGTGCGAGTCGGTGCCCACACAGGTGTCGGGGTAGGCCACCCCGTCGCGGGTCATCACCACGCTGGCCAAGTATTCGATGTTGACCTGATGAACGATGCCGGTGCCGGGCGGCACCACCTTGAAGTCGTCGAAGGCGCCCTGCCCCCAGCGCAGGAACTGATAACGCTCACCGTTGCGCTGGTATTCGATCTCGACGTTGCGCTCGAACGCGTCGGGGGTGCCGAACAGGTCTGCGATCACCGAGTGGTCGATCACCAGATCCGCCGGAGCCAACGGGTTGACCTTCTTCGCGTCGCCGCCCAATTCGGCGACGGCCTCACGCATGGTGGCAAGGTCGACGATGCATGGCACGCCGGTGAAGTCCTGCATGACGACGCGAGCGGGCGTGTACTGGATTTCGATGCTCGGCTCGGCCTCGGGATCCCACTTCGCGATCGCCTCGATGTGGTCGTTGGTGATGTTGGCGCCGTCTTCGTTGCGCAGCAGGTTCTCGGCGAGCACTTTCAAGCTGTAGGGAAGCTTCTCCGTGCCGGCAACCGCGCCTAACCGATAGATCTCGTAGCTGTCACTGCCGACTTTCAAGGTGTCGCGGGCTCCGAATGAATGCACCGAATCTTTGCTGCTCACATCAACTCCCGACATTCGTCTCGGCGGCGACGACCCGCAGCGCTCGGCTGTACCCGCGCTTGCGATTGCCGCTCGTTCTGCTCGCCGACGGGCCGTGTCGACGCGCACGTCTACCCTAACAGTACGCTTGTCCTGCATTCCGACGGGCCCGAGAACTTCCCCTTCGTCACCGCGACCGGCTGCTGTAACGCCGGCGTCGTCAGGCGGTACCGTTCAGTCCGTGACCACCCCGCATGCGCCGCTCTACATTCCGGGCGAGATCTGCGGCACCCTCGGTGTCGATCCGGCGACCAAGCCTGACGACTGCCTCTCGGTTGTTCAGCATCAGGTCACCGCGGGAAACATCAGCGCACCGCCGTCCGTCGCGCCGGCCTTGCTCGACATCGTCGACCAGGCCCATGACCATGGCATCGATCTGAAGATCGTGGTGCTCGACCACAATCCGCCGAACGACACCCCGCTGCGCGACATCGCGACGGTGGTCGGCGCTCAACATCCCGACGCGACCGTGTTGGTGTTGAGCCCGAACTACGTCGGCACCTACAGCACCCACTTCCCGCGCTCGACCCTGGAGATCGGCGAGGACCACGCCAAAACCGGCAACACCCTGCTCTCGGCGCAGAATTTTCTGCACCAGCTCGAGACGCCGCAATTCCCGTGGACGCCGTTCACCATCGTTGTGCTGATCGGGGTACTGGCAGCCGTGGTTGGGACCCGTTTCATGCAACGACGGGCACAGCGCTCAGCAACGTTGAGCCGCGGCGCTGAATCGACCACGCAAGGCGCCGATCAGACCGGCTAGCGTGCCTTATTCGCCTCATGTCGGATAGCGCCGACGCCGATACCGCGGCCGGCGGCAAATTCTCGATGTCACCGTAGGGTCACAGTTCTCAGAAGAACAGACTTGTAATCTGTGACTTAAGTTTCCACTGGGTCAGATGTGACTTACGGTGCAAAGGATGCATTTGGTTAATTCGTGCTTCCAGTGATAACTGGGGCTCGGAGTGCTAGCGCCATCCGCCCCGCGTTGAGCCAAGGAGACCCGAGTCGAATGAGACGCAACCGCCGCGGCTCGTCTGCCCGATTGGCGACCACGCTCACCCGTCGAGTGGGTCCAGCGGTCATCAGCGTCGCGTTATTACTGGGCACGCCGGCTCTGGCCAAAGCGGACCCGGACTCGATGGCCAAACTGATTGCCGCTGTCGCGCAGGCCAACCAGCGTCTGCAGGACCTCAACGCGCAGATCCAGACGGAGGAAGAAAGCGTCAACAAGGCAGTCGTCGACGTCGAAACGGCGCGCGACAACGCTTCGGCCGCACAACATGAGGTCGACGCCAGCCAGCAATCCGTCAAAGCTGCCGACGCGGCAATTACGGCCGCGCAGAAGCGGTTCGACCGTTTCGCGGTCGCCAGCTACGTCAACGGGCCCGCGGACGGTTACCTCACCGCGAAGAACCCCGACGACATGATCGCCGCGGCTGCCGCCGGCCAGGCCCTGGCCACCAGCTCACAGCAGGTGATGGACAACCTGCAGCGCGCCCGCACCGAGCAGCTGAACAAGGATTCCACGGCGCGGTTGGTAAAGCAGAAGGCCGACAAGGCCGTTGGCGACGCACAAGCCAGCGAGAACGCGGCGGTGGTCGCGTTGGTCGACGCTCACCGCAAGTTCGGCGAGCAGCAGCAAGAAGTCACTCGACTGGCCGACGAACGTCAGGCGGCCCAATCAAGACTCGACGCCGCCCGCAATTGGTCGGCATCCGCTGGCGGACCGGATGCCGGCCAGCGGGCGGCGTCGTCCCCCGGAGACCGGTGGGACCCGGCGGCCCCGGGCTCACCCAACCGGCCGCAGGGCAACAGTGGCAACTGGGACGGCGCGTGGGACCCCACGCTGCCGATGGTGCCCAGCGCCAACATCCCTGGCGACCCGATCGCGATCCTGAACAAGGTTCTCGGCATCTCGGCGACCTCGTCGGAGGTCACCTCCAACATGGGCCGCAGCTTCCTGCAGCAGCTCGGATTGGCGCCCACGCCAACGGGTTTCACCAATGGCAAGATCCCGCGGGTTTATGGGCGGCAGGCCTCTGAGTATGTGATCCGGCGCGGTCTGTCGCAGTTGGGTGTGCCGTACTCGTGGGGTGGCGGCACCGCGGCCGGTCCGGGTAAGGGCATCGGGTCGGGTTCGGGTACGACCGGCTTCGACTGTTCGGGTCTGGTGCTGTACGCATTCGCCGGTGTGGGCATCAAGCTCCCGCACTACTCGGGCGCCCAGTACGACCTGGGTCGCAAGATCCCGGCTTCGCAGATGCGTCGCGGCGACGTCATCTTCTACGGCCCCGGCGGTAGCCAGCACGTGACGATCTACCTGGGCCAGGGCCAGATGCTCGAGGCTCCCGACGTCGGCCTGAAGGTCCGGGTTGCGCCGGTTCGCACCAGTGGCATGACGCCTTTCGTGGTCCGTTACATCGAATACTGACGCGTTGAAAGGATCTATGCGCCACGGGTTTACGGACTCCAGAGGGTTGCGTCGGACCGCGGTGGTCTGGCCGGTGCTGGCCGCCGTCAGCCTGCTGATCGGACTTGCGTCTCCCGCCCAGGCCGAGGACGGCGCCTGGGATCCGACCCTGCCGCCGACGATCAGCGCGGGCGCCCCCGGGGACCCGGTGGCCATGGCCAACCAGTCGCTGCAGGCCACCGCGCAGGCCACCCAGACGACGCTGGGGCTGGGACAGCAGTTCCTCAGCGGACTGGGAATCAACCTGGGCGGTAGTCCCCGGAGCACGAGCGCGAACGGAATCCCGCGGGTCTACGGCCGACAGGCCGTCGAGTACGTGATCCGCCGCGGTTCCTCGCAGATGGGTGTGCCGTACTCCTGGGGCGGTGGCACGCCGAACTCGCCGAGCAAGGGCATCGACTCGGGCGCCAATATCGTCGGCTTCGACTGTTCAGGCCTCGTCCGGTACAGCTTTGCCGGGGTGGGCGTGCTGCTGCCCAGGTTCTCCGGTGACCAGTACAACGCGGGCCGTCACATCCCGCCGTCGCAGGCCAAGCGCGGCGATCTGATCTTTTATGGCCCCGGCGGAGGCCAGCACGTGACGATCTATCTGGGTAACGGCCAGATGTTGGAGGCGTCGGGCAGCGCCGGCAAGGTCACCATCAGCCCGGTCCGCAAGGGCGGCATGACGCCATTCCTGACCCGGATCATTGAGTACTGAGGTCCGCGGACGGCAGAGTCGCCGGGCGGGTCTGGATGGCCCGGCTTCTCCTCAGTCCGCACGCGGACTGCATCGTCGCCGGGCGGGCCACGTCGACGGATCCCGGGTGGCCTGGAATAGTTGAACAAAGGGCACGCCGCTGCCCCGCGATGTTCGTGGTGCGAGCGTCGTGTCTGATTGAGTTTGGAAGGTTGAGCCGTGGAGGGTAATCGATGACATCAGCAGGCGGGCCGCCGCCGGGCACCAGCGGTTACTCGGGTCCGGGCAACGCTTCAGCGGCACCTTCGCACGCGGCCCCCGGCGGTGGCGGCAACGGTTTGGCGGCCGAGGTGCACACCTTGGAGCGGGCCATCTTCGAGGTCAAGCGGATCATCGTCGGCCAGGACCAGCTCGTCGAGCGGATGCTGGTCGGCCTGCTGTCCAAGGGTCACGTGCTGCTCGAGGGCGTGCCCGGTGTCGCGAAGACGCTGGCCGTGGAAACCTTCGCCAAGGTGGTCGGCGGATCGTTCGCGCGCATCCAGTTCACCCCTGACCTGGTGCCCACCGACATCATCGGTACCCGCATCTACCGGCAGGGCAAAGAGGAATTCGACACCGAGCTCGGCCCGGTCGTCGTCAACTTCCTGCTCGCTGACGAGATCAACCGCGCACCGGCCAAAGTGCAGTCCGCGTTGCTGGAGGTCATGCAGGAACGTCAGGTGTCCATCGGCGGCAAGCGGTTCCCGCTGCCCAATCCGTTCCTGGTGATGGCCACCCAGAACCCGATCGAACACGAAGGCGTCTACCCGCTGCCGGAAGCCCAGCGCGACCGCTTCCTGTTCAAGATCAACGTCGGCTACCCGTCCCCGGAAGAAGAGCGCGAGATCATCTACCGGATGGGCGTCAAGCCGCCGGAGCCCAAGCAGATCCTGGACACCGGTGACCTGCTGCGACTGCAGGACATCGCCGCGAACAACTTCGTGCACCATGCGTTGGTCGACTATGTGGTGCGGGTCGTCACCGCGACCCGTCACCCCGAGCAACTCGGCATGAACGACGTCAAGAGCTGGATCTCGTTCGGCGCCTCGCCGCGTGCCTCGCTGGGCATCATCGCGGCCTCGCGCTCGCTGGCGTTGGTGCGCGGACGCGATTACGTGATCCCGCAGGACATCGTCGAGGTCATCCCTGACGTGCTCCGGCACCGTCTGGTGCTCACCTATGACGCCTTGGCCGACGAGATCTCCTCGGAGATCGTGATCAACCGGATCCTGCAGACCGTGGGGATGCCACAGGTGAATGCTGTTCCGCAGCAAGGTCATTCGGTGCCCCCGGCAATGCAGGCCGCGGGTGCGGCTAGCGGTCGGTGACCGATCCCAACTCCGCCGCGGAGCAGTCCGTGGCCAATCGTCCGCCGTCAATGCAGCGCGGACTCATCGACGACCCCAAACTGGCCGCGGCGCTACGCACGCTCGATCTCACGGTCAAACGCAAGCTCGACGGTCTTCTGCACGGTGACCACCTCGGTCTGATCCCGGGGCCGGGATCGGAGCCAGGGGAGTCGCGCGAATATCAGCCCGGCGATGACGTGCGCCGCATGGACTGGGCAGTCACCGCTCGGACCACCCACCCACACGTGCGGCAGATGATCGCCGACCGCGAGCTGGAGACCTGGCTGGTGGTCGACATGTCGGCAAGCCTGGACTTCGGCACCGCCGTGTGCGAGAAGCGCGACCTGGCGGTGGCCGCCGCAGCCGCCATCACGTTCCTGAACAGTGGCGGCGGAAACCGAATCGGTGCTCTGATTGCCAACGGCGACAAGACAACTCGTGTTCCGGCTCGCTCCGGGCGTCAGCACGAGCAGACGCTGCTGCGCACCATCGCCACCATGCCGAAGGCTCCGGTCGGGGTGCGGGGCGACCTCTCGGTGGCCATCGACGCGCTGCGCCGTCCGGAGCGCCGCCGCGGGATGGCGGTGATCATCAGCGACTTCCTCGGCCCGATCAACTGGATGCGGCCATTGCGCGCGATCGCGGCCCGCCACGAGGTGCTGGGCATCGAGATCCTGGATCCCCGCGACGTCGAGCTGCCCGATGTCGGGGATGTGATCCTGCAGGACGCCGAGACCGGGCGCTCCCGCGAGTTCACCATCGACGAGCAGTTGCGCGACGACTTCGCCAAGGCCGCCGCTGCGCACCGCGCCGACGTGGCCCGCACCCTGCGCAGCTGCGGGGCGCCGCTGATGTCGTTGCGCACCGACCGCGACTGGATCGCCGACATCGTCCGTTTCGTCGAATCTCGCCGACGGGGTGCACTGGCGGGGCGCCAGTGACTCGCGCTGTTCACGAGTCGGGCCTAACCATCAAGACGGGTCTGTTATGACATTGCCGTTACTCGGACCGATGACGCTTTCCGGGTTCGCCCACGCGTGGTTCTTTCTGTTCCTCGTCGTGATCGCGGCGCTGGCCGCGCTTTACGTCATCGCGCAGATTGCCCGCCAGCGCCGGATGCTGCGGTTCGCCAACATGGAGCTGCTGGAAAGTGTTGCGCCCAAACGGCCTACGCGCTGGCGCCACCTCTCGGCGATCCTGTTGGTCGCCTCACTGCTGCTGTTCACGATTGCGATGGCCGGGCCGACGCACGACGTCCGGATTCCCCGCAACCGCGCGGTCGTCATGCTCGTCATCGACGTCTCGCAGTCGATGCGGGCCACCGACGTCGAACCCAACCGGATGGTCGCCGCCGAAGTGGCGGCCAAGGAGTTCGCCGGCGAACTGACTCCCGGCATCAACCTCGGCCTGATCGCGTATGCGGGAACGTCGACGGTGCTGGTCCAGCCGACCACCAACCGCGACGCGACCAAAGCCGCGCTGGACAAGTTGCAGTTCGCCGACCGCACGGCGACCGGCGAGGGTATCTTCACCGCGCTGCAGGCCATCGCCACCGTCGGTGCGGTGATCGGTGGCGGTGACACGCCACCGCCGGCGCGCATCGTGTTGTTCTCCGACGGCAAGGAGACGATGCCGACCAACCCGGACAACCCCAAGGGGGCGTTCACCGCGGCGCGTACCGCCAAAGACCAGGGCGTGCCGATCTCGACCATTTCGTTCGGCACCCCGTACGGCTTTGTGGAGATCAATGGTCAGCGCCAGCCCGTGCCGGTCGACGACAGCACGATGAAAAAGGTCGCCGAGCTTTCCGGCGGCACCCATTACGACGCCTCGAACCTGCAGGAGCTCAAGCAGGTCTACGCCTCGCTGCAGGAGCAGATCGGCTACGAGACGATCAGGGGCGACGCCAGCATCGGTTGGCTCCGGTTGGGCTCGTTGGTGCTGGCGCTGGCAGGCCTGACTGCGCTGCTGATCAACCGGCGGCTGCCGACCTAGATCCGACGCCGACTGTGAACTACGCGACGCGACACGCCGTGGCGGCGTCGTCAGGTTCACAATCGGGGTGCTGCGCCGGGCGATTTCGGCGACGCCGTGGTCAAGCGATAGGTTGTCCCGGTGACTGACTCGGCCCCCCACGCCACCACCGGCGGGACTAAGCCCCCATTCGTATCTCGTTCGGTGCTGGTCACCGGCGGAAACCGGGGGATCGGGTTGGCGATCGCACAGCGGCTGGCGGCCGACGGCCACAAGGTCGCGGTCACACACCGCGGATCGGGCGCGCCAGCCGGGCTGTTCGGCGTCGAGTGCGACGTCACCGACAACGACGCCGTCGACCGTGCATTCAAGGAAGTCGAGGAGCACCAGGGTCCGGTCGAGGTGGTGGTCTCCAACGCCGGCATATCCAAGGACGCATTCCTGATCCGGATGACCGAGGAGCGGTTCGAAGAGGTCATCAACGCCAACCTCACCGGGGCGTTCCGGGTGGCGCAGCGGGCTTCGCGCAGCATGCAGAAAAAGCGGTTCGGCCGGATCATCTTCATCGGTTCGGTGTCGGGCACCTGGGGCATCGGCAACCAGTCGAACTATGCGGCCGCCAAGGCCGGCCTCATCGGCATGGCCCGCTCGATCTCCCGGGAGTTATCCAAAGCCGGCGTCACGGCGAACGTGGTCGCCCCCGGCTACATCGACACCGAGATGACCCGCTCACTGGACGAGCGGATCCAGGAGGGTGCGCTGGACTTCATCCCGGCCAAACGAGTCGGTACCGCCGCCGAAGTTGCCGGGGCGGTCAGCTTCTTGGCGTCCGAGGACGCCACCTACATCGCGGGCGCGGTCATCCCGGTCGACGGCGGCATGGGCATGGGCCACTGACCGGCTCGAAAGAACTGAAGAATTAGGACGGACATGGCAGGACTACTCGAAGGTAAACGGATCCTGGTCAGCGGGATCATCACCGACGCTTCGATCGCATTTCACATCGCCAAGGTGGCTCAGGAAGCGGGCGCTCAGTTGGTGCTGACCGGCTTCGACCGACTGCGGCTGATCCAGCGCATCGCCGATCGGCTGCCGGAGAAGGCCCCGTTGATCGAGCTCAACGTGCAGGACGAGAAGCATCTCGACACGCTGGCCGAGCGCGTGACGGCGGAGATCGGTGCGGGCAACAAGCTCGACGGCGTCGTCCACTCGATCGGTTTCATGCCGCAGACCGGCATGGGCATCAACCCGTTCTTCGACGCGCCCTACGAGGACGTCTCCAAAGGCATTCACATCTCGGCATATTCGTACGCCTCGCTGGCCAAGGCGCTGCTGCCGATCATGAATCCCGGCGGCTCCATCGTCGGGATGGACTTCGATCCGACCCGGGCGATGCCGGCCTACAACTGGATGACCGTGGCCAAGAGCGCTCTGGAATCGGTGAACCGGTTCGTGGCCCGCGAAGCGGGCAAGTATGGCGTCCGCTCCAATCTTGTTGCGGCCGGACCGATCCGGACCCTGGCGATGAGCGCGATCGTCGGTGGCGCGCTCGGCGATGAGGCGGGCGCCCAGATGCAGCTGCTCGAAGAGGGCTGGGACCAGCGGGCGCCGATCGGCTGGAACATGAAAGACCCAACGCCGGTGGCCAAGACGGTGTGCGCACTGCTGTCGGAGTGGCTGCCGGCCACGACCGGTACGATCATCTACGCCGACGGCGGCGCCAGCACGCAACTGCTATAGGGCGCAATGGATTTCGATGCGGTCCTGCTGCTGTCCTTCGGTGGACCGGAAGGGCCGGAGCAGGTGCGGCCGTTCCTGGAGAACGTCACCCGCGGCCGCAATGTGCCACCGGGACGGCTCGACGACGTGGCGCAGCACTACCTGCACTTCGGCGGGGTCTCGCCGATCAACCGGATCAACCGCGAACTGATCGCCCAACTGCAGTCTGCGTTGGACATGCCGGTCTACTTCGGCAACCGCAACTGGGAGCCCTACGTCGAAGACGCCGTTTCAACCATGCGCGACAACGGCATTCGCCGTGCGGTGGTATTCACCACCTCGGCGTGGAGTGGCTACTCGGGCTGCACGCAGTACGCCGAAGACCTCGACCGGGCCCGGCGCGCGGCCGGCCCCGCGGCGCCCGAACTCGTGAAACTGCGGCGATATTTCGACCACCCGCTGTTCGTCGAGATGTTCGCCGACAATCTCACCGCGGCAGCGAAGTCGGTTCCCACCGACGCGCGACTGATCTTCACCGCGCACTCGGTCCCGGTGGCCGCCGACGACCGCCTGGGCCCGAAGCTGTACAGCCGCCAAGTGCGTTATGCCGCACAGCTTGTCGCAACGGCCGCCGGATACGACGACTACGACGTGGTGTGGCAGTCGCGGTCGGGTCCGCCGCAGGTGCCGTGGCTGGAACCCGACGTCGCTGATCATGTTGCCGCGCTCGCCGAGACCGGCACCAGGGCCGTCATCGTCTGCCCGATCGGCTTCGTCGCCGACCACATCGAAGTGGTGTGGGACCTCGACAGCGAGTTACGCGAACAGGCCGACGCGGCCGGCATCGCGTTCGCGCGGGTGAGCACACCCAACGCCGACCCCCGATTCGCCCGCCTCGCGGTGGATCTGATCGACGAACTGCGGAACGGACGCGCGCCCGCACGAGTCGACGGCCCGGACCCGGTACCGGGCTGCGCTGCCGCCATCAACGGCGAGCCCTGTCGTCCGCCGCACTGTGTCGCGGAAATCGGGCCCGGCGACGATGCGGGCCCGGCGACTAGGCCTGCCAGGCGGCGCAAAGAATCGCAGTGAGCGCAGCCATTCTCGCCGATCGCACGACAGCCGCCAGCGGCCGTAGCGCGCCGGTGGCGATCTGTGCCTCCGACAACGACTGGGTGCCTATTCTGCTCAGCCCGGCACTGACCGTGATGATCGCGTCGACGTGCGCCGCGTTCTCCAGCACCCGCAACGCACGCGCGGGAGCAGGCTCGGGAACCTGGTGGTGCCGACCGGATTCCAGCAACTGCTCCACCATTCCGCGCGGATCGTCGACGTCGACTCCGGTAGATCCGAGCCCGATCGTGGTGAGAGCGTCCGCAGCGGATCGCACCGCCAGCCGTAACTCGTACTCGGCTTCGCCCAATTCCATGTGGTCGATCGCCGGACCCCCTGGCACGGAGTAGACCGTCCACGACAGCGCGGCCAATTCGGGTAGCACCAGTTCGTCGTCGGACTGCTCGTACTCGAATTCGGGCACCACGCCGACGGCTTTCCCGGGATCCTCCGGGTCGGTGACGATCACCGCCTCGCCGGCCGCAATCGCGTCCCGCTCGAACTGGGTGCCGGGCGCCAGACCGCGGCTATCGCCCGGAATCGGCAGCAATACCGAGATCTGCGGCGTACCCGTCGACGGCCGTCCGGCGGCCGTTCGCAGGGTTTGCAGCAGTGAGACCACGCCGGCGTCATGGATATCCGGCCAGGGCAGCCCGGTATGCCCGGCCGCCACTGCGTCATAAGCCGTGACGGATTGTGTTGGGGCCCAGCAAGATAACGCGTCGAGGACGTCGTCGGGCGCGGCCTGGCCGGCCAGCCAGGCGTTGGCCCACACCGAGAGCGTTGCGCTTGGGCACCACATGGATTGGCAGTCTAGTTGTTCACCGTGGACACGGCCGGTCACGCGATATCCTGACGGCATGTCTGCGGCCGTGATCTGGCTCATCGTGGCGTTGGGTCTGGCCGGTGCCGAGGCCCTCACCGGCGACATGTTCCTGCTCATGCTGGGTGGGGGCGCGCTGGCGGCGGCCGGATCCAGCTGGCTGTTGGACCTGCCGATCTGGACCGACGGCGCGGTGTTTCTGGTGGTCTCGGTGCTGCTGATGGCGCTGGTCCGGCCGGCGCTGCGACGACGGCTGACCCCGCCGAAAAGCCTGACCACCGGCATCGAGGCGCTGGAGGGCAAGCAGGCGCTGGTGCTCGACCGCGTGGCCCGCGACGAGGGTCAGATCAAAATAGACGGTCAGATATGGACCGCGAGACCATTGAATGAGGGTGACGAGTTCGAACCCGGCGAACGGGTCACTGTCATGCGTATCGATGGGGCCACTGCGGTGGTCTGGAATCCGTAACCCTGTCAAGCAATTAGGAGAATCACATGGCCGCAAGTGCCGGGTTGTTGTTGTTCGCAGTATTGGTGGTCTTTGCGATCATCGTGGTGGCCAAGTCGGTGACGCTGATCCCGCAGGCCGAAGCGGCGGTGATCGAACGGCTGGGTCGCTACAGCCGCACGATCAGCGGGCAGCTGACCCTGCTGATCCCGTTCATCGACCGGGTCCGCGCCCGGGTGGATCTCCGCGAACGGGTGGTGTCGTTCCCGCCGCAGCCGGTGATCACCGAGGACAACCTGACCCTGAACATCGACACCGTGGTCTATTTCCAGGTCACCGTTCCGCAGGCTGCCGTTTACGAGATCAGCAACTACATCGTCGGCGTCGAGCAGCTGACCACCACCACGCTGCGCAACGTCGTCGGTGGCATGACGCTGGAGCAGACGCTGACCTCCCGCGACCAGATCAACGGCCAGTTGCGTGGCGTGCTCGACGAGGCGACCGGACGCTGGGGGTTGCGGGTCGCCCGAGTGGAGCTGCGCAGCATCGACCCGCCACCGTCGATCCAGGCCTCGATGGAAAAGCAGATGAAGGCCGACCGGGAGAAGCGGGCGACGATCTTGACCGCGGAGGGAATGCGGCAGGCCGCGATCACCCAGGCCGAAGGCGAGAAGCAGTCGCAGATCCTGGCCGCCGAAGGCGCCAAGCAGGCGGCGATCCTGGCCGCGGAGGCCGACCGGCAATCCAGGATGCTGCGCGCGCAAGGTGAACGGGCCGCCACCTACCTGCAGGCGCAGGGCCAGGCCAAGGCGATCGAGAAAACATTCGCAGCCATCAAGGCCGGCCGGCCCACCCCGGAGATGCTGGCCTACCAGTACTTGCAAACCCTGCCGAAGATGGCCCAGGGCGACGCGAACAAGGTCTGGGTGGTGCCAAGCGACTTCGGCACGGCGCTGCAAGGGTTCTACAAGTCGCTCGGCGCTCCCGGCGACGACGGGGTGTTCCGCTTCGCGCCATCGCCGGTCGATGACACCCCGGTCAAGCCGGAAGACGACTCCGACGTCAAAGACTGGTTCTCCACCGAGACCGATCCGGCGCTTCTGGAGGCGGTCGCCAAAGCCGAGGCCGACGCCCACCAGCCGGTCGAGGACGTCCTGCAGGCACGGCACCAATTGGAGCGGTGAGGTGGCCGCTCTGACCTCATCGAGAACCTATGTGGGTCTGGCCGTGTTCCAGGCCGGTGATGCGGTAGCCTGCGCAATCCCGATTCCGCCGATCGCGAAAGCCCTTGACCTATACGGCGTTCCACCGAACATCCGGTGGATTCTCCCGGTCGCCAAGGCCGCCTCGGCGATCGGGTTGCTTTCAGCCGGCCGGATTCCGGCGTTGGCGCGGTTGACCACCGCGATGCTCACGCTGTACTTCGTGCTCGCGGTGGGCGCGCATCTGCGGGTCCGCGACAAGATCGTGAATACCCTGCCGGCGGCATCGTTTCTGGCGACGTACGCCGTCCTGACCGCGAAGGGACCGGATCAGGCATAGCTGAGTCGTAGCTCGACGATCGGCAACGCGGTGTCGGTTTCGGCGATCGGTCCGCCGAGGGTCCGTTCCAATACGGGTTTGAATTGTTTCCATGCCTGGGGATGCCGGCGGGCGTATTCGTCGAGCGCGCGATCGGCTTCCTCCCGGGGCAGGACTCGTGCGGTTGCGCGGGACGGTGACCGGGCGCCCGCGTACACACGCACCTGCGGGTTGGCCTTGATGTTGCGGAACCACTGGGCCCGCTCGCCGAACCCCGAGGCGACGAGATAGCTGTCCGCCGCGGGATGGCCGATGACCTCCAGCACGACATTGCGTGCGATTCCGGATTTGCGTCCGATGTGTTCGAGCATGAGGAAGCGCGAGCCGAGCAATCCGCCCGCGCCCGCCCGGTAGATCCAGATCGGAGTTCGCATCAGGGTGCGGGTCCGCAAAATGCGTGCACCGATTGCCGCAAGCCGGGACTGTAGCCAGGTGGTGTCACTCATGGGTCCATGCTGGCCGAGCAAGCTCCAAGATCGCTGTAAGCCCGGCGCGTGATCAGTGCGGCGTTCCCGGCGGGCACGGCGGCGGGTAAACCGGCACCCCGCCACCACCACGGGCGCTGCCCGGGCCGACGCGGCCGTACGGCCAGCACTTCATCGCCTTGAGTGGGGGAGCCGGGGACGCCGGGTTCGGGTCGGGTGGGGGTGGATCCAGCGGCGCGGCTACCGCGATCCCTGAACCGAATGCCAATGTGGCAGTGGCGATTACCGCGGCGGCAACGCGATGTTTGACACCCATGTTGTTGCCTCTCAGACGGCTGTTTCAGTTTTTCAGTGTATAGGCGAACGCGGCCTGGTGCCGGGCCCCGATGAGGCGCCCACCGCGACGTGGTGGTGTCGGCGGTACTGACGGATCTCGTAGCCGAACAGCCCGAGCCCGAACAGCCCGGTGCACAGCGACACCGTGAACAGCAGCGGGCTGACGTGACCGGTCAGTGCGTCGCCTAGGATCACCACCGCCGACGTGCCCGGCAGCAGGCCGGCCAGGGTCGCCAAGAAATAGGGCAGCACCCGGACTCCGGAAGCCCCGGCCGCGTAGTTCAGCGGCGCGAACGGCACCACGGGGATCAGGCGCAGCGATATCACCGCGACCCAGCCGCGCTCGCGTAGCCGGGCGTCGACCCTCTCGACGGCCTGGTGACGCACCAACCGATTGAGCTGCCAGCCGGCGGCCCGGACCAGCGCCAGCGCAATCATCGCGCTGATCGTGCTGGCCGCCACTGCCAGCGTGACACCGAGCAACGGTCCGAACAGCAGACCGGCGGCCAACGTGAATGCGGTACGGGGAAACGGCAACACGGTCACCACGATGTGGGCGCCCAGAAACGCCAGCGGTAGCCACGGGCCCATCGACGTCGACCAGTCCCGCAGCTCCACCGCCGACGGCAACCGAACCAGCAGCGCCACCGCGATCAGGGCCGCGACCACCACGGACGTCAGTATGAGTCGGCGCTTGGACACCTGACCGGCGGTGGCGACGAGCGCGGAGCCCAGCGGACGCAGCGCGTCTACGAATTTGCCGCTGGCCTGCCCCGTCACAGCGTGCAGCCTACGTGCCGCGGCGAACAACGCGTCAGCGGACGATCAGCGACAGCAATCTACGGCCCAATGGCATTGCGACTGAACCGCTCTCGCTGGTGACCTTGATTTTGCGGCCGGACCGTCGGCGTAGCTCACGTTGCAGGTTGTCGTGCAGGGTGCTGGCGGCGGCCGCGCAGCCGTGGCAGGCGCCCGACAACCGGACATTCACCGTGTCGTGTTCGATCGACACCAATTCGATCGAACCGCCGTGGGATTCGGCGAGTGCGCCGATCGGTCCGGCGAGCAACTCGGCCACGATCGCGGCCAGCTCGGCGCTGTCATCGGTCGCCGGGTCGACGTGCCAGCCGGCCGGGTCCAGCAGTGCCTCGGACAGCGCCCGGCGAACGTCGTCGCCCACCTCGCGCCAGCTGCGCCCGGCGGACAGCATGATCAGCACGTCGCCTGAGCGCACCTCGACGCGGTCGAGTACCCCGTCGTGTAGCAGCTCGCCGAGGCGACTCGGGGCCCGGCGCACGGTGCCGCGGGCCGGCAACCGGTCCGCGTCGACCACCCAGCGCAGCTGCCGTGGATCCGCGGTGGTGGTGGCGTGAATCGGGATCATGCACCCAGCCCCAACGCAATCGAGTGCGCGATGAACGCCATCACCCAGGCGAGCACGAACATGTAGCTGAACGCGAAGGCGGGCCATCGCCAGGTATTGGTTTCGCGTCGCATCACCGCGATCGTCGACATGCACTGCAACGCGAACATGAAATAGATCATCAGCGCGATCACGGTCGGTGCGGTGAAGATGCGCCTGCCGTGGTCATCGGTCATGGTGGCCAGTGCCGCCTGCGGAGCGTCCGGATCGGATGCCGCCGCCACCTGCCCCAGGGTCGAGACGAACACTTCGCGCGCCGACAGCGAGCCGACCAAAGCGATATCGGTCCGCCAGTCGAAGCCCAGCGGCGAAAACACCGGCTCGACGGCGCGACCCACGTCGGCGGCATAGCTGTGGTTCATCACGTACGCGGTCGTGTCGGTGGTGGACATGCCCCGGGTCTGGGCCTCGCGGACCGGCAGATTCAGCAGCGCCCACAACACCAAAGAAGTGGCCAGGATGATGGTTCCGGCTTTGCGCAGGAACACCCGCGCCGCACTCCACATCGCGGCCAGCATCGCCCGCGGCGACGGCAGCCGGTAGGGCGGCAGCTCCATGGTGAACGGCAGCAGGTCACCGCGCAGAATCGTGGACTTGACCAGCAGCGCGGCGATCAGCGCGGACAACCCGCCGCCCAGGTAGAGCAGGAACATCGTGACGCCCTGCGCGCTGAGCCCCCACCACCGGGTCTGTGGCGCCACCAGCAGACCGACCAGCAAGGTGTACACCGGCAGCCGCGCCGAGCACGTCATCAGCGGCGCGGTGACGATCGTTGCGATCCGGTCGCGCGACGACGGCAACGTTCGGGTCGCCATGATGCCGGGGATCGCGCAGGCGAACGACGACAACATCGCGACGAACGCGCGGCCCTCCAGCCCGGTCTTGGCCATCACCCGGTCCATCAGGAACGCCGCCCGCGACATGTATCCGACGCTCTCCAAGAAGGCGAGCAGGCAAAAAAGCAGCACAATCTGCGGGATGAACTGCAGTACGGTGCCGACGCCGCCGATGATTCCCTGGCTGAACAGTCCACGCAGAACGGGATTGCCGACGTGATCGGCGACCTGGCCGCCCAGCCAGGTCAGCGCGTGGCCGATGCCGTCGCGCAGCGGCGCCGCGGCGGTGAACAAGACCTGGAAGAAGTAGAACATCACCGCGAAGAAGGTGACCGTGCCCCACACCGGATGCAGCAGCACCCGGTCGATTCGCTGGGTGCGTCGATCTGGTTGTGGTGCAACGTAATCGGCCGCGTCAAGCACCGACTGGCCCCATGCGTCGATAGCGTCGGGTTCGGCCGGCGGCAGCACCGGTGGCCGCTGCCACTGCGCGAACGACGCCAGTTGCGTGCGCACATCGTCGATTCCCGAGCCGTGGTGCGCCACTACTGCGGTCACCGGGATGCCCAGCGCCGTGGACAGCGCGTCGGTGTCGATGCGGCCGCCGCGGGACGCCAGCTCGTCGCCCATGGTCAGCGCCAGCAGACACGGCAGATCCAGCCGTAGGACCTGACCGATCAACAGAATCGACCGGCGCAGCGTGGTGGCATCGGCGACCAGCACAATCGCGTCGGGCGGGTCGATGCCCGCACACGTGCCCGCCAGGAGGTCGGTCACCACCTGCTCGTCCGGGCTGATCGGTTCGAGGCTGTAGGTGCCGGGCAGATCCTCGACGGCGATCGGCGTGCCGTTGACGTGGGTGGTGCCGACGCTGCGTGCCACGGTGACGCCTGGGTAGTTCCCGGTTTTGGCGCGTAAGCCGGTCAGATGGTTGAAGACGCTGGTCTTGCCGGCGTTGGGGCTGCCGACCAGGGCCACCCGTCGGATGCCGGCGACGGCAACCGTGGCGCCTTCGACGTCATGGCAAGCCGTCATCGGTCCGCTTCGGGGACGACCTCGATGAGCTGGGCCTCGCGGCGGCGCAGGCACAGCTCGGTGTCGTGAACCCGGTAGATGGTCGGATCGCCGAGCGGGGCGCGACGGACGACGTCCACGCGAGCATTCGCGCGAAAGCCCAACTGCCCCAATCGCTTCGCAATGACCGGGTTGGCTTCTGCAGCCGTTCCCACCACGGTCGCCCGCGTTCCGGGCGTCAGCTGGGCGAGCGCGATCACCGGGTCGGTCTGTTCGCCTGCGCCCTGCCGTTGAGTACGCATGATCGCCCTAACGTTAGCCGGACTACCTTAGTAAGGTACTCCTTACCTGGGCGGGCGTCATGGCTCGTCGCGCGCGGTACCGCAGTGTGTGCCGCGACACTATTGGCCATCATTTAGCCTGGTTGTCGGGTGACAGACCAGCGTGGGGATGTCACGTGCTGGACAAGGAGCCGCCGGTGTCAGTCGATGTGTCCACTGACCCTGCCGATCTGGAGCAGGGCCGCGCCCGCTGGCGCACCGCGGTGGCCGGGGTCCTGGCCAAGAGCACCCGGCGTGACATCGAAGCGCTGGGTCCCGAGCCCGAGCGGCTGCTGGAAACCCCGACCTACGAGGCCGTCGCGATCCGGGCCCTGTACACGGCGCTCGACGAGCTGCCCGAGCCGCCGCTGCCCGGCGAGTGGCCGTTTGTCCGCGGCGCCGACGCGCTGCGCGACGTCAAGTCCGGCTGGAAGGTCGCCGAGGCCATCCCGGCCAACCGGGTCGTCGGGGTCGCCGCCGACGACGTCAACTCCGCGGTGCTGGCCGGCCTGGCCGAGGGCGTCAGCGCGCTGCTGATCCGGATCGGGCAATCGGGTGTGTTGCCCGCCCAGCTGGCGAAGGTCTTCGAC
>DATNFI010000225.1:0-2480 GCA_035606475.1 Mycobacterium sp. | reverse complement strand
ACGGGCCCCAGTTGGCCGGGTGCGTCAGCAACACCCGCTCGGGCGGCTCCCCCTCGGTCTTGACCACCTTTTCGATGACGTCGCGCAGCAGGGTGCCCAGCAGTTCGGTGACGTCGAACGGCTGGCCACCGAGGATCAGCGGTGTCGGGTTGCCCAGCCGGCGCTTGACGTCGCGGCCGACCCGATCCGGGCTACTCACCGCACGGGATCCGGCGGCTTCCCCGGTGAGCAGGACACCGTCCTCCCGGAGATAGACGACCGCCGGTGTGGCCACCAAACGATCACCCAGGGTGACCATTTTGGCTTGGCTGGCAGAGGTGATCGCAGCCGCGACGAACGTCGTGCCGAGGTCCACCCCGAGGCTGTAGCCCACCGCGCCTCCCTGCCTGAGCGGCTAATAGTAACTCACCGTCACGTGGAATGATCGACACTTCCGAGTAGTACTGGGGAACCGTTCATGGTGTCGCAATCGCGCCGTCTGCTTTTCCTGTTCATCGGGATGCTGGTTCTGGTCGTCTCGGGCTGTGCCAACACAGGTTCGGGGCAGCCGTCCCCGGCGGTTCTCGACGGCACCGGCCGGATCGTGATCCGCAACGCTTCGCTGGTGCTGACCATGGACCCGAAACTCGGCGAGGGTCCGCTCGGTCAGCTCCGGGACGCGGATGTGCTGATCGACCACGATCGGATCGGTGCAGTCGGCAAGCACCTGGCAGCAGGTGGCGCGACGGCGCTCGACGGTCACGACAAGATCGTCTTGCCCGGCTTCGTCGATACCCACAACCACCTGTGGCAAACGCTGATCCGGGGCTGCGCGACGGACCAGGAACTCAACGGCTGGCTGCGCGGATGCGTGCTGCCGCTGTACTCAGCGTCAGTGCCTGCGCCGATCTCCGGCGCAGACGGCTACGCGGGCGCGCGGTTGGGCACCCTCGATGTGATTTCCAGCGGCGTGACGACGGTGACCGACTGGTCGCATGCGTTCAACGCCGACTTCGCCCGCGGAAACCTGCGCGCGCTGCAGGATTCGCGGCTGCGGTTCGTGTTCGCCTACGGGGCCAACCGCCAGCCCGCCACGCTGGCCGAGATCCGCCGGGTCAAACGGGAGTCGATCGACCCGGATCCACTGGCGCATCTGGAGATCGGGGTGCATCCGACCGCGGCGAACTACGACAACACGGTGGCTGCTCAACGGCTGGCCGAGGAGCTCGGCGTGCCGCTCAACGTCCACCTGCACGAATCACCGGCCGACCCGGCCACCGGTCAACTGGATGCGCTGCGCCGCGCAGGTGCGTTGCGGCCCGGCCTGGTCACCGACCACACCATCCAGATGACCGACGCCGACCTCGACGAGCTGGCCGCGCACGACGTCCGGGTCGCGCACAACCCGTTGTCGAACATGCGGCTGGCGTCGGGGATCGCGCGCGTGCCGGACATGCGCGCGCGCAACATGAAGGTCGGGCTCGGCCTCGACGGCGGGACCGACGATGGCAGTGACATGTTCGCGGACATGAAGGCCGCGGTCGGCTTGCAGCGCGCGGTCTCGCATGATCCGGCGCGGTTTCCTACCCCGCCGGACGTGCTGCGGATGGCCACTCTCGGCGGCGCCGAAGTGCTCGGCCTCGATGGCCAGATCGGTTCGCTGACCCCCGGCAAGCAGGCCGACGTGCAGCTGATCAACCCGGCCGCGCTGGACTTCGCCCCGCAACTCGACTGGGTCAGCCAGCTGGTCTTCAACGGCCAGCCGGCCAACGTCGAATGGGTCTTTGTGGCCGGCCGCGCGCTCAAACGCGACGGCCGGGTCGTCGGCGACCAGGCGCGCGTGGTCGCCGACGCGCAGGCCGCCTCGGATCGGATCCAGAAACTGTTGGGGCGCAATTCCCCTCGCTGACGGCGCTCAGCGGGCAAGCTGGTGAGATGGTCATCCCGGTCCGTGACGTCAACCCGGTGCAGCGCACCCCGTGGGTCACCTACGCGCTGATCGCGGTGAACTTCGTGGTCTTCCTGGTCACCCCCGCCTCGGCGATCACCGTGACCGGTGCGGACAGCCTGGCGCAGACGTGTGAGCAGCGGGCGTTTTTCGACCATTACGCGGCGATCCCCGTCGAGCTGGTGCACAACGAGCCGTTGCCGGTGGTGGCCGACGGTGACGTCGGGGTCGGCCCGCGAGGTCCCGGCTGCATCCTCACCGACCCCGGCTATCACAAATCGCCAGTGCTGTCGGCGCTGTTCTCGCTGTTCCTGCACGGCGGTTGGCTGCACATCCTCGGGAACATGCTGTTTCTGTGGATCTTCGGCAACAACGTCGAGGACCGGTTCGGCCGGCTGCGCTACCTGCTGTTCTATCTGGCCGTCGGGATGCTGGCCACCTACGGGTTCGCGCTGGCCAACCCGGATTCGACCGAGTCGCTCATCGGCGCCTCCGGTGCCATCGCCGGCGTGCTGGGTGCGTACCTCATCCTGTACCCGCGGGCGCGGGTATG
>DATNFI010000224.1:0-7730 GCA_035606475.1 Mycobacterium sp. | reverse complement strand
GCCATCGCGGGTGCCGCGGCACTCAGCGCTGGCCTGATTGGTCTCGTCGCTCTCCCGCAGGCGTCACATCCTCCGACTCAGACGCGGGCGGTCGCCCTTACCTCGGGTGGCGCCGACATTTATCTGCCTGACCTCAGTACTTTCCACCCGACGGTGGCCGACGGATTTCCGCCGATCGAACGCTTTTTGCAAGGCGACGAGATTTGGAGGCTGCTCCACCCGCCCTCAGGTGACTCCATATTCCTGTTCGGGACCGATTCACAGACGACGATCGGATCATTCGTGAACGACGACTTCATCGAGCAGGGCGCCGACGTCGAGGGCGTCGACCCGAACGTTGTCGTACCAGATGCCGGCAGCGAACTCGATGTAATGAATTTCGGCGGCGGCTTCGAGAACGAGTGGGTCGACGCCGTCGATAGCAGCGGCGGTCACACCACCACCGACACCATCATCACGCCGTTCGGCAACTACACGATTCCACTCGGATCGACGGCGGCCGAGGCCGCGGCGGCTCTCCCTGCGCAGCCCGACGGGTACTCCTTCGCCGACTTCCTGAACTCCATCCAGAACACAATGACCATCGGCGAGGGTTATCTGACACAGGCCGGAACCGCGTTCAGTGAAGGCGAATACCTCCTCGGAGTGTCCGACGCGTTAGCCGGCTTCGGCAATCTGACCGCCGGAGAGCAGGCCGACCTGCTGGTGAATGGCTATTCCTTCCTGGTCGACAGCGACGGGAACGCCGGCTTCACGCTGTCTCCCATTCCGGCTCCCGCAGACCTTGCCGATGCCTTCGCTCAGGCCCAGCAGTTCGCGTCGGACGCTCAGGGCTCGCTCACCAACGCGCTGGCCGACTTCGCCGCGGGCGACACGTACTTCGGCCTGGTCAACATCGCCGAGATCGGCATCGACTCGAACTACGCGAGCGACGCCGTCATCCTGGGCCTGACCGAGTCGTTGCTCGGCGCTTTCGGAACTGGCTAAGCGGCCGGCGTCACCGGGGAGAACCGCTCCAGTTGAACAGGCGGCCCGCCGGCGGACGGCGGCGGCAGTTCCTCGACCACGCCGTCGATCACGCGGGTGACTCGTCCGGTGAGCCGGTCGAAGTTCAGCGTGCCGTGCTGGAAGTTTTGCTTAACCCATTGCGGCTCTTGGAATTCCGAGCTGGTCGGCAGGCCGAGAGCGCCGCGCTCGTAGCCGAGTGCGGCCCACGCGTCGTAGATGGCCCCGGTGACCACCTGCGGGCCGGTCTGCGGTGACCAGTACATCGCGCCGTTGGCGAAGGTGGCGTAGCGCGTGTCGCCGGCGCCGGTCGCTTCGGGCGAGGTGGGTGCGCCCAGGACGCTGCTGGGGCCGCCGATCGCCTGCCAGCGGTCGTAGATGGCACCGCCCTCCAGCGACAGAGCCAGGTCTTCTGGTCGCGGTGGGCCGCTGAAATGCGCTGCGGTGTCGCGGATTTCGTCGAGCAGCCCGTAGGCGACGTTGCCGGGGCAGTCGGTGGCGCCGACGTCGCGGTGGGCGAAGATGGTCGGCAGCGTCGCGACGGCGTTCAGCGGAAAGTTGGTGTTCTCCCCGCCGACCGACGGCAAAGCGACTGTGCCCCTTGGGTCGACGTGATCCATGCCGAGCCGCCAGCCGATCAGCCGGCCAATGGTATGCAGCTGGATCGGCGTCGGTGCGACGTCGTCGAAATTGCCGATCATCGCCACCCCCCAGCTGTCGCTGTTGAATCCGCCGGTGTGGTCGCCCTGCACGGGCCCGAGCAGGGCGCCGGCCCGGCCCTCGAAGACCTGACCGTACTTGTCGACCAGCGCGTTGTAGGCGATGTCGCACCAGCCCAGGATCTGGGTGTGGTACGCCAAAATCGACTGCACGATGGCCGCCGAGTCCTGTGGCTGGTAGTCGTTGCTCTCCGCGGTGTGGTGGACCACAGCGGCGCGGATGGGCTGATCGAACGGCCGGTTGCCGCAATGCACCGCTGGGTCGGCGCCCCACTGTGCGCGGGCGATGATGGCGGGGGCCTGGCCCGGGGCGACGATGGCGGTGGGCGGATTCCACTGGGTGTCGACGGGTACCTGCGGCGGGGAAATGAGAATCGCCGAGATGTTTTGTGCCAGTGGCTCTTCCGAGTTGGCCGGGATGTAACCCAGCCCTGGTGGTGGCGCCGTCTTGGGTGCTGACGTGCGGGGCGCGCCGGCCGGGCGGCTGACCGAGATCTGAACGGTGGTGGTCTTGCCGACGAAGACCGGATCGGTGCCGCGTGGTCGTGCGGCGGCGCCGTCGCCGCGAGAGGCCAAGGCCTCGGTGCCGTACCACGGACCCCACGAGCCGTCGGCATGCCGCGCGCGGACCCGGGCCGTCGTCCCGGTCAGGTCGCCGCCGGTGAGCGCGACCATGGAAAACGGTGTGGCTTGGCTGATTTCGCGGACCGTGACGCCGCCGCCGAGTCCGACGAGCGGCTGCTGCGCGAGGTGGGTGTCGCCGACGCGGCGCGAGGACTCCTGATGCCCGACCGTCGAGGTGACCGCCCACGGCAGGATGACGACGGTCGCCGCGATGGCGGTGAACAACATCGTCGGCGGACGACGGCGGGACGGCACGACCCGATGTTACGTATGTGTCTGATGGTGCAAATGATTCGACACGCTACTTAAGTGAACAAAGTGGCGCGCACACGGCACGGCACCGCAGAGTTTGGGTTGGCCTTGATCAGACCAAGGGGTCAGACCAGGGGCCCACTTCTGCGGTGCCGTTTCGGGGGGAGATCCGAAGCCGGGTGTGCGATCAGGGGATCGGTGCCGGCACAGGTGGCGGTGGAACCGGGGCAGCCGCACCATGTGCCGCGTTCTGCAGCTGCGGCAGGATCATGCCCTTGAGCAGGTCGATCGCCTGACCGGCGCCCAACTGGTTGGCTGCGCTCATCATGTCGCTGACCAATCCGCCGCTGGGGGCCGGCGCACCGCCGAGTGACGACGGGTCACCCAGGATCGGGTAGGTGCCACCGGCGCCCGGGTCCAATCCGACCGGGTCGCTGATCGGCAGCTCGCCCGGAGTACCCAGGCCACCGGCGCCGGTCGTCGGGTCGAACGCGTTCGGGCTGGTCACCCCGGGCGTCAGACCTGGGCTGGTCAGACCGGGCGTGCTCAAACCCGGAGTGGTGGCGCCGGGCGTCAACCCCGGAGTGCTGAGACCGGGGGTGGTGCCGGGAGTCAACCCCGGAGTGCTGAGCCCCGGCGTTGCGCCCGGCGTCAGACCCGGTGTGGTCAGACCCGGTGTGGTCAGACCCGGCGACGTGAGCCCCGGGGACGTCAGGCCCGGCGAGGTCAGACCCGGGCTGGTCAGGCCAGGGCTGGTCAGGCCGGGGCTGGCGAGGTCGGGCGAGCCGAACCCGGGCGTACCCAGGCTGCTCGGGCTGGTGGCACCGGTCAGGCTCGGGATCGGCGGAATGCTGACCCCGAACTGCGACAGCCCCTGCGTCAGCGCGCCCATCAGCTCGCCGGGAAGGTCGGTCATGGATGCGGCCCGGACGAACTCGTGGTGTTCGGGTGCGGGCTTGGCGGTCAAATCGCAAACAGCGATGTAAGCAAAAGGACTCGCGACCGCCAGAGCGGCGAACGCGCTCGTGGCTGTCGAGAGCCTGCGTCGACGTCGGTTCGGCACGGAAGTCTCCTCAATCTGGACTGCGGTCTGTCATGCACGCCGGGGGCGCGCATGGTGTCTGACGACTGCGTATTCGGACACATGGCCGATGTTACTTACGTGAATGTTGTTACTAGAGTGACGAGATCTAATTGTGAACCAATCGCGACTTTCGTCACCAAATCTCGCCCAATCGTTACCCGCCACGCCGGTACTCGGGCTTGCGGTCGACGTAGTAGCGCTAAGACCCCCGCGCCGGACGGGCGACGGTCTCGCGGTCCGATACCCTAGGCAACCGATGACTTCTCCTTCCGGTCGCGTTGACCTCTATGTCGTCGGCTCCGGCTTTTTCGGTCTGACGATTGCCGAGCGCGTGGCTACTCAGCTCGGCAAGCGGGTGCTCGTCGTCGATCGCCGCCCGCATATCGGCGGAAACGCCTACTCCGAGGCCGAGCCGCAGACCGGCATCGAGGTGCACAAATACGGTGCCCACCTGTTCCACACCTCTAACAAGCGGGTCTGGGACTACGTCCGGCAGTTCACCGAATTCACCGGCTACCAGCACCGCGTCTTCGCCATGCACGACGGCCAGGCCTACCAGTTCCCGATGGGACTGGGACTGGTGTCTCAGTTCTTCGGGCGCTACTTCACCCCGGACGAGGCCCGGGCGCTGATCGCCGAGCAGGCCGCGGAGATCAAGGGCGACGACGCGCAGAACTTCGAAGAGAAGGCGATCTCGCTGATCGGCCGGCCACTCTACGAAGCATTCATGAAGCACTACACCGCCAAGCAGTGGCAGACCGATCCCAAGGAGTTGCCGGCGGCCACCATCAGCCGGCTGCCGGTGCGCTACACCTTCGACAACCGCTACTTCAACGACACCTACGAGGGTCTGCCGGTCGACGGTTACACGGCCTGGCTGAAGAACATGGCCGCCGACGACCGCATCGAGGTCCGGCTGGACACCGACTGGTTCGACGTCCGCGACGAGTTACGCAGCGAGTCACCGTCGGCCCCCGTTGTCTATACCGGCCCGCTGGACCGCTACTTCGACTACGTCGACGGTCACTTGGGCTGGCGCACACTGGATTTCGAGATGGACGTGTTGCCGACCGGTGACTTCCAGGGCACCCCGGTGATGAACTACAACGACGCTGACGTGCCGTACACTCGCATCCACGAGTTCCGGCACTTCCACCCGGAGCGGGACTACCCGACCGACAAGACGGTGATCATGCGGGAGTTCTCCCGCTTCGCCGAGCACGACGACGAGCCGTACTACCCGATCAACACCGAAGCCGACCGCGCGTTGCTGGCCGCATACCGAACCCGTGCGGCTGAGGAAACCGCTTCGGCGAAGGTGCTTTTCGGCGGCCGCCTCGGTACCTATCAGTATCTCGACATGCACATGGCGATTGCCAGTGCACTGAATATGTACGACAACGTCCTGGCGCCGCACTTGCGTGACGGCGCCGCGTTGCAAGATCGCCCGGCTCCTCCTCAGTCCGCTCCGCGGACTGCATTGTCGCCGGACCGAGACGAGAACAGCAGAGGAAGCGCCCGGGGATGAGTAAGACCACGGTGGACGACGCAGCCCAAGCCGCCGCCCAACAGTCCAGTAAGGCGGTGAGCCTGCTGGCGCGCGTCATCCTGCCGCGCCCGGGTGAGCCGCTCGACGTCCGCAAGCTCTACCTCGAAGAGTCGAAGACGAATTCCCGTCGGGCGCATGCCACCAACCGCACCTCGCTGCACATCGGCGCCGAATCACAGGTGTCGTTCGCCACCTACTTCAACGCATTCCCGGCCAGCTATTGGCGTCGCTGGACGACGTGCACGTCGGTGGTGCTGCGCGTCGAGGTCACCGGCAAGGGGCGAGTCGACCTGTATCGCACTAAGGCTACCGGCGCCCGAATCTTTGTGGAGGGGCAGGACTTCGCTTCGACGAGCGACCCCGCGGTCCTCGAAATCCAGGTCAGCCTGCAACCTTTCGAGGACGGCGGGTGGATTTGGTTCGACATCACCACCGACTCTGAGGTGACCCTGCGCAGCGCCGGTTGGTACTCGGAGGAGCCCGCGCCCGGTGTCGCGAACGTCGCGATCGGCATCCCGACGTTCAATCGGCCGAACGACTGCGTCAACGCGCTGCGCGAGCTCACGGCGGACCCGTTGGTGGACAAGGTGATCGGCGCGGTCATCGTGCCCGACCAGGGTACGTCGAAGGTCCGCGACCACCCCGACTTCGCAGCGGCCGCGGCGCCGCTGGGCGACCGGCTGGCCATCCACGACCAGCCCAACCTCGGCGGCTCGGGCGGATACAGCCGGGTGATGTACGAGGCCTTGAAAAACACCGACTGCCAACAGATCCTGTTCATGGACGACGACATCGAGCTGCAGTCGGACACCATCCTGCGCATCCTCGCGATGCACCGCTTCGCCAAGGTGCCGATGCTGGTGGGCGGCCAGATGCTCAACCTGCAGGAGCCATCGCACCTGCACATCATGGGCGAGATTGTCGACCGGGCGAACTTCATGTGGACCTCGGCGCCCTACACCGAATACGACCACGACTTCGCCGAATTCCCGTTGAGCGACAACAACCCTCGCAGCCAGTTGCTGCACCGTCGGATCGACGTCGACTACAACGGCTGGTGGACGTGCATGATCCCGCGCCACGTTGCCGAAGAACTCGGCCAGCCGCTGCCGCTGTTCATCAAATGGGATGACGCCGACTACGGTTTGCGCGCCGCCGAACACGGCTACCCGACCGCGACCCTGCCCGGTGCGGCAATCTGGCACATGGCCTGGAGCGACAAGGACGACGCCATCGACTGGCAGGCCTATTTTCACCTGCGCAACCGGCTGGTGGTGGCGGCCATGCACTGGGACGGCGACGTCAAGGGCCTGGTCCGCAGCCACTTCAAGGCGACGTTGAAACACCTTTCCTGCCTTGAATATTCGACCGTCGCCATCCAGAACAAGGCGATCGACGACTTCCTGGCCGGCCCAGAGCACATCTTCTCGATCCTGGAATCCGCTCTGCCCGAGGTGCACCGGATGCGCAAGGAGTATCCGGACGCGGTAGTGCTGCCGTCGTCGGACCAGTTGCCGGAACCCTCGCAGCGCAACTACGAGATGAAGCCGCCGGTACACCCACTGTCGATCGGCTACCGGCTGATCCGCGGAACCCTGCATCAGCTGAAAAAGACTGTGCCGCAGCATCATCAGCGCCCGCAGCTCAACGTACCGACTCAGGATGCCCGCTGGTTCCGGCTGTCGACGCTGGACGGCGCCACCGTCACCACAGCCGACGGCCGCGGCGCGGTCTATCGCCAGCGTGACCGGGACAAGATGTTCGCCCTGCTGTGGCAGTCGCTGCGACGCCAGCGCCAGCTGCTGAACCGCTTCGACGAGATGCGTCGCGTCTACCGCGCCGCGCTGCCGGTGCTGTCCAGCAAGGAGAAGTGGGAGACGGTGCTGTTCTCGGCGAACAACGCGGCTGGCAATGGCCGACACCGCGGCTGAATCGGCGACGCCGAGCGGCGAAGTGGCCGTGCTGGTCGCGGTGCAGTCGGCGTTGGCCGACCGCCCCGGCGCACTGGCGATCGCCCGGGCGTTGTCCCACTTCGGTGAACACAGCCTCGGCTGGCTGGCGATATCGGCGATCGGCGCGGGCCTGCAGCCCGCCAAGCGCCGGAGCTGGCTGGTGGCCGGCGCCGGAGCGTTCGCCGCGCATGCCGCCGCGGTGGTGATCAAGCGGATCGTCCGCCGCCCGCGGCCGCATCATCCCGCGGTTGCCGTCAACGTCGGCACCCCGAGCAAGCTGAGCTTCCCGTCGGCGCACGCCACCTCGACCACCGCGGCGGCGGTGTTGCTGGCCCGGACCACGGGTTTACCGCTGCCTGTCATGCTGGTCCCGCCGATGGCGCTCTCCCGGGTGCTGCTCGGCGTGCACTATCCCAGCGACGTAGCCACCGGTGTGGCGGTGGGGTTCGCCGTGGCCGCTGCCACGGAATGGGTTGCCGCTAGCTGGGCAGACGACAGGTGGAGCGTGAGATGAGCAGCGAGGTAGACGAAAAGGTGGCCGGACC
>DATNFI010000223.1:0-7946 GCA_035606475.1 Mycobacterium sp. | reverse complement strand
GAGGGTAACGGCGCTACAGAAGGCGGGTTGGTCATCGAGGTCTCCTCGGAAAGTGTCGTGAACGGCCTGCGCCACGACCGGCTGAACTGTGGTCTCACGGGGATCCGGTTCGGTATCCGACCGACTGCTGCGACGTCAGGTGAACCAAAGTTGTACGGATGAATTGACGATACTCAGCTCGGGTCGGCGGGTCAACCCCTTGCGGTCTGGGGCGCGCCAGCCTTCCGGCGCCACCGGCGCCCGAGGGCTTCTAGCAGGTACAACAGTAACATTCACGCCGATGGACAACATCGATAACGTGGCGGGGCCATCCCGGAGAGGGTCGGAATTGACAGAACAGTCCTCGACGCATAGTGTCCTAAGTCATACGGACAACTTTCGGTACCCGGGTCGGGCCCGGGGCGCCGCGGACATCCAGCAGAACCGATCAGGGAGAGCGCCGATGACTCACAGCACGATCGCCGAACGGCTCGCCACCTTCGCCGCAGAACTTGACGTCGACACGCTGCCGGATGCCGTCCGCGAGCGCGCCAAGGCCTGCCTGATCCACGCCATGGTCGTCGGAATCGCAGGCGGCGCGGCGGATTTCGGGCGGCACGCCGAGCAGACGTCGGACGGGTCGATCGAGCAGCCGGCCGCGGGCGGTTATGCCCGTTCGCTGGTCACCGGCCACTGGCATCCCGCGGCGGCGGCAGCGTTCATCAACGGCGTCCACCTGCACGCCCGCGCGCAGGAGGACACCCACGGCACCTTCCATCCCGGCGTCAGTGTCATCCCCGCGGCGCTGGCCGCCGCCGAGAGCGGCCACGTCGACGGGAAAACCTTCCTCGCCGCGGTCACCGCCGGCTACGAGGTGGGCATCGCGCTGTCTGCGCCGCTCACCGAACTGACCACCCCGCCGTTCCGCGCGACCGCCGTGTTCGGACCGGTCGCGGCCGCCGCCGCGGTCGGGCGCATCCGGGGCCTCGGCGTGGAACCGATGCGCTCGGCACTATCGATCGCGGCCTCGATGGCCGGCGGGACCTCGGAATCGTTCGGCGCCGGCACCGACGAGTGGCATTTCCAGGCCGGGGCGGCCGCGGCGGCCGGCATGATGGCCGCCCAACTCGCCGAGGCGAAGGTGACCGGCTCCCGAACGGCGTTTGAAGCCGACGCCGGATACCTGCAGTGTTTCGCGCACTCTGGGCCATCAGCGGACACGATCGCCGCCGACCTCGGCGCCACCTGGAACATCCTGGATGTCACGTTCAAGCCCTATCCGGTCTGCGCATTCAATCAAGTCCCGGCGATGCTCGGCGTTCGGCTGCGTGAGTCCGGTGTCGCGGCCGAGCACGCCTCCATCCGGCTGGGCATGAACGAACGCGAAGCGATGTATCCGGGGATGCCGTCGCGGGGCCCGTTCACCAGCACCTCCCACACCCTGATGAGCGCAAGGTTCGCTTTCGCGACCGCCCTGGTTCGCGGTGACATCACCTACGAGTCGCTGCACCACTTCACCGACCCGCAGATATTGGACCTGATCGCACGGATCGATCTTGTGCCCGAGCCGACACGCCCGGCCAAGACCGCTCGCGCCACCGTGACGCTGCGCGACGGCACCACCGTCGATGACGCCATCGAAGACGGCGACGCCCTGTTGTCGTGGACCATGGGCGAGGTCGTGGCCAACGCCGAACGCCTCGCAGCCGAAGCGCACCTGTCGGCGCAGGAGCTCAGCACCCTGATCGAGAGCGTCAACGGCCTCGACCATGCTCGTCGACTCGACCCGGTGATCGCGGCGGCGCTGGCCGGCGCGGCGGTGCGGACATGAAAAACACTGTGCGGCAGCGGCATGCGGTACCCGACCATCGAACCGCCAGTACGCCGCCATCACCCATAACAACAGCGCCGGGCCACCAGGTTCGGTGCGCAACCAGAAAAGGGCAGCCATGACTGAGAACCTCGCCACCATCGGCGAAACACCGGCTCGCACACTGCAACACCGACAAATGTACATCGACGGTGACTGGGTGGACGCGGTGTCGGGGCAGACCTTCGAAACCGTCAACCCCTACACCGGGAAAGCCTGGGCCACCGCGCCGCTGGCCGGTCCGCCCGACGTGCGCAAAGCAGTAGACGCCGCGCGCCGGGCGCTGTCGGGACCGTGGGGATCGATGTCGGCGGCTCAGCGCGGTGTGCTCATCCGCCGGCTCGCCGGCCTGATCGCACCGCGCGCCGACGAGCTGGCGCGGATCGAAACCACCGACAACGGCAAGGTGATTCGGGAGACCCGCGCGCAGATGGCCGGACTGCCGGCCACCTACGAATTCTTCGCCGGCGCCGCCGACAAGATTTTCGGTGACACCATCTCCGCGCCGCAGACCAACTTCTTCACCTACACCCGCCGCGAGCCCATCGGCGTCGTCGCCGCCATCCTGCCCTGGAACAGTCCGCTGTTTCTGCTGGCGAGCAAGCTGGCGCCCGCCCTGGCCGCCGGATGCACTGTCGTCGCCAAACCCGCCGAGCAGACACCGTCGTCCACGCTGGAGTTCGCCAAGCTTGTTGACGAGGCCGGGTTCCCGCCGGGTGTCTTCAACGTGGTCACCGGCGCCGGCGAGACCGGCGCCGCGCTGACCGCTGAACCCGGCGTGGACAAGGTGACCTTCACCGGATCAACCGCCACCGGCATCGCCGTGATGAAAAGCGCCGCCGACCACATCGCCGAAGTCACCCTCGAACTCGGGGGGAAATCCCCGAACATCATCTTTCCCGACGCCGACATCGATGCGGCCGTCAACGGTGTGATGGCCGGCATCTTCGCCGCCACCGGCCAAACCTGCATCGCCGGAAGCCGATTGCTGATCCATGAGTCCGTCCGTGACGACATTCTGGATCGGCTGGCCCGGCGCGCACCCGAGATCAAGATGGGTGATCCGCTCGACATGGAAACCGAAATGGGACCGATCGCGTTCGCCGAGCAACTCGACAAAGTCCGCTACTACGTCGATTTGGGCGTCAGTGAGGGCGCGACGGTGGTCTGCGGGGGGCAGCGTCCGGCCGACCCCGAGCTGGCCGACGGGTACTTCTTCGAGCCGACCATCCTCAGCGGTGTCGACAACGCGATGCGGGTGGCGCGGGAGGAGATCTTCGGCCCCGTGCTGTCGGTCATCACCTTCACCTCCGAGGAGGAGGCCCTGCGGCTCGCCAACGACACCACCTACGGGCTGGCGGCGGCGGTGTGGACCAAAGACATCCAGCGCGCACACCGGGTCGCGCACCGCCTCAACGCCGGCACCATCTGGATCAACTCCTACCGCGTGCTCGCCAACAATGTGCCCTACGGCGGCTTCGGCCAGAGCGGCATCGGGCGGGAGAACGGCGTGGAAGGCCTCGACGCCTACCTGCAAACCAAATCGATCTGGGTCGAACTCACCGGCGACAGCCGCGACCCGTTCAAACTCGGCTGACCCCAAAGGAGACCCTCATGACAACCACCTTCGCTATCCCCACGACCAGCCGGGCGGCGGTGCTGACCCAGCACGGCGAACCGCTGGAAATCAGAGAGCTCCCGGTACCGCAGAACCTCGAACCCAATGCGCTGCTGGTGCGGATTGAAGCGGCCACGGTGTGCGGGTCCGACTTGCACCTGTGGGACGGATCCCTCGGCGGCAGCCAGGCGCTGGAGCTGCCGGTCATCCCGGGCCACGAGATGGTCGGGCGCGTCATCGCCTTCGGTGAGGGCGCCGAGCGGGACACGTTCGGAACACCGCTGGCGATCGGCGACCGGATTTGCTTCACCCACGCCTCGTGCGGCCAGTGCGATCACTGCCGGTTCGACAACCAGCCCACCCTGTGCGCCAACCGCCAGTACTACATGTTCACCAATTGCGAGCGGCCACCGTATCTGGTGGGCGGGTTCGCCGAATACACCTATGTGTTCCCCAATTCGGGGCGGGTGCGAGTGCCCGACGAGGTCGACACCTCGTGGGCGTCGGCGGCCAGCTGCGCGCTGCGCACCGTCGTGCACTCCTTTGAGCGCATCGGCAAGATGAACCCCTGGGAAACCGTCGTGATTCAGGGTGCCGGCCCGCTCGGACTGTTCGCGACCGCGCTGGCCGACCATCTCGGTGCCGGCCGGATCATCACCATCGGCGCACCCGATAACCGCCTGGCGATCGCCAAGCAGTACGGCGCCACCGACCTGGTCTCCGTGTCACAGTGCCCCGAACCCGCGGACCGCATCACCGCGGTCCGCGGGCTCCTCGGCGGCCACGGCGCCGAAGTGGTGTTCGAGTTCTCCGGCGCGCGCACCGCATTCACCGAGGGGCTCGGGATGATCAAGGAAGGGGGGCGCTACATGGTCACCGGTCAGATCGACGGCCCGGGCAAGGAAGTCCCGGTGCGGCCCGGCTTCATCACCCGACAGCAACTGACCATCATGGGCACCTGGTCGGGTCACATCGCGGAGTACCGCAAGGCCCTCGAGTTCATGAAGGCCACCCGGGCCAAGTACGACTTCGGCGCGCTGGTGCCCAACCGCTACCGGCTCGATCAGGCCACCGAGGCCCTGAGCCGCATGCGTGCGCAGGAGGACATCAAGCCAGTCATCGTTCCGCACGAATCGCAAGGAGTCTGACGTGAGAGCACTCGACGGTGTGCGCGTCCTGGAGATGGGTCAATACATCGCGGCACCGTACTGCGCGATGATGCTGGCCGATCTGGGCGCGGAGGTCATCAAGATCGAGAGACCCGCCGGCGGGGATCCCCGGCGGATCTACGATCCGCTCGAGCGATCCGACAGCGGCTCGATGAGCGGCGGGTTTCTGAGCTACAACCGCAACAAGAAGTCCGTCACCCTGGACCTGTCCGACGAGGGCGATCGGGCCCGCTACCGCGCCCTGGCGGCCACCGCCGACGTCGTTGTGGAGAATCTGCGTCCCGGAGCGGTGGACCGCCTCGGCGTGGGTTATGACGTTCTGCGGCAGGACAATCCGCGGTTGGTGTACTGCGCGATCAGTGGGTACGGCCGGTTGGCGACGCGCCGCGGCCCCTTCGCGCAGCGGCCCGCGTTCGACACGGCGATTCAGGCGATCGGCGGATTGATGGCAGTTACCGGCGAGCCGGACGGCCCGCCGCTGCCGACGGTGACCGGGTTTGCCGATGTGTTCACCGCGGTGCACGCCACCGTCGGTGTGCTGGCCGCCCTACAGGGCCGCGAACGCACGGGTGTGGGCGCGTTCGTTGACCAGAGCATGTACGACGCGGTGGCGTCGCTGCTCGAACGGGAACTGATGCTGTGGGACTTCACGAAACAACCGCGGCGGCGCGGGGTGGATCGGTACGCCCCGCTGGGCGCCCTGAAGGCCAAAGACGGTCACGTCGCCCTGATTTTGCCGACCCCGGAGATGTGGCGGCGGCTGTGCGCGGCGATAGGACGGCCTGACCTGCTCGAGCATCCCCTGCTGGACTCGGTGATCAACCGCGCACAAAACTTCGCCTCGGTCATCCGGCCCGAGGCCGAGCGGTGGACGCGGACCCGGACCCGCCGCGAGATCGTCGAGCACTTTGCCTCCCACGGACTACCCGCCGGCGAATGCCAGACCGTCGACGAGCTCTACCACTGCCCGCACCTCGACGCCCGGCAGATGTTCCTCGACATCGACGACCCGCACGCCGGCCGCCGACGGATGATCCGGACACCGATTCTGACCGACACCTACGACGAGCCGCGCACCGATTCGGCACCCCAACTCGGCGCGCACAACGACGAACTGCTACCCAAGGTGTCCCCGACGACAGCGTGATTTGGTGGGCAACCCCAATCCGACCGCGCACCGCCACGGCGCCGACTAGACCCGGCCGTCGGCGCGCAGCAGGGCGGCCCGTCCCTCACCGCGGCCGCGACCGCGGGACCCGGCGCCCGAGCGACCGCGCCCAGCCGCCACCGACGAGTGGGCGCCGTGACCCAGACCCCGCCGACGACAGCACCGGAACATGAAGGAGCGATCATGCTGGACAGCCTGCGCGCACGCACACGCGCGCTGTGCGCTCAGTTCCCCGACGAGTACTGGCGGGAGACCGACCTCAACCGCCGCTACCCGCAGGAGTTCGTCGACACCCTGACCGGCGCCGGCCTGCTCGCCGCGCTCATCCCCACCGAGTACGGCGGCCTCGGGTTCAACCTGACCCAGGCGTCGGTGATCATGGAGGAGATCAACAAGTCCGGTGGGCACTCCGCGGCATGCCACGCCCAGATGTACACCATGGGCGCCCTGCTGCGGCACGGCAGCGACGAGCAGAAGAACACTTATCTGCCGCTGATCGCCAAGGGTGAGCTGCGCCTGCAGGCCTTCTCCATCACCGAGCCCGCCGCCGGATCGGACACCACCAGCATTATCACCACCGCCGAGCGCGACGGCGATCACTACGTCCTCACCGGGCACAAGAACTGGACCAGCCGGATCTCCGAGTCCGACCTGGCCTTGGTGCTCGCCCGCACCAGTCACAAGACCGAGAACCGCACCCGTGGGCTGACCCTGTTCCTGGTGGACCTGCGGCAGGTCCGCGCCGAGCAGCCCGACACGCTCGAGGTGGTGCCGGTGCGCACGATGTTCAACTACGCCACCAACCAGGTGCACTACCGCGGCATGCGGGTGCCGGCCGACCATGTGATTGGCGCGGTCGACGCCGGCTTCCGCTACGTCCTCGACGGCTGGAACGCCGAACGCATCCTGTTGGCCTCCGAAGCCATCGGCGACGGCTACTGGTTCATCGAACGCGCCGTCGACTACGCGACCAAACGCGAGGTGTTCGGCCGGCAGATCGGCGCCCACCAGGGCGTTCAGTTCCCGCTCGCCGACGCGTACATGAAGGTCCGCGCGGCCGACATGATGCGCTACGAGGCCGCCCGGCTCTTCGACGAGGGCAAACACTGTGGGGCCGAAGCCAACATGGCCAAGCACCTGGCCTCCGAGGCCAGCTGGGCCGCCGCCAATGTCGCGCTGGACACCCACGGCGGCAACGGCTTCGTCGACCAGTACGACATCGAACGCAAGTTCCGCGAGACCCGCATGTTTCAGGTCGCCCCGGTCAACAACAACCTGATCAAGGCGTTCGTCGCCACCAAGGTGCTCGGCCTGCCCCGGTCGTACTGAGCGACGAAAACGATGACAAGCAAAGAGGGTTCGCGTTCGGCGCAGCCACTTGGAGCCCGCCAGATCCGTCTTATCTATACGAAGAAATTTATGGAGGCAACGTGTTGTTGAGTGATGTCACCGTCTTGTCGCTGGAGCACGCCGTGGCCGCGCCCTTTGCCACACGTCAGTTGGCCGACCTGGGCGCCCGGGTGATCAAGGTCGAACGGCCCGGAACCGGTGACTTCGCCCGCCAGTACGACGAGTCCGTCAACGGGGAGTCGAGCTACTTCGTATGGCTCAACCGGTCCAAGGAGTCGGTCGCCCTGGATGTCAAGTCCCCGGAGGGGCGCGCCATCCTGCACGAACTCGCCGACCAGGCAGACGTCATCGTCCAGAACCTTGGCCCGGGTGCCGTCGCTCGGCTGGGTCTGTCCGCGACCGACGTGCGGGCCAAGGATCCGCGCAAGATCGTCGCCGCCGTCACCGGCTGGGGCAGCGACGGGCCGTGGGCCGACCGCAAGGCATACGACCTGCTGGTGCAGTGCGAGACCGGGCTGGTCTCCCTGACCGGCACACCGGAGACGGGTGTCAAGGCCGGTGTGTCCATCGCGGACATCGCCGCCGGCATGTATACGTTCAGCGGGATTCTGGCCGCGCTGTACCGCAGGGAAGTCACCGGTGAAGGCGCCACCATCGAGGTGTCGCTGTTCGAGGCGCTGGCCGAATGGGTCGGGCAGCCAATGCATTTCACGGCGGGTTCGGGTCGCCAACCCGGCCGCTTCGGCGCCCAGCACGCCACCATCGCACCCTACGCACCATTCACCGACGGCA
>DATNFI010000222.1:0-2390 GCA_035606475.1 Mycobacterium sp. | reverse complement strand
GCCGCCAGACAGGCCGGTGTGTCACAGATCTACCTTGCCGGGCCCGAAAAGGCGGTTGCAGAAGCAGATTCGAAGCCCGACGACTACCTGACCGCCAAGATCGACGCGGTCGACGCCCTTTCCTCCCTCCTGACCCGATTGGGGGCCTAGCGATGACGGCTACAACCGGAATCGGCAGCTTCGCCGACATTCCACTGCACGGCGAGCGCAGCGGGGATCCCGCCACCGAAGCCGCTGTCGCCGACCATGTTTCGGCCGCGGCGGCCGCGCACGGCTATACCCCGGATCAGCTGGACTGGATCACCCCTGAGCACATCGACGTGAAGCCGGTGTACATCGCCGCGGACCGCGATGCCGCGGTCGCCGCGGGCTATCCGCTGGACAGTTTCCCCGGGGCGGTGCCGTACATCCGGGGGCCCTATCCGACGATGTACGTCAACCAGCCGTGGACCATCCGCCAATACGCCGGCTTCTCCACCGCGGCCGACTCGAATGCCTTCTACCGCCGAAACCTGGCCGCGGGACAGAAGGGGCTGTCGGTAGCGTTCGACCTGGCCACCCACCGCGGTTACGACTCCGATCATCCGAGGGTGCAGGGTGATGTCGGGATGGCCGGGGTGGCGATCGATTCCATCCTCGACATGCGCCAGCTGTTCGACGGCATCGACCTGTCCGCCGTTTCGGTGTCGATGACGATGAACGGTGCGGTACTGCCGGTCCTCGCGTTGTACGTGGTGGCCGCCGAGGAGCAGGGCGTGCCGCCGGAGAAGCTGGCCGGGACCATCCAGAACGACATCCTCAAAGAGTTCATGGTCCGCAACACCTACATCTATCCGCCGAAGCCGTCGATGCGGATCATCTCCGACATCTTCGGCTACACCAGCGCCAAGATGCCGAGATTCAACTCGATCTCGATCTCCGGCTATCACATCCAGGAGGCCGGCGCCACCGCGGATCTGGAGCTTGCCTACACGCTGGCCGACGGCGTCGACTACATCAAGGCCGGCCTGGACGCCGGGCTTTCCATCGACAAATTCGCGCCGCGGCTCTCGTTCTTCTGGGGCATCGGAATGAACTTCTTCATGGAGGTCGCCAAGCTGCGCGCCGGGCGGCTGCTGTGGAGCGAGCTCGTCGGCCAGTTCGACCCCAAGGAGCCGAAATCGCAGTCGCTGCGCACGCATTCGCAGACCTCCGGTTGGTCTCTCACCGCGCAGGACCCGTTCAACAACGTCGCCCGCACCTGCATCGAGGCAATGGCCGCAACGCAGGGGCACACACAGTCGCTGCACACCAACGCCCTCGACGAGGCGCTGGCCCTGCCAACCGATTTTTCTGCCCGCATTGCCCGCAACACACAGCTGTTGCTGCAGCAGGAGTCCGGCACCACCCGGCCGATCGACCCATGGGGTGGCTCCTACTACGTGGAGTGGCTGACCCATCAGCTCACCGAGAAGGCCCGTGCCCACATCCGCGAGGTGGCCGAGCACGGCGGCATGGCGCAGGCGATCAGCGACGGCATCCCGAAGCTGCGCATCGAGGAGGCGGCGGCCCGTACCCAGGCCCGCATCGACTCCGGCCAGCAGACCGTGATCGGCATCAACAAGTACCAGGTGGACGAGGACCACCCGATCGAGGTGCTCAAGGTCGAGAACAGCCGGGTGCGCGCCGAGCAGATCGCCAAGCTGCAGCAGCTGCGCGCCGACCGGGACCAGGCCGGGGTCGACGCCGCGCTCGCCGAGCTCACCCGCGCGGCGGGTGCCGAAGGAAATCTGCTGGCGCTGGCGATCGACGCGGCACGGGCCAAGGCCACCGTGGGGGAGATTTCCGACGCGCTGGAGAAGGTCTGGGGACGGCACGCGGCCGAGATCCGTACCATCGCCGGGGTCTACCGCGACGAAGTCGGAAAGGGCAGCAATATCGGCAGCGCGACCGAGCTAGTGGAGAAGTTCGCCGAAGCCGACGGCCGACGGCCGCGCATCCTGGTCGCCAAGATGGGCCAGGACGGCCACGACCGCGGACAGAAGGTGATCGCGACGGCGTTCGCCGACATCGGTTTCGACGTCGACGTGGGCTCGTTGTTCTCCACCCCGGAAGAGGTGGCGCGCGAGGCGGCCGACAACGACGTGCACGTGGTCGGGGTGTCGTCGCTCGCGGCGGGCCATCTGACGCTGGTGCCGGCGTTGCGCGACGCGCTGGCCGGGGTGGGCCGGCCCGACATCATGATCGTCGTCGGCGGCGTCATCCCGCCCGGCGACTTCGACGAGCTGTACGCCGCCGGGGCCGCGGCGATCTTCCCGCCGGGCACGGTGATCGCTGACGCGGCGATCGGCCTGCTGCACAAGCTGGCCGAGCGGCTGGGGTACGACCTCGGCTAGATGAGGCAACCGGTT
>DATNFI010000221.1:0-2107 GCA_035606475.1 Mycobacterium sp. | reverse complement strand
CGTCACGATCTCCGACTTCGGCTGGACCGGTCGCTATGCCGACCGCGCCGCCAGCGAGTTCACCCTGCAGGCATGGTCGGGTCTGACCGGCTTCCGCGGCGACCCCGCGGGACCACCGATCTCGATCGGCGGCGACCTGGGCGAGTACATGGGCGGGGTGTTTGCCGCCTTCGGCGCTCTGGTGGTGCGGCGTCGTGTCCAGCACGGCGGACCCGGCGAACACCTGGATCTGTCGATGCTGGAAGCAATCACGTTGATGCAAAGCGGCGAATGGCTGCACTCGCATCTGCTGAACGTGCCGCCGGTGACGCGCACCGTCGAGGTGCCGTCGATCGAGCCGGCCAAGGACGGCTACATCGGGATCACGATGGTCACCGGTCAGCAGTGGCTGGATTTCGCGGCGATGGTCGACTGCGCTGAGCTGACCGAGAATCCGGAGCTGAGTTTCCAGATCGGCCGCTGGCAATACCGCGATTTCATCCGCGAGCAGATCCGGCCGTGGCTCGCCGAACGGACCGTTGCCGAAGTGGTCGAGCTGGGCCAGCTGTTCCGGTTGCCGATCGCGGCCCTGGGTAATGGCGCCACGATCCGCGACACCGCCTACGCGACGGAGCGCGGCGTGTTCGTGCGCAACCCGGCGGGATTCCATCAGCCCCGCACCCCCTGGCTGATGTCGCAATGCGCTCCGGCGTCACTGCGCCACGCCCCCGCGCTCGGCGAGGCCGACGGAACGGCACCCTGGCCGGCCCGCGCGTACGCCGAACCGCCGTCGGGACCGCGGCTGCCGTTCGACGGCCTTCGCGTCGTCGACCTGACCGCATTCTGGGCCGGGCCGGCCGCCACCCACCTGCTCGCGGCGTTCGGCGCCGACGTGATCAAGGTCGAGTCGATCCAGCGGCCCGACGGCATCCGGTACTCCGGCGGCATGCGCAAAGACGTCGACGACTGGTGGGAGTACGGCTGGGTATTCCACGCCATGAACACCAACAAGCGTTCCGTCACACTGGATTTGGGGTCCGAGGACGGGCGTCGCGTGTTCGGGGAGTTGGTCGCCGGCGCCGACGTCGTGATCGAGAACTTCTCCCCGCGGGTGATGGAGCACTTCGGGCTCACCGCGGACGCGTTGCTGGCGATCAACCCGCGACTGGTCATCGCCCGGATGCCGGCGTTCGGGTTGGACGGGCCGTGGCGCGATCGCGTCGGTTTCGCGCCGACCATGGAACAGATCGCCGGGCTGGCGTGGGTCACCGGCGCCGCGGACGGGCCGCCCGTCCCGCCGCGGGGTGCCTGCGACCCGCTGGCCGGCGTGCACGCGGCGTTCGCCGTGACGGCCGCGCTGTGCTTTGCCGACCGCACCGGAACGGGCCAGCTCGTCGAACTGCCGATGATCGAGACGGTCCTGAACGTCACCGCGATTCAGCCGATGGAAGCCGAGGTATTCGGTGTCACGCTGAGCCGCCGGGGCAACCGCGGACACGGCTGGGCCGTGCAGAACCTGTACCGCTGCGACGGCGACGACGACTGGATTGCGGTGACCGTGCGCACCGACGAGCAGTGGCGCGCGCTGGTCGATGTGCTGGACCGGCCGACCTGGGCCGACGGCCGCCGCTACGACACCGTCGACGGGCGGCGCACCCACGCCGACGAGATCGACCAGCAGCTGCGGGACTGGTTCGCCGGCCAGAAACTCGACGAGGCTGTGAATTCCCTTGCCGCCGTGGGTATTCCCGCCGCACCCGTGGTATCGCCGTCGCTGATCACCGAGAACGATCAGCTCAACGATCGCGGGTTCCTGGAAACGCTCGACCACCCCCGCACCGGTGCGGGGCGCTACCCGCGTCCACCGTTCGCGCCACTCGACGGGCAGCGCGCCTGGCTGATGCGTCCACCGCCCACCCTCGGTGAACACAACGGCGAGGTGCTGCGCGACGCATGCGGGCTGACCGACGACGATCTGGCGCGACTCGCCAGTGCCGGGGTGATCGGCACTCGGCCCAAGGGCCTATGACGCTAGTGGAGAAGGAGTAAGCGATGCGAATAATTGTCGACGAATCATTATGTGAGGCCAACGGATTCTGTGAATCGCTGGCGCCGGACATCTTCGAGA
>DATNFI010000220.1:0-34348 GCA_035606475.1 Mycobacterium sp. | reverse complement strand
TCCTCGTGCTCACCCGGTGCAGGGGCCCCGCGGCCGGTTAGCCTGTGCGGCATATTGGTCGGTGGACCAATTCTCAAGGGACGTAAAGGGGAGAGGCGACGTGACCCGGCTGTCGGCATCGGACGCCTCCTTCTACCAGATGGAGAACTCCGCGACTCCGCTGTACGTCGGCTCGCTGTCGATCCTGCGTCAGCCGCGCGCCGGCTTGAGCTACGAGACCCTGCTGGCCACCGTCGAGCGGCAGCTACCGAAGGTGCCGAGGTACCGGCGGAAGGTCCGCGAGGTGGCGATGCGGCTGGCCCGGCCGGTCTGGGTGGACGACCACGATTTCGACATCACCTATCACGTCCGGCGTTCCGCGCTGCCGTCGCCGGGCAGCGACGAGCAACTGCACGAGTTGATCGGCCGGCTGGCCGCGCGGCCGCTGGACCGCTCGCGCCCACTCTGGGAGATGTACCTGGTGGAGGGTCTCGCCAAGAACCGGCTGGCGCTGTACACGAAGTCGCATCAGGCGCTGGTCAATGGCATGGGCGCCGCCGAGATCAGCCACGTCATCGCCGATCGGAGTCGCCACCCGCCGCGGTTCGTCGAGGACATCTGGCTGCCGGCCCGCGAACCGGGCAACGCGCGGCTGCTGCTGGGCGCGATCGGTGACTGGGCCACCCGGCCCCAAGCGCAGCTGAAGGCCGTCCACGGCGGGGTCGTCGAGCTGCTGACCAACTCCGGCCAGCTGGCGGACACCGGCCGTCGCCTGTTCGACGTCGCCCGGACGCTGGCGCGCGGAGCCGCCCCGCGCAGCCCGCTGAACACCACCGTGTCGCGTAACCGGCGCTACACGGTTGCCGTCGGACGACTCGACGACTATCGGACCATCCGCGCGCGCTACAACTGCGACGTCAACGATGTCGTGCTGGCGGTGGTCACCGGTGCGCTGCGCAACTGGCTGCTCTCCCGCGGCGAGGCGGCCGGGCAGGCGGCGACGGTCCGGGCGATGGCGCCGCTGCCGGTCTACGAAGCATTCGACTCGTCCAGTCGGGGCCAGGCCATCAGCCAGGTGGCGCCGTTTCTGGTCGACCTGCCGGTGGGCGAGGGCAACGCAGTGGTGCGGCTGTCGCAGATCGCCCATGCCACCGAAACCAACCCGACGGCGGCCAGCCTGGTCGACGCCCGCACCATCGCGATGCTGTCCGGCTTTGCGCCACCGACGTTGCACGCCATGGGAATCCGGGTGGCGACCGGCCTTTCGCCGCGCCAGTTCAACCTGTTGATCACCAACGCACCGGGCGCCCAGTCGCAGATGTACATCGCCGGCGCGAAGCTGCTCGAGACCTACTCGGTGCCGCCGCTGCTCAACAACCAGGTGCTGGCCATCGGTGTGACCTCCTACAACGGCATGTTGTATTACGGCATCAACGCCGATCGGGACGCGATGAGTGACGTCGACGTATTACCGTCATTACTGGCCGAATCGCTCGATGAACTGCTGGAAGCCGCGCAGTAGACCTACCATTCGATGGTGAGCAAGGCACTCAAATTGCCGGACAAGGTCTACGAGGCCGAATTGTTCCGGCTGCAAACGGAATTGGTGAAACTTCAGGAATGGGTGCGCGCCGAAGGTATTCGCGTCGTCGTGGTTTTCGAGGGTCGTGACGGTGCGGGCAAGGGTGGCACCATCAAACGGATCACCGAATACCTCAACCCGCGCTTCGTGCGAATCGCCGCCCTGCCCGCACCGACCGATCGTGAGCGTGGGCAGTGGTATTACCAGCGCTATGTCGCGCAACTGCCTACCAAGGGTGAGATCGTGCTGTTCGACCGGTCCTGGTACAACCGGGCCGGCGTCGAGAAAGTGATGGGGTTCTGCACACCGCAGGAGCACGCGCTGTTTCTGCAGCAGACGCCGATTTTCGAGCAGATGCTCATCGACGATGGAATTCTGTTGCGGAAGTACTGGTTTTCGGTCTCCGAAGACGAGCAGTTGCGTCGATTCAGAGCGCGGCGCAACGATCCGGTACGGCAATGGAAACTCAGCCCAATGGATCTGGAGTCGTTGTACAAGTGGGAAGACTATTCGCGGGCCCGCGACGAGATGATGGCGTACACCGACAAGCCTTCCAGCCCATGGTTTTTGGTGGAATCGGATATCAAGAAACACGCGCGGCTGAACATGATCTCGCATCTGTTGTCCACCATCGACTATCGGCCGGTGAAATTGCCGAAGGTCAAACTGCCCGCTCACCCGGTCAAGACCGGCGACTACCAGCGGCCACCGCGCGAGCTGTCGACCTACGTCGACGATCATGTCGCAACGCTGATCGGCGACGCCGAATGACCCGGACGAACCCGAACTGATGCGGATCTACATCCCGGTGACGCTGGCCATGCTGCAGCAACTCGTCGCCGACGGTTCGCTGCGACCGGTCAGTGGTACCGCCTTCGCGGTCACCCCCAAACTGCGCGAGGCCTACGCCGAAGGCGACGACGACGAACTCGGCGAAGTCGCGCTGCGTGAGGCGGCGCTGGCGTCGCTGCGGCTGCTGGCCGGCGCCGCAGAAGACGACGGCCGGGAGGGTGCGCTGCCGCCTCGACGCGCGGTGTTGGTCGCCGATGTCGGGGATGTCACATTGCGCCCGGACCTCGACGACGCGGTGGTGCGAATCGGCGCTCCGGTGACGACCGATGAGGTGGTCGCCGCGTTTGTCGACAACGCTGCCGCGGAAGCACAGGTCAAAGCCGCGATTGAGGTGATCGATGCGGCCGATTTGGGTGACGAGGACGCCGAGCTGACCGTCGGGGACGCCCAGGATCACGACCTGGCCTGGTACGCCACGCAGGAGCTGCCGTTCCTGCTCGAGCTGTTGTAAGTCACAGCTTCGTTTTAGCTACGGAACCGTAGGTTACGGTACCGTAGGTTCTGTCCCGAGCGAGAGCCAGGATTCCTCTTCACGGACAGGACAGTCTCAATGAACAGAGTTTCCTCAATCGACAGAAAAGTGTCGCGCGCTGCCGCCAACGTCATCGAGACCGTGCCGATTACGCTGGCCGGCGTGGAAACCCATCCCGGCTGGCATGCGCTGCGCAAGATCGCCCATCGCATCACGACGCCGTTGCTGCCGGACGACTACACCCGCCTCGCCAACCCGCTGTGGTCGGCGCGTGAGCTGCGGGGCCGGATTCTGGAAGTGCAGCGCGAGACGAGCGACTCCGCGACCCTGGTGATCAAGCCTGGCTGGGGCTTCAGCTTCGACTACGAGCCGGGCCAGTACATGGGCATCGGGCTGCTGATCGACGGTCGCTGGCGCTGGCGCTCCTACTCGTTGACGTCGAGCCCGGTGACGAGCCGGGCCGCTGGCCGGCCCGGGGAGGAGCCGGGCAATCGGACTCGGTCGCACCGCAGTGCGCGCACGGTGACGATCACGGTGAAGGCGATGCCCGAAGGCTTCCTGTCCAGCCATCTGGTCGACGGGGTGCAGCCTGGAACGATCGTCCGATTGGCCGCGCCGCAGGGCAATTTCGTGATGCCCGATCCGGCGCCGCCGGCCGTGCTGTTCCTCACCGCCGGCTCGGGCATCACGCCGGTGATGTCGATGCTGCGCACGCTGGTCCGTCGCGACCAGATCACCGACGTGATCCACCTGCATTCGGCGCCCACCGCGGACGACGTGATGTTCGGCGCGGAGCTCGAGCGCCTGGCAGCCAAGCACCCGGGCTACCGCTTGCAGCTGCGCGCGACGCGCAGCGAGGGGCGGCTGGATCTATCCCAGCTCGATGCCGAGGTGCCGGACTGGCGCGCACGGCAGACCTGGGCCTGCGGGCCCGAGGCCATGCTCGACTCCGCCGAGCAGACCTGGTCCGCGGCCGGCGTCAAGGCGCGTCTGCACCTCGAGCGGTTCGCGGTGTCGAAGGCGGCGCCGGCCGGGACCGGCGGCACGGTCACGTTCGCCAAGAGCGGAAAGAGTGCCACCGCTGACGCGGCGACGTCGCTGATGGATGCCGGTGAGCAGCAGGGCGTGCAGATGCCGTTCGGCTGCCGGATGGGTATCTGCCAGTCCTGCGTGGTAACCCTGACCGAGGGCCACGTCCGCGACTTGCGAACCGGCCTGGAGCGCGAGCCGGGGACACGCGTGCAGACCTGTGTTTCCGCCGCGTCTGGCGACTGTACTCTCGACGTTTAGGAGTTACCCGCTGGTAACCTACGCTGTCGTAGGTTACGATAGCGTAGGTCAGGAACTCCCACCTGCAGGAAGGCAAACATCACGATGGCGATCACCGACCTCGATGTCTTCGCACATCTGACGGACGCCGACATCGAGAACCTGGGCGTCGAACTCGACGCCATTCGTCAGGACATTGAAGACTCCCGTGGCGAGCGCGACGCTCGCTACATCCACCGCACCATCGCCGCGCAGCGCGCCCTCGAGGTCGCCGGCCGGCTGATGCTGGCGTTCGGCAAGCGCCGGTCCGCCTGGTGGGCGGGCACCGCGACCCTGAGTGTGGCCAAGATCGTCGAGAACATGGAGATCGGCCACAACGTCATGCACGGCCAGTGGGACTGGATGAACGATCCCGAGATCCACTCCTCGTCCTGGGAGTGGGACATGATGGGGTCGTCCAAGCACTGGCGGTACACCCACAACTACGTGCACCACAAGTACACCAACATCCTCGGCATGGACGACGACGTCGGCTACGGCCTGCTCCGCGTCACCCGCGACCATCCCTGGAAGCGCTTCAACCTGTTCAACCTGTTCTACAACGCGATGCTGGCGCTCGGATTCGAGTGGGGCGTCGGCCTGCAGCACGTGGAAGTCGGCAAGATCGTCATGAAGCGGATGGACAACGACGAGGCCCGCGAGCGGGTCGACGAGTTTCTGGCCAAGGCCGGTCGGCAGGTGTTCAAGGACTACATCGCGTTCCCGGCGCTGACCGCAGTGTCACCTGGTGCGTCGTTCACGTCGACATTGAAGGCCAACGTGGTGGCCAACGTGATCCGCAACGTCTGGGCCAACGCCGTGATCTTCTGCGGCCACTTCCCCGATGGCGCAGAGAAATTCACCAAAACCGACATGGTGGGCGAGTCGAAGGGGCACTGGTACCTGCGCCAGATGTTGGGCAGCGCCAACTTCAAAGCCGGTCCAGCACTGCGGTTCATGAGTGGCAACCTGTCCCACCAGATCGAGCACCACCTGTTCCCGGATCTGCCGAGCAACCGGTACGAAGAGATCGCGGTGCGAGTGCGCCAGATCTGCGAGAAGTACGACTTGCCTTACACCACAGGCTCTTTCCTGGTGCAGTACGGCAAGACGTGGCGGACGATCGCCAAGCTGTCGCTGCCGGACAAGTATCTACGCGATACCGCCGACAACGCGCCGGAGACGCGCAGCGAGTCGATGTTCGCCGCACTGGAACCGGGGTTCGCCGGCACCGACCCGTCGACCGGCCGGCGTCGCGGCCTGAAGACCGCGATCGCCACCGTGCGGGGCTGGCGGCGCAACAAGCGGACCGCCGGTAACGAGCAAACGCGCCGACGGGACGACCTCGCCGCTTAAACTCGGCGCGTGGAGGTCATCACCGCGCACCCGATCGTCGACGCCGTGCTGGATCGGCATCGCGATGCGTTAGGCCACGATCTGTCGGCGTACCGCAACCACGTCTACCGCTGCCTCGCGTATCACCAGCTGCTGCTTGGTTTTTCGATCCCCGACGCCGCGGCGCTGGCGTGGGCCACCCACGACCTGGGCATCTGGACGGCCGGCACGTTCGACTACCTGATGCCGTCGGCCGACCTGGCCGCAGCGTATGCCGACGAGTTCGGCATCGCCGACGTCGATCAGTTGCGCGCGCTGGTCACCGAGCATCATCGGCTCCGCCCCCTTCGCGACGACGACAACGACAAGAGGGTCACCGAGACGTTCCGCCAGGCCGACCTGATTGACGTCAGCCACGGAGTGCTGCGGCGGGGGATCGGGCGAGCGGCCGTTCGGGCGGTCGTCGAACAGTTGCCGTACAACGGTTTTCACGCATTCCTGGCCAAGGGGCTGACCGGCTACGCGGTGCGGCATCCGCTTCGCCCGCTGCCGATGATGCGCCTGTAGACGTCCGTGAAACAGACGCTATGGTCGCGATTCGCCCGAATTCACAGCCCTGGCTGCTGTTTCACGCGCCGGCGATGGCGACCAGTCGCTGCAGCGCCGCCAGCTGTTGGGAGTGTTCACCCTCGAGTTTGGCCAACAGCGTCGTGATTCCGGCCGCCCGATAGTGCTCGACCCGCTCGGCGATAATGTCCTCGGTACCAAGCAGATTCGTCAACTTGCCAAGGTCCAGCGGCACCTTGCTGCGGGCCTCGTCACGGTTGCCGGCCTGCCACAACGCGGCGACCTCGGCGACCTCGTCGGCATAGCCCAGCCGGCTGAACGCGGCGTTGTAGAAGTTCGACCCGCCGACACCCATGGCGCCGATCGTGAACGCGTACCCATCGGCGTGCCGGCGGGCGGCCGCCTCGCTGGACGCCTGGTCGTCGTGGAACTCGAGTGCGACCGGCGCGACCAGGTCGAGCTCAGCCAACGTCCGCCCGGCCCGCTGCGCGCCGGCCCGCAACGGGTCTAGGAACACCTCCGCCGCCTCGGGGATGAACGCGTTGCCCAGCCAGCCGTCGGCCGCCTCGCCGGTCAACTCCAGGTTCCGCGGGCCCATCGACGCGATATACACCGGGACGTGGTCGGGGCGCACCATCGGCTTGAGTGCGGTGCCGCGGCTGTCGGGCAGCGGCAACGGGTAAATCTCGCCGGCGTGCTCGAGGCGTTCGCCGCGGCTGACCGTGCGGATGATCTCGATGGTCTCCCGCGTCGCCTGTACCGGCTTGCGGAAGCGGACGCCGTGCCAGCCCTCCATCACCCGCGGGCCCGACGTGCCGACGCCCAAGATGAATCGGCCCCCCGACAGTTCCTGCAGGCTCAGCGCCGACGTCGCCAGCAATGCCGGACTACGCGAACCCAGTTGCACGACAAAGGTTCCGAGTTGTATCGACGACGTCTTGGCGGCCAGGTAGGCCAGCCCGGTCAGCGCGTCGTAGCCCCACACTTCGGGGATCCACAGCGACGCCACCCCGATCTGCTCGGCAGCGAGCGCGAATTCGACGGCGCCGGGCAGCCGAGGTTCGATGATTGCGCCGACCTTCATAGATGGCATGCTAACCAGCATGCGCTACCGCGACCTACCCACAGTCGAAGTGACTCAGCGCGTTCGGTGTGATGTGCCCACGGCGTGGGCCCTGGTGACCGACATCAATCTGCCGGCGCATTGCTCGTCGGAACTGCAGAGCGTCGAATGGCTCGACGGCGCCACCGGCGTCGAGGTCGGCGCGCGCTTCCGTGGACGCAGCAAGCACGAGGCGTTCGGTGACTGGTCGACGGTGTGCGTAGTCGTCGAGGTCGAGGAGGACGGAGCTCAGCGGCGCTGGGTGTACGACGTGGTCGGGCCCGACGGCATCGGAGCGAGGTGGGCGTTCGAGGTCGAACCAACCAGCGACGGCGTGCTCATCCGGCAGTGGGGCCGGATGGGTCCGGGCCCGTCGGGCCTGACCCCGGCGATCGTGGCGATGCCGGACAAGGAGGCCAGGATCGTCGCCAACCGGCTGTCCGAGTGGCAGACGAACATGCGGGCCAACCTGGAGTGGGTCCGCTCGCAGGCCGAGGGCTGAGGCCTACAGCGCGCCCTCACGCAACGCGGCCAGCAGTCGCCGGGCCGCGGCGACCCGGCGCACCGCCGGGCCGGTCACTTCGTCCAGCGCGCATTCGGGATCGGCGGGCGGGCCCAGATGCCCGCAGCCGCGCGGGCAGTCTTCGATCGCTTCGGCCAGGTCGGAGAACGCCTGCACCACATCGTCGGGCTTGATGTGGGCCAGCCCGAAGGAGCGAATCCCCGGGGTGTCGATCACCCAGCTGTCGTGGTCGAGCGGCAGCGCCACCGACTGCGTCGAGGTGTGCCGGCCGCGGCCGATGTCGGTGACCTCGCCGACCGCTCGATGCGCTTCTGGCACAAGGCGATTCACCAACGTGGACTTGCCTACGCCGGAATGGCCGAGCAGTACGGTGATCTTGCCCTCCAGTAGGTGTGCCACCGCCTCCAACGGGTCGTCGCGACCCGCGATGATCACCGAGAGGTCGAGGTCTGCGTACTGCTCGGCGAACGGGGCGGCGGGAGCGAGGTCGGTCTTGGTCAGGCACAGGATCGGAAACAGCCCACCGGTGTAGGCCGCGATCAGCGTCCGGTCGACCAGCCCGGTGCGGGGCGGGGGATCGGCCAACGCCACCACGATCAGCAGCTGATCGGCGTTGGCGACGACGACCCGTTCGGTCGGGTCGGTGTCATCGGCCGTGCGCCGTAACAGAGTTCGCCGCTCGCGGCGACGCACGATGCGTGCCAACGTATCCGGGCGTCCCGACAGGTCGCCGACAATGTCGACGTCGTCACCGACGACGATCGGGGTGCGGCCCAATTCCCTTGCCCGCATAGCCGTGACGCGCTGCTCGGCGTCGCCATCGAGGGCGCAACCCCAGCGGCCGCGGTCGACGCTGATCACCATCGCGGATTTCGCGTCGGCGTGTTCGGGGCGGGTTTTGGTCCGCGGCCGGGAGCCTTTCCCGGAGCGGATTTTGACGTCGGACTCGTCGTAGTCGTCCGGCTTCAACCGCTTGGCTGCCTTAGCATGTCGGCCCACATCGTCGGGAAATTCGGCAACGTCTTGGCGGTGGTCTCGATGTCGTCGACCCGCACACCGTCGACGCGCAGGCCGACGATCGCGCCGGCCGTCGCCATCCGGTGGTCGGCATAGGACTGCCAGGTGTCCGCGTGCAGTGCTGTCGCGGTGATCTCGAGCCCGTCGGCGGTTTCGCGGCAGTCGCCGCCCAATCGGTTGATCTCGCTGCTCAGCGCCGCCAGTCGGTCGGTTTCGTGGCCGCGCAGATGCGCGATCCCGGAGAGCCGGGACACCGAACCCGGCGCCGCCAGCGCCGCGAGCACCGCCACCGACGGGGTCAGCTCGCCGACGTCGCGCAGGTCGACATCGACGCCCGGGTAGGACTTGGGGCCTTGTACTTCCAGATACGAATCACCCTGTTTCACAACGCAATTCAGTTGCGCGAGGATGCTCAGGATCGCGTCGGCCGGTTGGATGCCGGCCGCCGGCCAACCGGTGATGCGGACGGTGCCCGCGCTGACCACTGCCGCGGCGATGAACGGGACGGCGTTCGACAGATCCGGCTCGATCTGCCAGTGCCGCGCCGCGACCGGGCCCGGCCGCACCTGCCAGCTGTTGGGCGTTGCGTCGTCGACGTCCACGCCGGCCTGACGCAGCATCGCCACCGTCATCGCGATGTGCGGGGCCGACGGCAGTGACGAGCCGACGTGGTGCACGGTCAGTCCGTCGGTGAACGACGGGCCCGCCAGCAGCAGGCCCGACACGAACTGCGACGAGGCCGAGGCGTCGATGTCCACCGCCCCACCCGCGACCTTTCCGGCGCCGCGAACCCGAAACGGCAGGCCGTCGCCGTCGATGTCGACGCCGAGTCCGCGCAGGCCGTTCAGCAGCGGCGCGATCGGGCGGACCCGCGCCTGCTCGTCGCCGTCGAACGTCACCGCCGACAGCCCGAGTGCCGCCAGCGGCGGGACGAACCGCAACACCGTGCCGGCCAGGCCGCAGTCGATGCGGGCGTCGGCGGGCGGGGCGATCTCCCCGGTGACCGTGAGCTCGTCGGCCGGCCCGTCGACCTGCAGGCCGAGGGCTTGCAGCGCGCCGATCATCAGGTCGGTGTCGCGGCTGCGCAGCGCGCCGCTGATCGTGGAGGCGCCGTTTGCCGCGGCCAGCGCCGCGAGCACCAGCGCCCGGTTGGTCTGCGATTTCGAGCCGGGCACCGTCACTGTCGCGTGTACCGGCCGCGAGGTGTAGGGGGCGGGCCAGGTATGCACGTGCTCCATTGTGGCTCACGGGCGATCGCAAGCGCGGCGAAGCCGGGCGCAGCGGGTCGCCGAGCGATAACCGAGCGGGCAGGATGAAAGGCATGTGCGGACGATTCGCGGTGACGACAGACCCGGCGGCACTGGCCGAGAAGATCGAGGCGATCCTGGAGAGCACAAAGACCGGGGCCGCCGAGTCGACGGGTCCGAACTACAACGTGGCGCCGACCACGACGATCACCACCGTGGTGCGCCGCCATGACGAGCCCGACGACGAGCCCACCCGGCGGGTCCGGTCGATGCGCTGGGGGCTGATCCCGCCCTGGGTGAAGGCAGGGGCCGACGGCGCGCCCGAGTCCAAGGGGCCGCTGCTGATCAACGCCCGCGCCGAGAAGGTCAGCACGTCGCCGGCGTTTCGCTCCAGCGCCAAATCCAAGCGCTGCCTGGTGCCGATGGACGGCTACTACGAGTGGCGGGCAAACCCCGATACCGACGCCGGAAAGAAGGCCCGCAAGACGCCGTTCTTCATGCACCGCGCCGACGGCGAGATGCTGTTCATGGCGGGGCTGTGGTCGGTATGGAAGCCGGCGAAAGACGGTTCGCCGCTGCTGAGTTGCACAATCATCACCACCGACGCGGTCGGCGAACTCGCCGAAATCCACGACCGGATGCCGCTGATCGTGCCCGAGTGGGAATGGGACCGCTGGCTGGATCCCGACGCCCCGGCCGACCTCGATTTCCTGGCCGCTCCGCCGAGCATCGAGGGCATCGAGATGCGCGAAGTCTCGACGCTGGTGAACAACATTCGCAATAACGGCCCGGAGTTGTGGGAGCCGGCCGAACCCCAGCCCGAACAGGCCACCTTGTTGTAACTCGCAGGCCCTACACTGTCTTACCCCGCCCCGCGCGAAAGGCGTTGGCCGATGTCGAGTGTCGACGAACAGGCGATTGAGCCTCAGGATCACCCGGTGGACGGTCGGCCGCCGTCGGTATGGGCTCCGCTGCGCAATCGCGTGTACCGCAACCTCTTTATGGCCTCGTTCGGCTCCAATATCGGAACCTGGATGCAGGGCGTTGCGGCCCAATGGTTTTTGGTGGAGCAGCACAGCCCCGACGTCGTCGTCGCCCTTGTCCAGACGGCGAGCCTTGGACCGACGCTGCTTTTCGGCTTGTTCGCCGGTGCGCTCGCCGATCTATTCGACCGGCGGCGATTGTTGATACTCCTGCAGTCATATGCGGTGTTGGTGGCACTGGCCCTGGCGGTGCTGACCTATCTCGATCGGCTCACTGCGACGACACTGTTGATGTTCACCGTGGCCATAGGTTGCGCTTCGGCACTCGCCGGACCCGACTGGCAGGCGATTCAGCCCGAAGTTGTCCCGCGTGAGCAGATCCCGGCCGTCGCGATGTTGGGCAGCGTATCGGGTAACGCGTCCCGAGCCATCGGACCGGCGATCGGTGGCTGCATCGTCGCATTGGCCGGCCCCGCAGCGGTTTTCGCGATCAACGCGATCTCGTTCGCGGGCATCATCGTTGCGCTGCTGGTGTGGCAACGACCCAAGCAACTCGCGCCACTCGAGCGAGAGCACTTCGGCCAGGCCATCATCAGCGGGCTGCTCTATGTGGTCAACGGTCCGATTTTCCGCCGAATCCTGTTGCGCACCGCGCTTTTCCTGTTTCCCGCCTCGGCGTTGTTGGCGCTGCTGCCGGTGGCCGCCGCCCGAACCTGGCACCTGGGAGCCGGTGGCTACGGTGTGGCGCTGGGCGTCATCGGCTTTGGCGCCTTGATCGGTGCCGTCGTGGCCTCGCCGTTGCACCAGCGGATGTCGGACAACGTGCTGCTGGCCGCGTCGGCCGCCGGGTATGGAGTTGCGCCGCTTGCCGTCGTCTGGCTGCCGTTCGCCGGGGCGATACCCATCTTGATGTTGTCGGGCGTGGCCTGGCTGATCACGTTGGCGACGCTGAACGCGGCGGCGCAGCTGGCATTGCCGCAATGGGTGCGGGCCCGCGCGCTGTCGTTGTATCTACTGGTCTCCACCGGAGCTCAGGCAATCGGCGCCTATGTCTGGGGTGCGGTCGCCTCACAGGCGGGGTGCGACACGGCCCTGCTCTGGTCGGCGGTCGCGCTGGGCGCCGCTGCCCTCAGCGTGGTCGGCCTTCCGCTGCGGCCCAACACCGGGAAACTGAACGTCGATGTGTCCACCGCCTGGCCCGAACCGACGCTGATGTTCGAGCCGTGTCCGCACGACGGTCCGGTACTGGTCGCCGTCCGCTACCACGTGTTGGAGCAGAACCAGGACGACTTCATCAAGGCGATGAGCAAGGTACGGCGATCACGGCTGAGAACTGGCGGCCACAGCTGGCGGCTGTATCACAGTGTCGGACAGACGGATCTCTTCCTCGAAAGATTCACGGTGGCATCCTGGAGCGAATTCGAGCGCCAACGCACCGAGCGCTGGATGGGCTACGACTCGGAAAACTTCACGGCTGCGGTCAGTTACACCGTCGACCACAACCGGACGGACGAATACTACCTAGCCAAACGGGTGCCCAAGTGAGTATCTATACCTACACCTTTGATGACATCCAGAATCGCCCGGTCGCGGTGATCGGCGCCGGGACGCTGGGACGCCGTATCGCCCTGATGTTCGCCAGCCGCGGCGGCACCGTGCGCATCTACGCCCGCCGCGAGGAGCAGCTGGCCGAGGCGAAACAGTATGTGGCCGAGACACTTCCGAGGGTCATCGATGGCCGCGGCTTCGGCGAGCCGGGCGCCGTATCCACTACGACGTCGCTTGCCGAGGCGCTGGACGGTGTGTGGCTGGCGGTCGAGTCGGCACCGGAAAAACTCGAGATCAAGATTCCACTGTGGGGTGAGATCGACGAACTCGCCCCGCCGGACGCCATCTTCGCCACCAATTCGTCGTCGTATCCGTCGCGGCTGATGGCCGAAAAGGTCAGTGACAAAACGCGTTTGTGCAACACCCACTTCTACATGCCGCCCGAGGTCACCGGTCTGGACCTGATGTCCGACGGGCAGACCGATCGCGGTCTGCTCGACACCCTGCTGGCCGTGTTGCCCGAGTTCGGTGTCTACCCGTTCGAGGCGCGAAAGGAGTGCACCGGGTTCATCTTCAATCGGGTGTGGGCGGCGATCAAGCGTGAGTCGCTCGCGGTGGTCGCCGAGGGAGTGGCCCGCCCCGAAGACGTCGACGGGATGTACAAGCTCAATTTGGGCGCGCCGGCCGGCCCGTTCCAGTTGATGGATCTGGTCGGCCTCGACGTCGCCCTCGACATCGAAAACCACTACGTGGACGAGTTTCCGCACCTGCCCAGGGGCCCGCGGGACTTGCTGCAGTCCTACGTCGACGCCGGCAAGCTCGGCATCAAGACCGGCGAGGGCTTCTACCGCTACTGAGATAGGCGAGCGCGGAGTCGGCCGCATGGGCCCCGCACATGCCGTGTGCGCCCGGCCCGGGCGGCGTGGCCGCCGAGCAGATGTACATGCCGGGTAGTCCAATGCTGTATGGCGACAGCGTTATTCGCGGTCCGAAGGCCAGCTGGCGGATATCCTTGGCGCCGGTCATGATGTCGCCGCCGACGTAGTTGGCGTTCATCAACGCAAACTGCTCGGGGGTCCGGACCGCTTGTCCGACGATCCGCTCCCGGAAGCCAGGCGCGAACCGCTCGATCTGCGTGATGATCGCCGAAGTCGCATCTCCGGAAAAGCCGTTGGGCACATGGGCATACGTCCACACCGGGTGCACATCACCCACCGACCGCTGCGGGTCGGCCAGGTACTGCTGCCCGACCAGAACGAACGGCCGCTCGGGCATCCGCCCGGCGTGGACGTCGCGCTCGGTGGCGGCCAGTTCGCGGTAGCTCCCGGCCACGTGCACCGTGCCCGCCCGACGCGCGTCCGGGTTCGTCCAGGGCACGCCGCCCTGCACGGCGAAGTCGACCTTGTACGCGCCCGGGCCGCGGCGGAACTTGCTGAACGAGCGCGAAACTCGGCGCGGAAGACGATCGCCGAGGATGCCGGCGACGGCTTCGGGGGCGAGGTCGAACATCGTGATGTCCGCGGGCGGCAGCTGTGACGCCGTCTGAACCCGGACGCCGGTCTCGATCTTGCCGCCAAGTGCGCCCAGCAGCGCCGCCATTGCGTTGGTGATGGACTGCGATCCGCCTTCGGCGACCGGCCAGCCGTGCCGGTGGCCGGCGGTGATGATGCCCATCCCGATCGCTGATGTCATCGGGTAGTGCAGCGGCCGAAAGGCATGCGCCGCAACGCCACCGAACAAAGCCCTGCCCCGCGGGGTGGTAAACAGTCGGGCGAACGCAGACGCCGGCAACACGGTCGGCACGCCGAACCGCGCCAGCATCAGCGGATGGTGCGGAATCCGCAGCAGCGGACCCATGATGTCCTCGCTGAGCGCGTCGAACCGGTCGGCCGAGTAGCCGAACGCACGCCGCCAGCGTGAGCCATCGTGACCGAGGCCGGCCGCGGTCCGCTCCACCGAGCGGTGCAGCACCCCGGCGCTGCCGTCGTCGAGCGGATGCACGCAGTCGATCTCCGGCCAGCGCCAGGTCAGGCCGTAGCGATCCAGGCCGAGGCCGCTCAGGAATGTCGAGCCGACGGCCATCGGGTGAATCGCGGAGCAATGGTCGTGCAGCAGACCGGGAACGATGGCCTCGCCGCTGCGGGTGCCGCCGCCGATTTCGTCGGCGGCCTCCAGCACCGTGACCGCCAGCCCGTGCTGTGCGAGGGAGACGGCAGCGGCGAGGCCGTTGGGCCCGCTGCCGACCACGACCGCTGTGCTCACTGGCGCCGCTCCTGCATAGGCAAACCCTATGTGGTCCCGAGCTCAATCTCGCAATACCGAGGATTCCTCTGTTGAGATAGAGTAATCCTCGTGCCAGTAGCTGCCGATGCGCGAAGCCGATTGATGCAGTCGGCGCGGCGCCGCTTTGCCGCCGACGGGGCCCTTGCCGCGACGCTGGACGAGATACGCCGAGACGCCGAGGTCAGCGTCGGCGCGCTGTACCACCACTTCCCGGACAAACCCGCGTTGGCGGCCGCGGTCTACGCCCAGGTGATGGGCGAGTACCAGGCCGGATTCGTGGCGATGTTGCGCGGTCACGACACCGCCGAGGGCGGCATCCGCGGCGGCGTTGCCCATCACCTGCGCTGGGTGGCCACCAACCGGAGCGAGGCGGCGCTGCTGCTCGGGAGTCGTCTGGACAGCGGTCGGCTACAAGAAGCCAACCGGGCGTTCTTCGCCGCGGTGCGCGACTGGTGGCGGCCGCATCACACCTACGGGGCTCTGCAACCGATTCAAGCCGGGGTCACCGCCGCGTTATGGTTCGGCCCCGCGCAGGAATTCAGCCGGTACTGGATCGCCGGCGCCGAGTCGCGAATGCCACGCGGCGTGGTCAAGACATTCGCCGATGCTGCGTGGAAGACATTGCGGGCCAACAATAGTGAGGAGACGTCATGACAGCGGAGTCACTGTACAACGGGCTGGTCGCCGAGGGCGACGACCCGGATGCACCGCGGCGGGTGCACGTCGAGCACCGCGGCGATCGGGCGATCGTGACCCTCGACGAGCCTGACCGGCTCAACGTCTTGTCGGCGCCGTTGGTGCGGCAATTGCGTTGCGCGCTGGGGGCTCTCGTCATCGACAGTGACATACGGAGTGTGGTGCTCACCGGCCGGGACCCTGGCTTCAGCGCCGGCGGTGACTTGAAGATGATGACGACGGCCACCGAAAACCTCGGCAATCCGCAAGGTGTCGCCGACGTCTGGCGCTGGATTCGTCGCGAATTCGGCGGCATCGCAAGGCTCATCGCCGGATCGGACACGATCTTCGTCGCCGCCATCAACGGCCCGGCAGCCGGAGTCGGGCTGGCCTGGGCGCTGACCTGTGACCTGGCCGTCGCCAGCGAGCGCGCGGTGATCGTGCCGGCGTTCGGTCGGCTCGGCCTGCTGCCGGAGGTCGGCACCAGCTGGGCGCTGACCCGTCGACTGGGATACCAAGGCGCACTTGCCTATTACCTGCGCGGCGAGCACATCGACGCCCACGAAGCGCAACGCCTCGGACTCGTCCAGCAGGTCGTCGCCCACGACCGCCTGCTCGACGCCGCCGATGAATGGTGCTCGCGCATCGCCGCCATGCCGACCCACGCGGTCGCCATGACCAAGCCGCTACTGCGGGCGACCGCCGATGCCGGTTGGCACGAAGCGCTGACCATGGAGGAATTCGCCGAGCCCATCTGCTTCACCACCGCGGCGTTCGCCGACAGCGTGCACGCGATGCTGGCCAAGCCTCAGGCCTGAATCTCCGCGGTGACCGCGCCGGTCAGCCGAACCAGGTCGGCCGGGTCCAACGCGACCTCCCAGCCGCGCCGGCCCGCGCTGACGTACATGCGCTCGAACGCCATGGCGCTGGTGTCGATGACCGTCGGCAACCGGCTGCGCTGCCCCAACGGCGAGACCGCGCCCAGCACGTAGCCGGTCGCTCGCTCGGCGGATCTGGGGTCGGCCATGGTGGCCTTCCTGGCGCCCAGGGCTGCCGCGGCCGCCTTCAGCGACAGCTTCGTCAACGCCGGTACGACCGCGACGGCCAGCCCGGTGGGGACCGCGATGACCAACGTCTTGAAGATCTGCCCCGGATCGACGGCGCCGTCGCGGGTCAACTCGCCAACGGCCTCGTCGGCGAAAATTTGCACGCGCGGATCGTGGTCGAACGTCACCACCTCATGCGGCACACCGCCGTCGGCCAGAGCCGCAAGAGCCGGTGTCGCAGCGGCCATTTAGGGACCCGAGTACCCCGGCGGATTAACGCCGTCCACCCAGAAGTCGACCCCGAGGGCGCCCCCGGGCACGCAGTTGTAGACCGAGAGGTCCTTGACGCCGGACTCCAGCAGCACGTCCTCACACAACAGGGTGTTGCCGGTGTACTCGCGCGACGGCTTGTTGAGCACGACGTAGGCCGCGTCGGAGTAGATCTCCGGCTTGCGCGCCCGGCCCATCGCCTCGTCGCCGCCGAGCAGGTTCTGCACCGCGGCGGTGGCCACCAGCGTCCGCGGCCACAGTGTGTTCGAGGCGATGCCGTCGGAGCGCAGCTCTTCCGCAATACCCAACGCGCACAACGTCATTCCGAACTTCGCCATCATGTAGGCCGTCGGCTTGAGCCACTCCTTGCCGAGCAGAACCGGGGGAGACAGCGTCAGGATGTGCGGGTTCTCCCGGCCCTTCATGTGCGGGATACACGCCTGTGACACCGCGTACGTGCCGCGCACCTGAATGCCGTTCATCAGATCGAATCGCTTCATCGGCACCTCGCTGATGGAGCCGAGGTTGATCGCCGAGGCGTTGTTCACCACGATGTCGATGCCGCCGAACTGCTCGACGGTCTTGGCGACCGCGGATTCCACCGAATCCGGATCGCGGACGTCACCGACGATCGGCAGCGCCTGGCCGCCTGCTTCCTCGATTTCCTTGGCGGCGGTGAACACCGTGCCCGGGAGCTTCGGGTGCGGCTCGGCCGTCTTGGCGATCAGCGCGATGTTGGCGCCGTCCTGGGCGGCCCGTTTCGCGATGGCCAGACCGATTCCGCGGCTGGCACCCGAGATGAACATGGTCTTTGCTTTCAGCGACATGTGCGTCACAGTAACTCTGCTCACAATCGCGTCGGATCCGCGGTCCGGAAATACCGTGGCGATTATCGCTGTTGAGGCAGGCAAAGCAGACAGTGTCAGTCCCAGCCTTTAGATTGAGAAAGGGGAAATCGCGTGTCAACGGCGACAAGCCTCATGGGCGAGCAGCAGTTGGCCGGGTACCAGACCGGTCCGGTGTTGATGGACCTGTTCACCGGTATCGCGACAGAAGGGACTGCGTTACTCACTATGGCTGACACCGATAGCGCTACCGACTCGGAAGTGGCGGTTGACACCGACGACGGCGCTGAAACGTCGCGGCGCAGCCGCGCCGACGAAACCGACGCGGAACTCACCGCACGGTTCGAGCGTGATGCGATTCCGCTGCTGGACCAGCTCTACGGCGGCGCTTTGCGGATGACTCGCAATCCGGCCGACGCCGAAGACTTGCTGCAAGAGACCATGGTCAAGGCCTACGCGGGTTTCCGGTCGTTCAAAGAAGGCACCAACCTCAAGGCGTGGCTGTACCGCATCCTGACCAACACCTACATCAACAGCTACCGCAAGAAGCAGCGGCAGCCGGCGCAATACCCGACCGATGAAATCACCGACTGGCAGCTGGCGGCGACGGCCGAGCACACGTCCACCGGCCTGCGTTCCGCCGAGGTCGAGGCGCTCGAGGCGTTGCCCGACACCGAGATCAAAGAAGCCCTGCAGGCGTTGCCCGAGGAGTTTCGGATGGCGGTCTATTACGCCGACGTCGAAGGCTTTCCCTACAAGGAGATCGCCGAAATCATGGACACTCCGATCGGGACCGTGATGTCACGGCTGCACCGCGGTCGGCGTCAGCTGCGGGAACTGCTGACCGATGTCGCCAAGGAGCGGGGCTTCATTCGCGGAGACCAGGCACCCGAGGAGGTGTCGTCATGAGCGAGTTTTCGTCAAAGCCGCCGATCAAGGCGGAGTGTGCCGAGGTGCTCGCCGAGGTATGGGCCCTGCTCGACGGTGAGTGCAGCGCCGAGACGCAGGCCAAGCTCAGGCAGCATCTCGAGGATTGCCCGCCCTGTTTCCAGTACTACGGGCTGGAGGAGCGGCTGAAATTGCTGATCTCCACCAAGTGCCGGGGCGAGCGGGCCCCGGAGAGCTTGCGTGAGCGGCTGCGGGTGGAAATCAGCCGGACCACGATCATCAACCGGCGCTAGCCCCCTCGATCATCCACAAACAAAGACGCGGGCCGCCTGTCGGACGGTCCGCGTCTTTGTTGGTTCGAGCGGTTGGTTAAGCGTTGGGCCGCTTGCCGTGATTGGCCTTGCTGTGCTTGCGGTCGCGCTTTTTCCGGCCTCGCTTGGCCATGACTGATCCTCCTCGCAGTTCTGCTTGTCGATCAGTCTGTCATGCCGCCGCCGGTATAAGCCAACTGCTAGACGACCGGAACGTGCACCAGCGTGCCGCCGTTAGCGCTCGCCGACGCGACCGGGCCCGGCTGTCCGGTCGGCTGGCCGGCCAACGGGACCTGACCGACGCCAGGTGCCAGCGAAGCGGGGCCGCCAGGCAGTCCGCCGGGGCTCTGGCCCGGCAACCCGCCCAAGCCCGGCGTCTGGCCCGGACGTTGCTGACTGGTGAGTCCGCCGGGATAACCGGGACTCTGGCCAGGCAGCCCGCCCAGGCCGGGCGTCTGGCCCGGCAGGGTTTGCCCGGGAAGGCCGCCCGGGTAGCCGCCGAGCCCGGGGGTCTGACCCGGCAGGGTCTGTCCCGGAAGGCCGCCGGGCAACCCACCTGGCACACCGCCGGGCAACCCGCCGGGCAGCCCACCTGGCACACCGCCGAGGCCGCCGGGCAGGCCGCCCGGCAAGGTCTGCCCTGGAAGGCCCGCGCCGCCGCCCAGCGCGCTGGTGGCGGGCATCAACAGGTCGCCGGCGCCGGGGATGACGTTGTTCATCAGCCCGCTCAGTGAGCCGAACAGCGAGTTGGCGATATTCACCGCGTTGCCCGCGCCCGGCATACCCGGGATCGGGTCATCGGCGGCGAATGGTTGCTGGGGAGCGGCGGCGGCCGCGCCGGCACCGAGCCCGACCAAGGCGTATGCCGCCACTGCCACCCCGAAACCGGTGGCCACTCGACGCAGTGGTAAGCGAGCTGTCGTACGCGCAAACATGTTGTCGGACAACGGAATACTCCTCAAATTCGACTGTTTCACTCCAAGAGCTTCAGGCACTCCAATCACTTTGGACACTCTGCTTGCCAAATATCACAATTCGAACACGACACTGTCACGGAAGCGGCTCTATAGGTTCTCTTAGTGATCTTGGAGTTTGCTTATCGATATCTCCGCGACCCGAATCGTGACCTTTCAGCTGCAGAAATCGAGCGCCAGGAAGCCCAGCAGCCGCCGTCGGATGCGCGGAGTGCAACCGCGGAAACCGGTTGTGGTTCGATGAAGCAACGCAATTGCCGAACAGGGCTGGCTGACGAACGGGGTGATGATGGCCGAGGACGTGCGGGCAGAGATCGTGGCCAGCGTGCTCGAGGTCGTGGTCCGCGAGGGCGACCAGATCGGTGAGGGCGACACCCTGGTGCTGCTGGAATCGATGAAGATGGAGATTCCGGTTCTGGCCGAGGTCGCCGGCACGATCAGCAAGGTGAGCGTGGCGGTCGGCGACGTCATCCAAGCCGGCGACCTCATCGCCGTGATCAGCTAGCGTTCTGAACTTCACCACGGAGATCGCCGATGTCCACCCTCGGTGACCTGCTCGCCGAACACACCGTCCTGCCGGGCAGTGCTGTCGACCATCTGCATGCGGTGGTGGGTGAGTGGCAGCTGCTGGCCGACCTGTCGTTCGCCGACTACCTCATGTGGGTGCGCCGCGAAGACGATTCGCTGGTCTGCGTTGCACAGTGTCGGCCGAACACAGCGCCCACGGTTCTGCTGCGTGACGCGGTGGGAACCGTCGTCGACGCCGATCGCATGCCCCCGATCGCCGCGGCGTTCGAGTCGGGCGCCATCCGCTTGGAAAGTGATGCGGGCCAGCAGTATTCGTGGCAGCAGACTGGAGTGAAGATCGAAGCGGTTCCGGTGCGCTACGGCGACGCGGTGGTAGCGGTGCTGACGCATCAGACCGCCGTCGCCGCCACCCCGAAGTCCAGCCAGCTCGAGACCGCCTACCTCGACTGCGCCGCCGACCTGGTCCACATGCTTTCGCAGGGCACGTTTCCCAACGTGGGCGACGTGGCGATGTCGCGGTCGAGCCCGCGGGTGGGTGACGGATTCATCCGTCTCGACGTTGGCGGCGTCGTGTCCTACGCCAGCCCGAACGCGCTGTCGGCCTACCACCGGATGGGACTGACGTCAGAGTTGGAGGGGCACAACCTGATTGCGATCACCCGTCCGCTGATCTCCGACCCGTTCGAGGCTCACGAACTCGCCGAGCACGTGCTGAACTCGCTGCGCGGCGGGGCCAGCATGCGCATCGAGGTCGACGCCGGTGGTGCCACGGTGTTGTTGCGGACGCTGCCGCTGGTCATCGAGGGGTCGGCGGCCGGCGCGGCCGTGCTGGTCCGCGACGTCACCGAGATCAAACGCCGCGACCGCGCGCTGATGTCCAAGGACGCCACGATCCGGGAAATCCACCACCGGGTGAAGAACAACCTGCAAACCGTCGCGGCGCTGCTGCGACTGCAGGCCCGGCGGACCACCAACGCCGAGGGCCGGGAGGCGCTGAGCGAATCGGTGCGACGGGTGTCGTCGATCGCGTTGGTGCATGACGCGCTGTCGATGTCGGTCGACGAGGAGGTCAATCTCGACGAGGTGATCGACCGCATCCTGCCGATCATGAACGACGTGGCAACGGTCGACACCCCGATCCGGATCAACCGGGCCGGCATGCTCGGCGTCCTGGACTCCGATCGGGCGACCGCGCTGATCATGGTGATCACCGAGCTCGTTCAGAATGCCATCGAGCACGCCTTCGATCCGGCCAGCTGCGAATCGGGCGCGGGCGGCGGATCGGTGACCATCCGTGCCGAGCGTTCCGCGCGATGGCTCGACGTGGTGGTGCACGACAACGGCCGCGGGCTGCCCGACGGCTTCAGCATCGAGAAGTCCGATCGGCTCGGTCTTCAGATCGTGCGGACGCTGGTATCGGCCGAACTCGACGGCTCCCTGAACATGCAGGACGCCCCCGAAGGCGGCACGGACGTGGTGTTGCGGGTCCCGATCGGTCGTCGCGTGCGGGTCACGCAATAGGTCCACACAACGGTGCGGCCCCGACTTCCGTCGGGGCCGCACCGTTGTAAGCGCCTTGGGTCAGACTCCGGTGCGGGCCTTCGTCCGAGCGTTGCGACGCTTCAGCGCGCGCCGCTCGTCTTCACTCATTCCACCCCACACGCCGGAGTCCTGCCCGGTGTTGAGCGCCCACGACAGGCACTCGGTAGTTACTGGGCAACGGTTGCAGACCAGTTTTGCGTCGGCGATCTGCGCGAGAGCCGGACCGCTGTTCCCGACAGGGAAGAACAGCTCCGGGTCCTCGTCGCGACAGACCGCTGTGTGGCGCCAATCCATTAGTCGTTACTCCTCACTATGTGCGCAGCAATGCGCACGAACGATTTTCTTCGGCTGTTAACGCAGGCACAAGAATTGTTTCCGTACCGTTGCATGCGATTGTTCGATCGTTTCACAGGCTCAACAGATGTCAAGAGCGGCTCGTTGGTCCGTGGGCTATCTCACTTCAGAGATCTGTTAGTAAATCCCTTAACCGTTTGTACTACACTCCGTGCGAGCCTGACCAGTGGTTTTGCCCACTTTTCACGGTCGTTGCAGGTCAGGCTGCCCTTTCGCGGGCGGCGCGACGACATCCAGGGCGTCCGGGACCGACCGGAAAGTCATCCGTTCGCGCACACCTAGGTAGTCACCGTCGAATTGGCTCGCCATGGGTGGATCCGCGCAGGTCACCCGCACGCAGTCGGCGTTGTCGTCGCGAACCACCTGGGCGCCCTCGATCTTGGGCCGCTTGGAGAACATCTGCCCGACCAGCCGCAGACTGGGGATGACCTTCAGCGCGGTGACGCCGAAGACTCCGAGCCCCGACTCGAAGCTGGTGCCGGGATTGGTGCACATCGGCCGGTCATTGGCATAGGTCCACGGGCTGGTGTTGGACACGAAGACGAAGTGGACACCGGAAATCGGCTCGCGCCCGGGCAGTTCGACGGTCAGCCGCGGCTCCTTGCGGGAGTAGGCGAGCGCGGCTCGCGTCGCCGCGGTGATGTAGCGCGTCGGCGTGACCTTGAGGCCCTTGTCCCGTTTGGCCTCGACCTTGGCCACCGCCTCGGCGTCGACCCCCATGCCGGCGTTGAGTATCGCCCAGCGCTCGCCGCAGTCGATCAGCCCGATCCGGCGCCATTGCTTCTCCGGGCCGTACTTGTCGAGCAGCCCGATCAGCTGGTTGGTGGCGTCGATCGGACCCGGTGAAATGCCCAGCGAGCGCGCCGCGACGTTGGCCGATCCACCCGGGACGATCGCCAGCGCCGGGACGTGGCCGGTGGGCAGCCCATCGCCGGGCTTGCCCAGCAGGCCGTTGACCACATTGCTCACTGTGCCGTCGCCGCCATGGACGACGACCAGGTCGACGCCGTCCTGGACCGCGGCCTGCGCGATTTCGCCGCCATGACCGCGGTGCCGGGTGTGCTCGACGGTCAACTCCAGGCGGCTCTCAAGCGCGTGCGCCAACACGTCACGCCCCGCCGTCGTCGTCGACGTCGCGGTCGGGTTGACGATCAGCACGGCGCGCATGACGCCAAAGCCTACGGGCCCGGCCTATGGCTACGCTGTGCTGGTGATCAGCCGGCCGCCGAGCAGTGTCCGTGGGGCGGGAGTCATTGTCGCTGTTCAGGGCGCGACGGGCGTGGTGATCGCCGCCGTCCTGCTCATCCGGGCGATCGGCGGCGCGGGTCAGCGCGGGAACAACGTGTTCGGGACGTCCGCGTGGTTCGCGCTGGCCGGGGGCGCGGTGCTGGCGGCGGGGTGGGCGCTGGTGGTCGGCCGTCGCTGGGGCCGCGGGCTGGCGGTGTTCGCCGAGCTGCTGCTGCTAGGCGTCGCGTATTACCTGACGACGGGCTCGCACCGGGTGCTGATCGGGGTTTCGGTGGCCGCCCTGTCGGTGACGGTGTTGGCGTTGCTGTTCAGTCCCGCCGCGCTGCGCTGGGTCTCCGGTCGGTCATGATCCGGCCAGCGCGGCCAACTCCGGGCCCGACACCCGGTAGGTGGTCCACTCACTCTGCGGCTGACCGCCGATGGCGTCATACAGCGTGATCGCGTCGGTGTTCCAGTTCAACACCGCCCAGGACAGTCGCGTGTAGCCGTTGCCCAGGCATTCGTTCGCCAGCGCGGTGAGCAGGCCGCGGGCCAGCCCGAGGCGGCGAAATTGCGGCCGCACGAACAGGTCTTCCAAATAGATGCCCTCGACGCCGTCCCACGTCGAGAAGTTCAGGAACCACAGCGCCATCGCCGCGACCGTGCCGTCCACCTCGGCGACGTGCGCCCGCAGCGTCGGATCTTCGCCGAAAAGTGCTGACCTGATTTGTGTTTCGACGACAGTGCACAGATCGGGGGCGTTCTCGAAGCGGGCCAGGTCGTGGATCATCTCGGTGATCGCCGTGGCGTCGGCCAGTTTGGCGCGCCGGATGCTGACGCTCATGGCTGAACCCCCAGCGCGGTCAGGATGGTGATGAATTTGGTTGTCGTCTCGGCGACTTCGTCGTCGGGATCGGATTCGGCGACAATGCCGCCGCCGGCGTGGGCCAGCCCGGACAGCCGATCGGCGGACAGTTGTGCGCCGCGCAGGGTGACCACCCAGCGTCCGTCGCCGCTCGCGTCACACCAGCCCACCGCGCCGGCATAGAACCCCCGGTCGCCCTCCAGAGTGTTGATCAGTCGTGCGGCGGCGTCGGCGGGCACTCCGCCGACCGCCGGAGTGGGATGTAGTGCGAGCGTCAAATCGATTGCGGTAGTTGATATATCGCGCAGCCGGCCAGTGATCGGTGTGCTGAGATGCCACAGCGCGGTGGTGCGGCTCAGGGCGGGCTCCGGCGCAATCGTCAACTCGCTGCACAGCGGCCGCAACGCCTCGGCCATGGTGTCGATCACCAACTGATGCTCGTGGCGATCCTTCGCCGAGTCGGCGAGCCCGGCGCCGGCGGCATCGTCGGCCTCGGGATCGGCGGCCCGCGGCGCGGACCCGGCGAACGGCTGGCAGGTCACCCGATCGCCGTCGCGGGCCACCAGCAGTTCGGGGCTGGCGCCGACCAGCGCCGAGCCGTTGTACTCGCCGCCCGCCGCCGACAGGTCGACGAGGTAACCGTAGGCCTCCGGATCGTCGTCGACCAAGCGGCGCAAGATGATTCGGGTGTCTAGTGGAGCGTCGGCTGCCAACTGCAGCGCACGGGCCAGCACCACCTTCTGCAGGGTGCTGCCGGCGGCGGTCAGCTCGTCGCACGCGCGTCGAACCCGCTCGCGGTGTTCGTCGGGCGCCGGAATCGCACCGGTCACCCGGACGAGGGGCATCGGCCCGGTCGGCCAGTCGGGTAATTCCGCGACGCGCCGGACCGAATGCGGTGCCATCAACGCTGCGGGACCTTCGACGTCAAATGGCAACGCGCCCAGCACTATTGATGCTGCACCCGAACGCAGCGCAGACTGCGCGCCGGCCACGTCGCGATAGCAGGACCGCACGCCGTCAGCGATCACCACCCCGGCCGGTCCGGAAAGTACAAACGGCGGCTCAGCCGTCATCGGGCTCACTCGTCACTGGGGCGGGGGAGGCCCAGCGCGCAGATCTGCCGTATCCCGTGTTCGAAGCCGCCGACCGCGACGGAGCTCGTGCCCATGCCGAACCGGCTGCCCTCGATCACGGGTAACTCGACCCAACGGGCGAGGACGGCGCGGGAAAAGTGGCCGTGACCGACGAACACCACGTCGCGGGTCTCCATCAGCTCCAACGCCATGGCGACGGCCCGGTCTGCGCGCGCGCTGACCTGCGCCACCGACTCACCGCCCGGTCCGCCGTGCGTCCAGATCGACCAGGCGGGGTGAATTTTTTGAATCTCCGCCGATGTCATGCCCTCATACGAGCCGTAATCCCACTCGGCGAGCAGCTCGGACTTTTCGTCGACGGTCAGGCCGGCCAGTACGGCGGACTCCACGGCACGCCGTCGCGGGCTGCTGATCACCTTCGGATCCTCGAGATCCAGGTCGGCCAGCACCGGTCCGGCGGCGACAGCCTGGGCTCGGCCGTGGTCGGTGAGGTCGAGATCGGTCACCCCGGTGTGCCGGCCGGACAGCGACCATTCGGTTTCGCCGTGCCGAAGGAGGACCAGTCGATGGCTCAGGACGCCCATGCTGACCGATTGTGCCTGACACACATGGCCATCGGCGCGCGGGCACCGTGGTGTTAGTGCCAGGATGGCGTGACGGTGAGTGCCAGTGACGATGCAGAGCGAAGCGATGCTGAGGAGCGGCGTGAAGTGAGTGCCAGTGAGAAACAGAGGGGGAGCGTCGTCTGATGAAGGGGACCCGAGTGCTGGCGGTAGCCAACCAGAAGGGTGGGGTGGCCAAGACGACGACGGTCGCTTCGCTGGGCGCGGCGATCGCGGAGGCAGGCCGACGGGTGCTGCTGATCGACCTGGATCCGCAGGGCTGTCTGACCTTTTCGCTCGGCCAGGACCCGGACAAGTTGGCGGTGTCGGTGCATGACGTGTTGCTCGGCGACGTCGAGCCCTCCGCCGCGCTGGTGCAGACCGCGGAGGGGATGACGCTGCTGCCGGCCAACATCGACCTGGCCGGCGCGGAGGCGATGCTGTTGATGCGGGCCGGCCGCGAATACGCCCTGAAACGGGCGCTGGACAAACTCGGCGACACGTTCGACGTGGTCGTGATCGACTGCCCGCCGTCGCTGGGGGTGCTGACGCTGAACGGGCTCACCGCCGCCGACGAGGTCATCGTGCCGCTGCAGTGCGAGACGCTGGCGCATCGCGGGGTCGGGCAGTTCCTGCGAACCGTCCACGACGTTCAGCAGATCACCAACCCGAAGCTGAAGCTGCTGGGTGCGCTGCCGACGTTGTACGACCCACGCACCACCCACACCCGCGACGTGCTGCTCGACGTCGCCGACCGCTACGACCTGCCGGTGCTGGCGCCGCCGATCCCGCGCACGGTGCGCTTCGCCGAAGCCAGCGCGTCGGGCTCGTCGGTGCTGGCCGCGCGCAAGAACAAGGGTGCGTCCGCCTACCAGGAGTTGGCCCAGGCGCTGCTCAAACACTGGAAGTCGGGCAAGGTACTGCCCACGTTCGCGATCGACGCCTAGCCCGCGGAGCCGTCTCCTCCTCGGGCCGTTCCGGCCCGCATCGTCGACGCCTGAGTCAGCCCAGCGCCACCAACGTCTTGCCGCGCTGCTCGAGCAGCTGCGAGCCGGAGGCGAGCGGGATCACCGGCGAGTCCGACGGTTCTCGGTGCACGGGCAGGAAGTCCTCGCCGACTCCGGTGACCGGATCGCAGACCGCGATGCCGTCGGTGACCGGGACCAGCAACTTGCCGGCCATCAGCGTGGCCGGACCCACCGGCGCTGACGAGCCCTCCGGCCCAACGGAATAGCGGTAGGTCAGGTTCGCCGCGTCGAACACCATCACCCGCCTGCCCGTCCACCAGGTGATCAGATTGCTGGACCGCGTCACCACATTGGACGCCAACGGCGGCTCGGGCAGCAGGGTGCTTCCGATCCTGGTTCCGGTTTCGTCGACGACGTCGACCCTGGGCTGCGGCGCGGGCAGGTAGATCGCGGTCCTGGTCTCGGACACCGTCAGGACTTTGGCGCCCGACGCGGCGGCGATGCCCGGTTCTGCGACATTGTGTTGATCGGGCTCGTCTTCTTCCTTGGCCGGACGCAGCAGCGTGAGCCGAAGATCGGCCTGCCGGCCACATGCCTCGAACACCGACACCGCCGACGAGCTGGCCGCCGCCGACGTCAGGAGGCAGCCGGTGTGTAGCCCCTTCGACGTCGGCTTGACCCGGGCGTCGATCTCGCCGTACGACAACATCCGGACCATGTCCGAGCGCCACAGCTCGAGCCGGGTGTCCCCGGCGGACAACACCGTCGTGCCGTCCGACGACAGTTCCACCCGCTTGTCGCTGTAGCTGCTGCGAGCCGGTCCACGTCGACCGGTGGACCCGTCGAGGGTGCTCGCCTGGCCGCAGCCCCGGTCGTCGCGGTAGACCGCGACCGCAAAGCGGTAGACCCAAGAGACGCCGCACAGGTCGGCGTCGCGCGAGTAGCTCCACCGGACGGCACCGGTGGCGGGGTCACGTCCCTCGACGACGCGTCCATCGCCGGTGACGACGGATCCGCCGACTGCGACCGGTTGCGCGGTGGCCGCGCTGTTAGCGCGCCACAGCTCCCGCAGCGACGCCGGCACCGCGTGCGCGGGCGTGGGGTTGGGCGCGGGCACGGCCGCGGGGCGGCTGATGGTGGCTCGGGCATCGCTGGTCCACCAGATCAACGCCGCAGCCGTGGCAATCACGGTCAGGATCGCGGCCGCGGCCAACAGATCAGCCTTGGTGCGGCGTTCCGGCTTGACCATCGCGCGACAGCGACGGCGAATCAGTTGGCGGTGGCCACGGGCGCTTCGGCGCCCGCCGACTTGCGGGGGCGACGACGGCGCCGCCGTGCGCGCGTGCCGTCGCCGGACGCGGCGTCCGAACTGCTTGCGGCCGTGGCGGATTGGTCCGCGTCGCCGCCGGCGTGACCGGTCGCGGCCTGGCCGCCGCGGGTGCGGCGGCGTTGGCGATTGCTGTTGCGTTCCGGCGCAGACTCGGCGCCGTTGCGACCGCCGGTGGACGCGGCGCGCTTCACCGGCGACTTCTTCGGTGCACCGATCGAGCCGTCGATGCCGGTCGGGATGTCCAACTCGACGTAGACGTGCGGCGAGTTGGAGTACGTCTCGGCCGGGTCGGGGCAGTTCAACCCGAGGGCCTTGTCGATCAGCGTCCAGCGGGGCAGCTCGTCCCAGTCCACCAGCGTGACCGCGATACCGGTCTTACCGGCCCGGCCGGTACGGCCGATGCGGTGGACGTAGGTGTTCTCGTCGTCAGGGCACTGGTAGTTGATGACGTGGGTGATGTCGTCGATGTCGATGCCACGGGCCGCGACGTCGGTGGCGACCAGGACGTCGATGTCGTGGTTGCGGAACTGCTTCAGTGCCTTTTCGCGGGCGATCTGACCGAGGTCGCCGTGCACGGCGCCGACGGCGAAGCCGCGTTCGGCGAGTTCGTCGGCGACTTTCTGGGCGGTGCGCTTGGTGCGGGTGAAGATCATCGTGGCGCCGCGGCCCCGGGCCTGCAGCACCCGGCTGACCAGCTCGACCTTGTCCATGGCGTGGGCCCGGTAGACATACTGCTTGGTCAGGTCGTGCACCGCCGACGAGTGCGGTGCCTCAGCCCGGATGTGGGTGGGCTGGTTCATGAAGGTGCGGGCCAGCGTGATGATCGGGTCCGGCATGGTCGCCGAGAACAGCATCGCCTGCCGCTCGTCGGGGATCTGGCGCAGGATCCGCTCGATGTCGGGCAGGAAGCCCAGGTCGAGCATCTCGTCGGCCTCGTCGAGCACCAGCACCGACAGTCCGCCGAGTTGCAGGTGACCCTGCTGGGCCAGGTCGAGCAGCCGACCGGGCGTGCCGACGACCACATCGGCGCCGGCGCGCAGTGCTTCGATCTGCGGCTCGTAGGGCCGGCCGCCGTAGATCGAGACCACCGAGAGCTTGCGGTCGTCGTCGGCGGTCAGGTACTTGGCCGCAGTGGACAGGTCGCCGTAGACCTGCAGACAGAGTTCGCGGGTGGGCACCACGATCAGTGCCCGGGGGGTTCCGTTGAGCGGCCGGTCGGGACCCGCGGTCGTGATGCGCTGCAGCAGCGGCACACCGAAGGCGAAGGTCTTGCCCATGCCGGTGCGGGCTTGCCCGATCAGGTCGTCGCCGGTGAGCGCCAGCGGAAGCGTGAGCTCTTGGATAGCGAACGGGTGCTCGATGCCTTGCTCTGTCAGTGCCTGCACAATTTCGTCGCGGACACCGAGGTCGGCAAAGGTGGATTCGGCTGCGGCTCGGTTAGGTGTGATGAGTGGAGTCATGCGTGTAGCACGTATGCCTTTCGGGTTCGTATTCGATTGGTCAATCGCTGCGGTCACGCGCGCACCAGTTGACTGTCGAATACGTTGCCGATTCGCGGGCCCTGCACTGATGAGAGGCGGGCCAACTGCGTGCACGCACATTGCACAGGTAGAAGCGGTACGGATCTACCACCGTTACCTGGATTGATTGTAGCCGGTGGGTCGCCTCAGCTCCGATTCGGAGCGCTCGCCCGCGCGGCGGGTCGCCGCCTTGCCGCCCGCGGCGGGTCGCCGCGCATGACACTTAGAGTGGTGGGATGACTTCGCTTTCGCAGGGCGACCAGCTGGCCGATCCGCCTCCGCCACGGTTGCCCGCGGACCATCCCGGAGTCAACGAACTGTTCGCGCTGCTGGCCTACGGCGAGGTCGCGGCGTTCTACCGGCTCACCGACGAAGCGCGGATGGCACCGGATCTGCGTGGCCGAATTTCCATGGCCAGCATGGCCGCAGCCGAGATGGCGCACTACGAGGTGCTGTGCGAAGCGCTGGAGAAGCGTGGCGTCGACGTGCTGCCGGCGATCTCGAAGTACGCCTCCGCCCTCGAGGGCTACCACCGGCTGACCACCCCGAGCACGTGGCTGGAGGCGTTGGTCAAGACGTACATCGGTGACGCCCTGGCGGCCGACTTCTACCTCGAGATCGCTGACTCGCTGCCCGACGAGGTTGCCGACGTCGTGCGCTCGACGATGTCGGAGACCGCACACTCGCAGTTCGTGGTCGCCGAGGTGCGCGCCGCGATCGCCAAGAGCAACAAGCAGCGCAGCCGGCTGGCGTTGTGGTCGCGCCGCCTGCTCGGCGAAGCGATCACGCAGGCGCAGTACGTGCTGGCCGAACATGACGAGCTGGTCGACCTGGTGGTGTCGAGGACCGGCGGGCTGGCGCAGGTCAGCGAATTCTTCGACCGGCTACAGCGCACCCACGACGAGCGAACGCGCGAGCTGGGTCTCGCCTAGCGGCTACAGGTCGCGATCATCGTGCCGCTGGTCGAGATGGCGACGTTCTGGCCCACGCCGTCGGCAATCGAGCAGTTCAGCCGACCGGTCAGGCTGGTCGCTACGACGGAACGCGTGCTCACCCCGGGGTTGAGCACGACGGTTCGCGACCACGGCAGAGACACGTTGAAGTCGGTCTGCGGCGCTCCCGACGCGTCGGTGTAGACGATGGTGACCAGATCGAGCAGGCCCTTGGTACCGGCCACCCGATAGACGAAGGTGCGAGCGGCGACGTCCGGCGCCACCGGCGGGACGGCTTCCGGTGTCGGGGTCTCGGTCGGCGCGGTGCTGGTGGCCGCCGGGCTGGGCGGATGCGACGTCGGCGTCACGGTGGTCACCGTCTCCGGCGGCAGGGCCGGCACCAATCGCGGCGACGTGGCATGACTCGGCGGCACCACCACGGTGGCCGAGGTCGAGGCGCTGTCGCCGCCGTTGACGATCACGACGGTGGCGATCATGGCGAGCACGAACACGATCCCGGCGATCGCCGCGATCGGACGCCAGCGTTCCTCGGCAGACGGGTAATCGCCGTCGGCGTAGATGTCGTCGACGGTCTCGTCATCTGAGTGGTCCTGGAGCTCGTGGTCCAGGTAGTCCATGGTGCTGATGGTGCCGATGTTAGTGATGTGACAAGTCGCGAGCGGCACGGGAGCGGGCGTGTCAGGTCACGATTTGCCAACGACGGGCTGCCGCGAAGCCTTGCTGCCGACCGGCTTTCGGCACCCCTGTCCGGCGTCCACTAGCCTGGTCGAAGTCACATCGACTGAAGAACTGGAAGGGGCCCGCGTGGAGGTCAAGATCGGTATCACGGACAGCCCGCGTGAGTTGGTCTTCACCAGCGCGCAAACCCCGAGCGAAGTCGAGGCACTGGTCGCGGCCGCGCTGGCCAAAGACGGCGAGGTGCTGGGCCTGACCGATGAAAAGGGCCGCCGCTTCCTGGTCAACTCGACCAAGATCGCCTACGTCGAGATCGGTGCCGCCGACTCGCGTCGCGTCGGCTTCGGAATCGGGAGCAGCGCCGCTAAGAGCGGGTAAGCGGCACGTGTGACAGGCCGCCCCAGGCGAACAGCACGGTGCCGTCGACGGCGTCGTCCTTACTGATCGGGCGGTCGGAGTCCAGCCAGTAGCGGGCGCAGTCGACGCTGAGCGCGACCAGCGCCACCGCGATCATCCGCGCGCGGTGCGGGTCCAAACCGGAGTCGGCGCTGATCAAGTCGAACACCGCGTCGATGCACGATTCGGTGGCCACCCGCACCTGCGCGGCGACCTGAGGCTCGGTCGTGTAGTCGTTATCGAAGATCAACCGGTAGCCCTGGCTGTCGTGCTCGATGAAGTCGAAGAACGCCTGCACGGCCGATCGCAGCCGCTGCCGGTTGTCGGTGGTCGTGCGCAACGCCTGCCGCACACCGGACACCAGGTTCTCGACGTGCCGCTGCAGCACCGCCAAGTACAACTCCAGCTTGCTGGAAAAGTGTTGGTAGAGAACGGGTTTACTGACCCCGGCGCGCTCGGCGATCTCGTCCATGCCGGCGGCGTGGTAGCCGCGGTCAACGAAAATGTCGCTGGCCGCGATGAGCAACTGACCCCGGCGCTCGTCACGAGGCAGTCGGTTTCCGCGCCGCGCAGGGGTACCGGGTTTCACCCCGCTCCGTCCGGCGGCGTTGGCGAGATCGCTCATCCATTCCTCAATCTGCTTGTCATCGCGCTCGTGCAGCGAGAGCGCGGTTAATCGGAACGACACTACTACTCGCTGGCGTGTTCAACTGCGACCCAAGCCCTGTATGTCGGCCTGACAACGTGTTACAGACGGCCGTTGGCGCGCCGAGAGTCCCCGCTAGCAGGTGTTGTGCCATTCTGGGAAAGTGACCTTCGACCCCGAGTGGCGCGGGGGCAACCGGACGCCGGTTCTTCGCGACGACTGGCGCGAGCCGCTGCGCGCCCAGCGTGATCCGCTGGCGTGGGGGGGTGCTCCCGGGCGGGTCCGGTCGAATCGCGACAGCAGCCGCTGGCGTAAGCAGAGCTGGTTGGGACGCTTCGTGTCCGCCTACGGCTGGCGCGCCTACGCGCTGCCGGTACTCGTCGCCGTCACCGGTGCGGTGCTTTATCAGACCGTCAGCGGAACCGGCGCGCCGCAGCCCGTGTCCGGTCATCCGCTGCAGGGTCCGCCCAAAATCGGCGCCGTCGGCACGGTGATCGTCGACGCTCCACCTCGCGGGCTGACCCAGTACGACGCCAGCCTGCCGACCGGAATGCTGCCCAACGGCGGGCCCTTCACCGAAGCGGGAGCCAAATCCTGGCAGGTCGTCCCGGGAGTCACGCCGCAGGTCGGTCAGGGCGCGGTCAAGGTCTTCAAGTACACCGTCGAGGTCGAAAACGGTATGGATGCCACCGCGTTCGGCGGTGACGACGCCTTCGCCGCGATGGTCGACTCGACGCTGGCGAACCCGAAGAGCTGGACCCACGACGCGCAATTCGCGTTCGTCAGGGTCGACGCGAACGGTCGGACCAAGCCCGACATCCGCATCTCGCTGAGCACGCCGCTGACGGTCAGGGAGGGCTGTGGGTACGAGTTTCCGCTCGAAACGTCTTGCTACAACCCGTCTTACGGGGCCGGCGTCGAGCCGCGGGTCTTCATCAACGAGGCCCGCTGGGTGCGCGGCGCGCTGTCGTTTCAGGGTGACGTCGGCTCGTATCGGCAGTATCTGATCAACCATGAGGTTGGCCACGCCATCGGCTACCTGCGCCACGAGCCCTGCGACAAAGCCGGTGGCTTGGCACCGATCATGATGCAGCAGACCTTCTCCACGTCCGATGACGACAACTCCAAGTTCGACCCGGAGTACGTCAAGGCCGACGGCAAGACGTGCCGGTTCAATCCCTGGCCGTACCCGATCGCCTAGCTCGGCGACGATGCAGAACGCGGGGCGTTCTGAGGAGGAGCCGGGCAATGTGACCTAGCCTTGGTGGTGTGCTTCCCCCGCTTGTCGAGCCGGCCGCCGAGCTGACTTCCGACGAGGTGGCCCGCTATAGCCGGCATCTCGTCATCCCCGATCTGGGCGTCGACGGCCAGCGCCGACTCAAGAACGCGCGGGTGCTGGTGATCGGCGCGGGAGGTCTCGGAGCGCCGGCGCTGCTCTACCTCGCCGCGGCCGGTGTCGGCACCATCGGCATCGTCGACGACGACGTCGTCGAGGAGTCGAATCTGCAACGCCAGATCATTCACGGCGTGGCCGATGTCGGCCGGTCCAAGGCGCGGTCCGCGCGCGACTCGATCGCCGAGATCAACCCGCTGGTTCAGGTGCGGCTGCATGAAGTGCGGCTCGACCGGAATAACGCCGTCGAGCTGTTCGAGCAGTACGACCTGATCCTCGACGGCACCGACAACTTCGCCACCCGCTATCTGGTCAACGACGCCGCGGTGCTGGCGCACAAGCCCTACGTGTGGGGATCGATCTACCGGTTCGAAGGCCAGGTGTCGGTGTTCTGGGAGCACGCGCCGGCCGATGAGGTCGGCAATGAGCAGGGCCTGAACTACCGCGA
>DATNFI010000219.1:0-6674 GCA_035606475.1 Mycobacterium sp. | reverse complement strand
TCTGGGCCGGATGGGCGGAACCGCTGTGGTCATGCAGCACCCGGAATCTCAGGTCCTGGGCACTCGGGTCGCCGACGACGTGGTGTGGGGCCTGCCGCCGGGGACCACGACCGACGTGGCCGAACTGCTACGCGAAGTCGGACTCGAGTCGCACGCCGAACGCGACACGGGAAGCCTGTCAGGCGGTGAACTGCAGCGGCTGGCGCTAGCGGCCGCGCTGGCGCGCGAACCGGCGATGCTCATCGCCGACGAGGTCACCAGCATGGTCGACCAAGAGGGTCGCGACGCGCTGCTCCGCGTGCTGTCCGGCCTCAGGCAGCGCCACCGTACGGCGGTCGTGCACATCACGCACTACAACACCGAAGCCGAATCCGCGGATAGCACAATCAATCTCAGTGAGTCCGGCGACAACACCAGCATGGTCGACACAGTCGCTGCGCCGGTGGCTACCCCGATGATCGGCCACGAGTCCGCCCCGGCCATCCTCGAGGTCAACGACGTCAGCCACGAATACAACAGCGGCACACCATGGGCCAAGGCCGCGTTGCGCAACGTCAGCTTCTCGGTACACCAGGGCGAAGGTCTGCTGATCCACGGCGGCAACGGCTCGGGCAAGTCGACACTGGCCTGGATTCTCGCCGGGCTGACGGTCCCGACCACCGGCAGCTGCCTGCTCGACGGCCGGCCCTCCCACGAACAGGTCGGCGCGGTTGCCCTGTCGTTCCAGGCGGCGCGCTTGCAGCTGATGCGCAGCCGCGTCGATCTGGAAGTCGCATCGGCGGCGGGCTTTTCACCCAAGGACCACGACCGTGTCGCCGCCGCGCTCGGCGTCGTCGGGCTGGACAGCGGCTTGGCCAAACGACGCATCGATCAACTCAGCGGCGGCCAGATGCGTCGGGTGGTGCTGGCCGGCCTGCTGGCCCGCTCACCGCGGGCGCTGATTCTCGACGAGCCATTGGCGGGCCTGGACGCCGTGACTCAGCGCGGTTTGGTGCGCCTGCTCGAGGAGTTGCGCCGCGAGCAGGGTCTGACCGTCGTGGTGATCTCCCACGACTTCGCCGGCTTGGAAGAGCTTTGCCCGCACACGTTGGATCTTCGTGACGGTGTGCTGCACGCGGTTTCGACGGCGGCAGGGGGATTGTCGTGACGACGACGCCGCCGGAGCAGCGGTCCGAGCGCAGGCCATCGCGCTCGGTGGTGCTGCTGCGCCCGGTACCCGGAACCTCCGTGGTACACGACCTGTGGGCCGGCACCAAACTGCTGGCTGTCTTGGGCATCTCGATCCTGCTGACGTTCTACCCGGGCTGGATCGCCATCGGACTGGTGGCTGTGCTGGTGCTGACGGCGGCCCGACTCGCGCACATCCCACGCGGCGTACTTCCCAATGTGCCGCACTGGTTGTGGATTCTGCTGATGCTCGGCGGGTTCTCCGCGGCGTTCGCGGGCGGCAGCCCGATCGTCCAGCTGGCCGGCGTCCCGATCGGGCTCGGCGGATTGCTGAATTTTCTGCGGATCACCACATTGTCGTTCGTGCTGCTGGGCCTGGGAGCGATGGTGTCGTGGACCACCAATGTCGCCGAAATAGCGCCTGCGGTCGCCACTTTGGGCCGCCCGCTGCGTTGGCTGCGGATACCCGTCGACGAGTGGGCCGCCACGATCGCTCTTGCGCTGCGGGCCTTCCCGATGCTGATCGAAGAATTCCGGGTGCTCCACGCCGCGCGCCGATTGCGGCCCAAGCGGGTCGCGGACTCCCGCCGGGCGCGCCGCCGGCGGGTGGCGCGAGAAGCCGTCGACCTGATTACCGCGGCCCTCACGGTGACCCTGCGGCGGGCCGACGAGATGGGTGATGCCATCACCGCACGCGGTGGCATCGGCCAGATTTCGGCGAATCCGTCGCGGCCGAAACAGGCCGACTGGATCGCGATTGCGATCACCGTCGTGGTGTGCGCCGCGGCTGTCGCACTCGAGATACACACCGGCTTCAGCGGCGTGCCGCGGCATTAGCGGCGTCCTGAGCCCGGTGTAGGGTCGCCGCGATATCGCTACGGCCGAGGAACATCTCGTCGAAATAGGGCTTGATCGCCTGATTCCCGGCGGCGTAGCCGGTTCCGCCGGGAGCGGCGATGCGCGGGCCGTTGAGGACATCGAAAAACGGTGCGACGTTGACCCCCTTGCTCAACCAGTGGTCGAAATAGGCCTGTTGGGCGGCGGTGACCGCAGGAATCGCGCTGCCCTGTCGGCCCACGTACTGGTTGCCCTCCGTGCTACCCATCCAGGCCAGTACCTGGCGCACCGCATTGGGGTGCGGCGATGCCGAATTGCCCGCCGCGGCAATGCCGTTGGTGACGCTGACCCGGCCCTTCGGGCCTGCGGGCAGCATGGCGAGGCCCCAGTGGAAGGGGGCTTGGCCGGCGATCGCCGCCAGGTTATAGGTGCCGGATTGAAACAGTGCCATCTTGCCGGCCACGAACTGGTTACGGGAAAAGTCACCGTTCTCGTTGGTGTCCGAAGCCGGCGGTGCAACGTGGTCATGGTTGATCAGCGCGACGAGATACGTGAAAGCCTCGATGGCGCCTGGGTTGTCGAACGCGAACCGATCGCCGTCCTGAAAGACGCCGCCCGCCGACCCGATGTAGTTGAGATAGATGCCCTGCGCGTCGTTGGCCGCGTTGTACGCCCAGCGTCGGATGCGGTTGGGATCGAAACCCGGTGTGCCCGCTGAACGTCCGTCGACGTCGACGGTGAGCCGGGCCAGCAGTGGTCGCAGCGTGTCGTCGCCGCCGGGGCTCCATCGCAGTGTCGTCAACGAGGCGGGATCGACTCCGGCTGCGGCGAGCAGATCGGCGTTGTAGTACAACGCGATACCGCCGTCGGTCAATTGCGGAACAGCCCACAGCGTGCCGTTCCGGGTGAACTGCTGAACCACCGAGGACTCCCACGTCGACGTCACCGCGGGCCCAAAGGACGCGCCGATATCCAGCAGTCGACCGCTGTCGGCGTATCCGGCGAGATAGGCGTTGGACAGCCAGAAAATGTCGTCGGCGGTGCCGCCCGCCACGTCGGTGCGCAGCGTATTGAAGTAGGTGGAATACGAGACCACGTCGGTCTGCACTTCGATGTCGGGATGGGTTTTCATGAACGCCGCAAAGGACAGGCGATACGCCTGGGCGACCTGTTGATCCCACAGCCGCACGGTCACAACGGTTTTGCCACTGGGCGGTCGGGCCATCACGTCCAACAGCACTGCCGCAGCCGCCAGCAACACCGCGACCAACAACCACGCCAGCGTGACTCGGGTAGAGAACCGGAGCCTGCTCATTTCAGCCCGGTGACGACGATCGAGCGGACGATGTGCCGCTGGAAAATCAGGAACAGGACGAGGAGCGGCACCACGGCCACCCCGACCGCGGCCATCACCAGCGTCCACTGCGCGTTGTAGCGGGACTGCAGCGCGGCCGTCGCCGCCGTCAGCACCTGCCATTTGGTGCCGCTGGTGATGATCAGCGGCCACAAGAAGTGGTGCCACTCGGCTACCACGGTGATCAGCGCAAGCGTGACGATCACCGCTCGGCTGGATGGCACCACCACGTGCACGATCACGTCCAGTGTGTTGGCGCCGTCGAGGTAGGCCGCATTGATCAGATCATCCGGTATGGCGCGGAAGTGCTGGCGCAGCAGGAAAATGGCGTAGGGGGAGCCGAAGACGAACGGTAAGACCAACGCCCAGAACGTGTTACGCAGCCCCAACTGCGACATCATCAGATACAGCGGTACGACCGTCACGGTGCCCGGCACCATCAGCGTCGCGAGATACACCCAGAACAACGCGTCGCGGCCGGGAAACCGCAGCCGGGCGAACGCGTACGCGGCGAATATCGACGAGGTCAGTTGCCCCAGCAGGCTGGTCGCCGTCATCAGCGCGGTCACCGCGAGTGCACGACCGAACCCGTGACCGGCCAGGCCGGAATAGTTGGACAGCGTCGGTGGCCGCGGCCATGTCAACGGCGTGCCCGTCGCGAACTGATGCGCCGAGGTGAACGACGTCAGCAGGCCGAGACCGAACGGCGCCAGCGTGATCACCGCACCCACCGCCAGGCCGATGTAAACCATTGCCGCCGAGGGCTTTTTAAGTGAGGTCATAGCTGATCCGCCGACGGAAATACAGGTGCTGAACAAGGGTGATGGTGACCAGGATGGCGAACAGCACCACCGCCATCACCGAAGCCCGACCGACGGCCGCGGCCCCGAACGCTTCGGCGTAGATGCGGTGCGCGACCAGGTCGGTGCGGTCCTGCGGACCACCGCCGGTCAACGCGTAGACCGTGTCGAAAACCTGTGCGGCACTGACGACTCCGGTGACCAGTACGAAAAACATGGTCGGCCGCAACATCGGCAGGGTGATGCGCCAGAACCGCTGCCAGGACGTCGCGCCGTCGGTGCGCGCAGCGGCGTGGATCTCGTCGGGAATGGCCAGGATGCCGGCCAGGAAGAACAGCGAGACGTAGCCGACGTTGCTCCACACCACGACCGCCGACACCACCGGCAGCGCGAGTCCGGGATCGGTGAGCCATTCGATGCGATGCCCCAGGACCGTGCTGACCGCGCCGTCGGTGGGCGCCAGAATCCAGCGCCACAGCACCGCGATCGCGAGCGGCACACTGATCCACGGCAGCACGTAGATGGTGCGGAATATGCCACTGCCGGGCAGTTCGCGGGCCAGCAGCGCTCCGACCGCCAATCCGAGCACGGTCTGCAGCGGGACCACGATCGCCACGAACGTGATCGTCACCAGCAGTGAGTTACCGAACGTCTTGTCGGTGAGCACCGAGCGCCAATTCTGGCCTCCGACATACTCGATCGGCCCGAGAAGATCCCACCGGTGCAGGCTCAGCCACACCACCACCAAGACCGGCAGCAGCATGAACGTGACGACGCCGAACAGACTCGGGGCGATCAAGGCGTAACCGAGCGCCGCCGATCGGCGTCCGGACGCGTCACTCATAGGGGTATTAAAGCCGCTCGATACGGTGTTGTCGTGACACCGAACCGGGGGATCGATGCCGACTTCCTCAGCCTGCCGCGCCCCGAGTTGGCCGACGCCGCGCTGGCCGCCGCCACCGCGGCCGGGGCCAGCCACGCCGACCTGCGAATTCATCGGCTGGTCAACGAGGTGATCCAGTTGCGCGACGGCGAACTCGAGACCGCGGTGCTCAACCGCGACATCGGCCTGGCGGTCCGCGTGGTGGTCGACGGAACCTGGGGCTTCGCGTCGCACGCCGAGCTGTCCCCGGAGGTGGCCGCGGACACCGCACGGCGCGCGGTCGCGGTGGCCCGCACACTGGCCGCGCTGAACACCGACCGCGTCGAGCTGGCGCCCGAGCCGGTGTACGCCGACGCCACCTGGGTGTCGAGCTATCGCATCGACCCGTTCACCGTGACGTTGGCCGACAAGATCACCGTGCTCGACGAGTACTCCGGGCGGCTGCTGGCCGCCGACGGCATCAACCACGTATCGGCCAGCCTGATGTCGGTCAAGGAGCAGACCTTCTACGCCGACACCGCCGGCTCGTCGATCACCCAGCAGCGGGTGCGGGTGCAGCCCCGATTCGAAGCGGTCACCGTCGACAGTGGCGGCAGCGGCTTCGACTCGATGCGCACACTCGCCCCGCCGATGGGCCGTGGCTGGGAGGCGCTGACCGACGACGACGTGTGGAACTGGACCGACGAGCTGGCTCAGTTGCCCTCGCAGCTGGCCGAAAAGATCAAGGCCCCGAGCGTCGTGGCCGGGCCGACCGATCTGGTGATCGATCCGACCAACCTGTGGCTGACCATCCACGAATCCATCGGCCACGCAACCGAATACGACCGTGCCATCGGCTACGAAGCGGCCTACGCGGGCACCTCGTTCGCCACTCCCGACAAGCTCAACACGTTGCGCTACGGTTCGCCGATCATGAACGTCACCGCTGATCGCACTGTCGAATTCGGCTTGGCCAGCATCGGTTACGACGATGAAGGCGTGGCCGCCCAGAGTTGGGATCTGGTGCGCGACGGGATCTTCGTCGGCTATCAACTCGACCGGGTGTTCGCGCAGCGGCTGGGCAAGTCCCGGTCCAACGGCTGCTCGTACGCCGATTCGCCGCATCACGTGCCGATCCAGCGGATGGCCAACGTCTCGCTGCAGCCCGGCCCCGACGACCTCAGCACCGACGACCTGGTCGCCCGGGTCGATGACGGCATCTACATCGTCGGCGACCGGTCGTGGTCAATCGATATGCAGCGCTACAACTTCCAGTTCACCGGTCAGCGGTTCTACCGGATCCGCGGCGGCCGCCTGGACGGCCAACTGCGCGACGTCGCCTACCAGGCCACCACCACCGACTTCTGGAATTCGATGGACGCCGTCGGTGGTCGGTCGACGTGGCGGCTCGGTGGAGCGTTCAACTGCGGCAAGGCCCAGCCGGGACAGGTGGCCGCGGTCAGCCACGGCTGCCCGTCGGCGTTGTTCCGCGGTGTCAACGTGCTCAACACTCGGACGGAGGGTGGGCTGTGATCGGCCCGCAGCAGGTCATCGATCTCGCGCTGGAGGCCGCGGCCAAGCTGGGTCGCGCCGCCGAGACCATCGTGTTGGTCGGCGACCGCTCCACGACGTCGCTGCGATGGGCCAACAACTC
>DATNFI010000218.1:0-29214 GCA_035606475.1 Mycobacterium sp. | reverse complement strand
TCCAGGGAGATCTCGTGAGCCAAAGGCACGATGACCCGGCCACCCAGGAGTTCGCCACCCAACGTCTCTCAGCTGGGCAGGGCGCACCGCCGCCCCCGAGACACCCCGCTACGGACGAGCCCTCGGCGAAGCGGTGGAAAGTCGGCCGCGACGTCCTCGCCGGCGTGCTGTTGATCAGCGCGCCCCTCTTCCCATGGAACGTGTACTTCGGTATCGGCATCCCGCATAGCAGCGGTGCGGTGTTTGCGCTGCTGGCTGTGGTGACGGTGCTTTCGCTGGCAGCTATCACGGTGAGCTATGTGATCGGCACACGCCCGGGCGACAGCCTCGCCGATCGACTCCGAGTGGCGCTCAACGCGCCATACCTGTTGCTGGTAGCGGGTTTCGTCGGTTTCGACGTCGTACAGACCATCCGATATGGCGGCAGCGGCAATGTACCTGGTGGCGTGGGTCCCGGCGGATGGCTCGGACTCAGCGGCGCGTTGTTGGGTGCGCAGCCGACGATCACTGGCACAGCCACCGACGACGGCAGCCTTCGAAAGTGGCCGATGTCGGCTCGAATCGTGGGCTACACGTCGATAGCCCTTGCGGCGCTGGCTGTTTTGTTCAACCTGTTCTGGCGGGCAAAAGCTGCGTTGCCAGGCTCAGCTGGCTTCGGCACACAGAGTGTGGCAATCATTGCGACGGCGGCGGTGTACGGCGTTGTGGCGTTGGTCCCCGTCGTCGTGGCAGCCAGATGGATTCTGCAGAGCGCCAGCAGGTCGTCTCGGCTGGCGACCACAGCACTCGGAGCGTCCACACTGACCGCTGGTGTTGTCGTCTGGATTCTTCCCTTTGGCCGCGAGATCGACGGATTTCATGGCATCGCACAAAACACGTCAACGGCGGGGGTGGGATTCGAGGGCTACCTGGCGTGGGTTGCGGCCGCAGCCATATTCGGGCCGCTGACCCTGCTCAGTGTGGCAACCGATCAGCAGATCGACCGCGGTGTCTGGCGACTAGCCGCACGAAAAGGCTTGCTACTGATAGCTGTTTGGTGCCTGGCTTCCGTGCTGATGAGGGCAACCGACGTGATCGTTGCCGCCGTTTTGCATCTGTCCCGCTCGCCGTACAACAACACGGCGATGGCCACCTTCGATGTAGTGACCGCGGCGCTTGCGATTTGGCTTCGCAGAAACCTCGTCAGCCGCTCTCTCCAGGTCGCCGTCATCTCATCTCTGTGCGGAGTTCTCCTGGTGCTCAGCGTTTCTCGCATCGTGCTGGGCGTCGCGTTAGCCCCCCGAATTGCGGGTACGCCAGCCGGGGCCGGCAACCCGGTGTACGGAAACAATCTTGCCCAGCAGGTCACCAGCACATTCGATGCGGCGCTCAGCGGGCTAGCCCTGTGCATTCTCGTGGTGGCCATCATCACCGCCCGCTTCGTACAACGTCGCCCGCCCGCTAAGGGCAAGGGGGACAACCAGGGCCGGCCCGAAGTCGTGGACGCGGAGACAACGCGACTCCGCACTCCAGGCGCAGCAGAATCAACCGCCCCCCTGCGGCAACAGTCAACTCCCCCGCCGCGGATCCATCGTCCAGCCGAGCAGCCCACGCGCCGGATAGACGTCGGCTCCGGGCATGAGGACGCGACACAACAGCTATCAACCCGGGCGCCCCGAATCTTCCGACCCGGCGACCCCGGTCAACGCAATGTCGCCGCACCGCCACCGCGTTGGGGGCAGCAACCGCCGACAAGCGGGCCGAAAATTCATCGGGCTCAACCGGATCCGAGAGAGCGTCGCGACACCTGAGCGGTGACGCTATCTCTCCCGCACCGCGGGTTAGCCGAGATGCCCTGGTTCGTCGGGCAGCACGGTTTCGGGTCGCACCGGGTAGGTCTCGTTGCTGATCAACCGCTCGTTGACCATGTACCCGCTCGTACAGCTGGAATACGACGAGTACGACCGACCGCTGCCGTGGTCGCCTGCGCGCGGTTCCGGTCGCCGGTCTCGACTTGCGGCGCGACCTGCGGGCGATCTGGATGGGCGCCCAGAATCCGCCCGCCGGGGCGGCACGAGACTTGCTTCACCACATCGCCACCACCCGCTAACTGCCGTCGCCGACCTGATTGCTCGACATGGGTCGACACAGCCATCGACGCGTGCACACTGGTGCGATGAAGGTATTGGTGTAGTGATGGCATCCGAGCCGCGGGCCACCCTCAACGGCCTATCAGATATTCGCGCGTTCTTCCACACCAACCAGGTGCCGCTGTACTTCATCTCCCCCACCCCGTTCAACCTGCTCGGCATCGACCGGTGGATACGAAACTTCTTCTACCTCACCTACTTTGACTCTTTCGAGGGCATACACTCGCGCGTGTTCGTGCCGCGGCGGCGCGACCGCCTCGATTTCGACTCGATGGGCGACGTCTGCAACCACCTGCTGACCGACCCTGAGACGCTGGACTTCATCGCGGGCCGAGGGCCCGGCGCCAAGGCCTGCTTTGTGATGCTCAACGAGGAAACCCAGGCCCTCGCGCGCAAGGCCGGCCTCGAGGTCATGCACCCCTCGGTGGAACTGCGCAACCGGCTGGGCTCCAAGACCATCATGACGCGCCTGGCCGACGACGCAGGCATACCAAGCGTGCCGCACGTGATGGGACGGGCCGGCTCCTACGACGAGCTACTGGCGCTCGCGCAAAGCGCCGGATTGGGAGATGACCTGGTCATCTCGATCCCCTATGGCAACGCCGGCAGCGGGACGTTCTTCGTGCACGGTCAGCGCGACTGGGACGAGCACGCCGGTGACCTGACCGGGCAGCCGGAATTCAAAGTCATGAAGCGCATCCGCAATGTCGAGGTGTGCATCGAGGGCGCCGTGACCCGCCATGGCACCGTCATCGGCCCCGCGATGACGAGTCTCGTCGGCTATTCGGAGCTGACTCCGTACCGGGGTAGCTGGTGCGGCAATGACATCTGGCGCGAGGTCCTACCCCCGCACCAGACGCACGCCGCGCGAGAAATGGTCGGAAAGCTGGGCGACATCCTGAGCCGCGAGGGCTACCGCGGTTATTTCGAAGTGGATCTGCTGCACGATCTGGATTCCGACGATCTCTACCTCGGCGAAGTGAACCCGCGGCTGTCCGGCGCGAGCCCCATGACGAACCTGACCACCGAGGCCTACGCCGACATGCCGCTGTTCCTCTTTCACCTGCTCGAGTACATGGACGTGGAGTACGAGCTCGACATTGATGAGATCAACTCACGCTGGGAGCGTGGCTATGGCGAGGACGAGGTCTGGAGCCAGGTAATCATCAACGAAACCTCAACGGATATCGAGCTTTTCACTGCGACGCCACGCACCGGCGTATGGCGCATCGATGACGATGGTCGCACCTCCTTTGCCCGGCCCGCCAACGACTGGGCAACGCTGCTCGACGGCTCCGAGGCCTTCTACATGCGAGTGGCCGCGCCCGGCGACTTGCGCTCCGAAGGCGCTCAACTCGGTGTGCTCGTCACCCGCGGACACCTACAGACCGACGACTATCGGCTCACCGAACGCTGCCAGCGCTGGGTCAAGGGCATGAAGGCCAAGTTCGTCTCGACACCCCTGGCACCGGCGTCACCGATCGTCTCGCGGCTCGTCGCACGGGCGTGACCGAACCTACGCCCGATCTCCCGGCCGGCATTTCACTGCAGAACTGGCTGTCGCCGCCCTACTCGCACTGGTCGTTCCAGCACGTCGAAGACTTGGTACCAACCGCGGTGATCTCGCGCGGCAGCGATCCGGTGGCCGAGCTGCCGGTGGCCGGCACCCCGCTCGCCGAAATTCCGGTGACCACCACCAGCGGGCCGGCGACCACCGTCGGGGCGGTGATGGCCGCCACCGCGACCGACGGGTGGGCGGTGGCCTACCGCGGTTCGATGGTGGCCGAAGAGTATTTCGGCGGTATGGGGATCGATTCCCGGCATCTGGTGTTCTCGGTCAGCAAGTCGCTGTTGGCGGCGGTGGTGGGCGCGCTGCACGGCGACGGCGTCATCGAGCTGGAGGCGCCGGTCACGGCGTTCGTTCCGGCGCTGGCTCACTGCGGCTACGCCGGCGCCACGGTCCGCAATCTGCTGGACATGAGGTCGGGCATCGCGTTCTCGGACGACTACCTCGACCCCGGCGCCGAGATACACGCCCTCGAACAAGCGGTCGGGTGGCAGCCCAGAACCAGTGCGGGTGTCCCGTCCACGCTTTACGACTATCTGCTGACCCTGCAGCGAAAGTCGGCACCCGGTGGACCATTCGCGTATCGCTCGTGCGACACCGACGTCCTCGGCTGGATCTGCGAAGTCGTCGCCGGTCAACGGATCCCGGAACTGATGTCGCAATTGCTCTGGAGCCGCATCGGCGCCCGGCGCGACGCCTCCATCGGCGTGGACGCGGCCGGCACCGGATTTTTCGACGGCGGCGTCAGCGCCTGTCTTACCGACATGATCCGGTTCGGGTCGCTATTTCTGCGGGACGGTGTCTCGTTGACCGATCAGCAGGTGCTGCCGGCGGCCTGGGTCGCCGACACGCTCCACGGTGGTCCCGACTCGCGCCAGGCGTTCGCCGCCTGTCCCGACAACACCGACCTGCCCGGCGGGATGTACCGCAATCAGATGTGGATTCCTTATCCCGGCAGCGACGTTGTCTTGTGCCTGGGCATGTGCGGCCAGATGATCTATGTCAACCGCGCCGCAGAGATCGTCGCCGCGAAGGTTTCCACGCAAGGACACTCGCACGAGCCGCACATGCTGGACACGCTGCACGCATTCGATGCGGTGTCACGGGAATTGGCTACCGCGAATTAAAGCCCGCCTCAGGCAATTACCCGGCTGGTAACTTCGTCCGCTATGGGTGCATTGGATGGACGCGTTGCTTTGATCACCGGCGGAGCCCGCGGGCAGGGCCGCGCGCACGCGTTGGCGTTGGCCGCCGAGGGAGCCGACGTCGTGGTCGCCGACGCTCCGGGCGCGATGACAGACCTGACCTACCCGCTGGGCACCGAGGATGACCTGCGCGAGACCGCCAAGCTGGTCGAGGAACTGGGCCGGCGCTGTGTGCCGTTGACCCTGGACGTGCGCGACGGCGCCGCGGTCAACGCCGCCGTCACGCAGACCGTCGCCGACTTGGGCAGCCTCGACATCGTGGTGGCCAACGCCGGCATCGTCAGCACCGGACCCCTCGACGAGGTCAGCGACGGGGTGTGGCAGCAGCTGATCGACACCAACCTGACCGGCGCGTTCCACACCCTGCGCGCGGCCATACCGGTGATGCGACAGCAGCGCTTCGGCCGCATCGTCGTCACCTCGTCGATGGGTGGCCGGATGGGCATCCCGGACCTGGCCGCCTACAACGCCACCAAGTGGGGCGTCATCGGCCTGGCCAAGTCCGCCGCCCTGGAGGTGGCCAAGGAGGGTGTGACGATCAACGTCGTCTGCCCGACCACCACGCAGACGCCGATGGTGCAACCCGCCGGCGGCCCCGACGCCGGAGACATCCCCGACGACCTGGTGCGCCGGATGATGAAGGCCAACCCGATCCCGAAGCCGTGGCTGCAGCCCGAAGACGTCAGCCGCGGCGTGCTCTACCTGGTCACCGACCCCGGAGTCATCACCGGCAGCGTCCTGGAGATCGGTCTCGGCGGCAGCGCTCGGATTCACTGACGCATCAAGCGTTTACGAGGTTCTCCCGCTCGACGGGCGCCGGCCAGGGCGATGGCTTCGGCCGCTGCCGGACCACCTGCGGCCACCAGAACCACTTGCCCAGCAACGCGGCGATCGACGGCGTCATCAACGACCGGACGATCAGCGTGTCGAACAGCAACCCGAGGCCAATCGTGGTGCCGACCTGTCCGATGACCGTCAGCTGGCTGACCGCCATCGTCATCATCGTGAACGCGAACACCAAACCGGCCGAGGTGACCACGGATCCGGTGCCACCCATCGCGCGGATGATCCCGGTGTTGAGGCCGGCGTGGATCTCCTCCTTGAACCGCGACACCAACAGCAGGTTGTAGTCGGCGCCCACCGCCAGCAGGATGATCACCGACATCGCGAGCACCATCCAGTGCAACTCGATCCCAATCAGGTGCTGCCAGATCAGAACTGACAAACCGAACGACGCCCCGAGCGACAGCAACACCGTTCCGACGATCACCGCCGACGCCACCACGCTTCGCGTGATGATCAGCATGATGATGAAAATCAAGCAGAGCGAAGCGATTCCGGCGATCAGCAAGTCGTAGTTGCTGCCGTCACCCATGTCCTTGAATGTCGCCGCTGTTCCACCGAGATAAATCTTCGAGCCCTCCAGCGGCGTGCCCTTCAGCGCTTCCTGCGCGGCGTGCTTGATCGCGTCGATATGCGAAATGCCTTCTTGCGTCATCGGATCGCCCTGGTGGCTGATGATGAAGCGCACGGCATGCCCGTCCGGAGAGATGAAATTCTTCATCCCCTTCTTGAATTCAGCGTTGTTGAAGGTCTCCGGCGGGAGATAGAACGAGTCGTCGTTCTTCGACTCGTCGAACGCCTTACCCATCGCGGCCGAATTCTTCTGCGACTCCTTCTGCTGATCCTGCAACCCTTTCTGGGTCGAGTACATCGTCAGCATGGTGGTCTTCATGTCCTTCATGTTGGCGATCATCTCGGGCATCAACGCCGTCAGCTGAGGCATGAGCTTGTCGAGGTTGTCCATGATGGGTAACAGACTTTGAATGTCCTCGGTCATGACGTCGATCCCGTCGAGTCCGTCGAACACCGACCGCAGCGAGAAGCACACCGGGATATCGAAACAGTGCTTCTCCCAATAGAAATAGCTGCGGATGGGCCGGAAGAAATCCTCGAAATCGGCCATCTTGTCGCGCAAGTCGGCAACGTCGACCGTCATGGAGTGCATCTTCTGCACCATGATGTGCATGTCGTCGGACATCTGTTGGGTCAAGGCCTGCATCTTGACCATGCTGTTGATCGTCGAATCCATCATGGTGGCCTGCTTGAGCATGTCCGCCATCTGATCTTCGTTGTATTTCTGGTTCAGCTGCTGAGTGACGCCTTGCATGCTGATCTGGAACGGGATCGAGGTGTGCTGGATCGGCGTGCCTTCGGGCCGGGTGATGGCCTGCACCCGGCCGATGCCGGACACCCGGAAGATCGCCTTGGCGATCTTGTCGATGACCAGGAAGTCCGAGGAGTTCCGTAAGTCGTGGTCACTTTCGATCATCAGCAGCTCGGGATTCATCCGAGCCTGGGAAAAATGCCGATCGGCGGCCGCGTATCCGGCGTTCGCCGGCAGATCGGCGGGCAGGTAGTTGCGGTCGTTGTAGTTGGTCCGATACCCCGGCAAGGTCAGCAGGCCGACGAGCGCGAGCGCGATGGTCGCGATCAGGACCGGCCCCGGCCAGCGGACGACGAGGGCGCCGATCTTGCGCCACCCCCGGATACGCTGCGTTCGCCGCGGTTCGAGCACGCTGCGGAAGCGCGACGCCACCGAAATCACCGCAGGGCCAAGCGTTAACGCCGCGCCGACGACCACCACCATGCCGATGGCAAGCGGAATGCCCAACGTCTGAAAATAAGGCAGGTTGGTGAAGTGCAGGCAGAAGGTCGCACCGGCGATGGTCAGGCCCGAGCCGAGGACGACATGGGCGGTGCCGCCAAACATGCTGTAGTAGGCGTCTTCTCGGGATTCGCCCACCGACCGCGCTTCCTGATACCGGCCGATGAGGAAGATGGCGTAATCGGTGGCGGCCGCAATCGCGAGCGTGACCAACAGGTTGGTGGCGAACGTGGAGAGCAGGATGATCTTGTGGTACCCCAGGAATGCCACCATGCCGCGGGCGGCGGCGAGCTCGAACACCACCATCGCCAGAGTGAGCAGCACCGTCACGACCGAGCGGTAGACCAGCAGCAGCATCGTGATGATCACCAGGAAGGTGAAGGTCTCGATCAGCTGCAGGCTGCGGTCGCCGGCGATGTTCTGATCGGCCGTCAACGCGGCCGGCCCGGTGACGTACGCCTTGACACCGCCGGGCGGCGGCACGCTGCTGACGATCTGCTGGACGGCATCGACAGACTCGTTGGCCAGTGCCTCACCCTGGTTTCCCACCAGGTAGACCTGAACGTAGGTCGCCTTGCCGTCGTTGCTCTGCGCACCCGCTCCGGTCAGCGGGTCACTCCACATATCCTGAACGTGCTCAACGTGTTTGGGGTCGGCCTCGAGCTTCTTGACCATCTGGTCGTAGTACGCGTGCGCGTCGGCGCCGAGTGGCTTCTGACCCTCCAGCACGATCATCACCGAGCTGTTGGATTTGTACTCTCTGAACACCTCGCCCACGCGTTTGGTGGCGACCACGGACGATGCGTCGTCCGGACTCATCGACACCGACCGCATCTTCCCGACGGCCTCCAACTGCGGGACGATCACATTGAGCACGGCGATCAGTGCGATCCAGCCGATGATGATCGGCACCGCGAAGGTACGAATGAAATGCGGGATCTTCGCGCGGGCAGAGTGCCTGGGCGCGACGGCGATCTCGTCCGTGTGCGCGTCGGAAAAGCTTGTGCTCATGCTGATTTCACCATGCAGAAGGTCAGGGCGTGCACACCGTCGGAGGTCTTTTCGTCCTTGACCTCGTTGTCGACGGTGATGCGGCAGCCGAGGACGTCACCGTCGCTTTGGGCGGACAGTGTCGGGAACACCGACGGAGCGGTGGTGCTCAGCGTCAAGGACCACGGCAGCGGCGCGCCGTCCAGTCGCTGCGGCTGCGCACTCAGATCCAGGTAGTTGACGTTGGCCCGATGGGCCGATCCGAAGATCTCGTACTTGACGACCTTCGGCTTGTACGGCTTGGAATCGTCGAGTTTGGTCGTGGTCAGCGCGCCGGTGTTGTGGGCGCCGAAGAACGACTTGACCCGCGTCACCGCGAAACCGCCGACCATGACGACCATGACGATCAGCAGCGGTAACCAAGCGTTGCGGAATACCTTCGCTAACTGCACCTAGGTGGTTCCTTCCCGGTCAGATCGCGGGCAGCACGAATAAGCCTGCGTCGCAGACGGATTCATCACACCGGCACACCGGGTACGTTTCGCCCCGGTGCACCCGCACGAGCATTGCTACATCATGTGCATGTTTTGCAGATTGTGCAAGTTTTTCAGTTAGTGTGTCAAATCACTTTGTGAAAATGCTGTTGACCAGCGCCGCGGCCCGCTCGACGTACGGCAACGGCGTGTCGTCGGCGTCCTCCGGCTTGCCCTGCGTCCAGCGCTCGATGCCGGATCGGATAGCCGTCAGAGCCAGCGCCGAGATCACCGCCGGGATCTCCTCGTCCGGCTTCATGCCCTGGCGACGGGCGACGATGTCGATCAGGTGATTCTGGAACCGCTCCAGATCGGCGAGGAATGCCGACAGCATGGCGGGTGTCGTCTTGGCGAGTTCCAGGCAGGTTTCGGCCTGTTCGCGGTCCGGCGGCATGTCCCGCAGATGGTGGGCGGCCAGCATGATCAGCTCGTCCAATACCACCGAATACGCGGCGGGGCCGGCCGCGACGAACTCCTCGACCAGTTCCTCTGGTATGTCCGCGGGGCCGTAGGCGATTGCGGATTCCTTGTTCGGGAAATAGTTGAAAAACGTGCGCGCCGAGACTCCGGCCGCGGCGCAGATCTCGTCGACGGTCACCTTGTCGAAGCCGCGTTCACGCGCCAGCCGCACCGCGGCGTCACGGATGTCCGCACTGGTCTGCCGGCGACGGCGTTCGCGTAGACCTATCTCAGTCGCCATACCTCATGGTTACACGAGGCGATCCGTTCGCCAGCAAATTGCTACGCAGCCGACTTCTCCAGGATGTGGACGCCGCACGCCGAGCCGAGGCCGATCACGTGTGCCAATCCGACTCTGGCGTTCTCGATCTGCCGGTCCCCCGCCTCGCCGCGCAGGTGGTGGCAGACCTCCCAGATGTTCGCAATTCCAGTCGCCGCGATGGGATGCCCCTTGGACTGCAGCCCGCCCGAAACGTTTACCGGTGTCGAGCCGTCCCGCCACGTCGCCCCGCTATTGAAGAAGTCTGCGGCGCCGCCTATTTCGCACAGCATCAGGTTGTCGTAGTGCACCAGCTCGGCGGTCGCGAAGCAGTCGTGCAACTCGACCAGGTCGAGGTCGCTGGGCCCGATACCGGCCTGCTCGTACGCGGTCGCGGCGGCGTTGCGGGTCAGCGTGTTGACATTCGGCAGTACCTGACAGCCGTCCTCGAAGGGGTCGGTGGTCAGGATCGACGCAGCAACCTTCACCGCCCGCTTGCGCTGCCGCAGTGACAGCGACTTCAACGTCTCACCGTTGCACACCACCGCGGCCGCGGCGCCATCGCAGTTGGCCGAACACATCGGCCGCGTATTCGGGTAGGCGATCATCACATCGTTCATGATCTGCTCGAGGGTGAACTTCTTCTGGTATGCGGCCAGTGGATTCAGCGTCGAGTGGGCATGGTTTTTCTCGCTGATCTTGGCGAACAATTCGAAGCTGGTGCCCCCGTATTTGTGGCCGTATTCGGTGCCGATCTGAGCAAACACGCCGGGCATGGACTCGGTGCCGATCCGCCCGTCGACCGGGGCCACCGCTCCGTAACGGCCTTTGGGCTCCCAGACGTCGGAATCCTTTTTCTTCGTGCCGGCACCGCCGAGCAACCCGGCGCCGGACAGCTTTTCCACCCCGACCGCCAGGCCGTACTTCACCTCGCCGGCTTTGACGGCCATGATCGCGGTCCGCAGCGCGGTAGCACCGGTGGCGCAGGCATTGGCGACGTTGTAGACCGGGATACCGGTCTGACCGATCTGCTTTTGCAACTGCTGACCAATTCCGGCGTTGGCGGCCATCAGATTTCCGGCGGCAATCACGCCGATGTCGGCCATCGTCACTCCGGCATCGGCAAGCGCGCCGGTCGCCGCCTCGGCCGCAAGGTCGACCGTGTCCTTGTCGGCGTGCTTGCCGAATTTGGTCATCCGGATACCGAGGATCCAAATGTCGTCACTGGCGCTCATGGGCTGCTCCTTATTTCTGATTGCTGGGAATCGTCAGTGCACGGGCTCGAAGCCGAAGCCGACAGCCTCGGTACCCGCCGAGTCGGTGCCGATCGGGAATGTCGCGAGTCGCACCTTCATGCCATCGCGGATGTGCTCGGGATCGGGCTCGACGTTGACCAAATTGGCGCGCACCTGGGTGCCGTCGCAGTCGACGACGGAAGCGATGAATGGGGTCGGAATGCCGGGTGCGGCAAAAGTGACGATGGTGAAGGCCCGCACGGTGCCTTCGCGAGGCACCGCGACCGTCCGGAATTCCGCCGCAAAACAACTGGCGCAGGCGTTACGCCGATCGAAAAATCGGGCGCCGCAGTTTTCGCATTCCTGCGCGACGAGGTGCGGATCGCCGTCGTCGAGCACCAAATAGTCGACCAGTGGGATCTTGCCCGTCATAACACCTCCGTTGTCAGTAGTGTCGACCGTAGCCAGTTCGGTTCAACTAGAGATGCCGAATATCAAGATCAGCTCTAGCGAAAACAAGGCTTCCGCCGCGACAAGCGATGTGCGTAAACTCCTCGCTGGCGTTGGTTAAGAAGACACGACAGGTTTTAGGTCGATTTGGTTATGCGCGATGGGGCTCCGGTAGACGTTGAAACCGGCCACGAATCGCTTTGGACCCACGTCGCTTCGCCCACTCTCCTCGTTGATCCGACCGGAGCCATTCGCGCGCTGAGCGCCTCGGCGCAAGAGTTGCTTCCGACCGCCGAACCGGGCATTCCATTGGAATCCGCGATCGACTGGTTGTCGCCGGCCCACTTGCGGCTCGTCGCGCGGTCATCGGCGTCGGGCCGGCGGGAGTCGGTTAACGCCGGCGGCCCGGTTGCCGGTCGCAAGTTCGAAGCCCACCACGCGACCTTGCCCAGCGGAGACGTGGCGTGGTCGCTGGTCGAAGACGCCGGGCAGGTGCTGCGTGAGGCCCAGCATGCGCTGACCCGTGAGCAGGAGCGCGCCGAGTTTCTGCTCGAAGCCTCTTCGGTATTGATGGCGTCGCTGAACGTCGACCGCTGCCGGGAAGCCACGGCGTTGTTGGCCGCCCGGGATCTGGCCGACGCGGCCGTCGTGGTCGCACCAGCCAGTCGTGGCCGGCGGATGCCGGTCTTCTACTGCGACCACGCCGGCACGCTGGAGCAGCGCAGTGTCGATGCGGATCCCGCCTCGGTGACCGGTCTCAGTGAGGCGTTGCACGGCGTCCCGCCGATGCCGTCGCGCTGGATCGACGCCGCGACGCTGCCGGATTGGCTCATCCCGACCGGCTTCCCGAGGCCGGTCGGCTCGGTGCTGATCATCCCGCTGCCCGGTCACGGGGTATCGGCGGGCGCGCTGGTGTTGCTGCGGCACGCCGAAGAGGGCGAGTTCACCGACGGCGAGGAGGTGCTGGCGGGACTGTTCGCGGCGCGGGCCGGTGCGGCATTGTCGGCCGCGCGACTGTACGCCGAGCAGGCCGCGATCACCCGCACGCTGATGCGTGACCTGCTGCCTCCGGCGTTGCATCCGGTGCACGGGGTCGAGTTCGCGGGAGCCTATCGGGCATCCGAGGACTACGAGGTCGTCGGCGGCGACTTCTACGACGTGCACCCCGCGGCGGACCCGGACGGCGAGACGCTGGTGGTGCTCGGCGACGTGTGCGGCAAAGGTCTCGAGGCCGCGATGCTCACCGGCAAGATCCGCAACACGCTGCAGGCGCTGACGCCACTGGCCGCCGATCACCAGGCCGTCCTCGAATTGCTCAACGGCGCAATGCTGTCCACCGAGCACGCTCGGTTCGCCACGCTGGTGCTGGCGTCGGTCGCCAACCGGGACGGCTCGGTGACCGTGCGGCTGACCAGCGCCGGACACCTACCCCCACTGATCGTTCGCAACGGCGGACGGGTGGAGCAGGCCGACACCGGCGGCACGCTGGTCGGCGCGCTGCCGGATATCGAAGCGCGGTCGTTCGAGACGACGCTGGCGCCCGGCGAGACCTGCGTGCTCTACACCGACGGGATCACCGAAGCGCGTGGCGGCCCGCTCGGCGACCACATGTTCGGCGAGCAACGCCTGGCGTCGGCGCTGGCCGAGTGCGCCGGAGTGCCAGCCGCAGCGGTGGTCGAACGTGTCATGATGCTTGCTACCCAGTGGGTCGGCCAGCAGGACGACATCGCGGTCGTGGCCATCACCGCCCCACGCCGCACACACCTGACCGCCGTCGACGGCCATACCCCGGGAAGGTTCACGACTTGAACACTGCGTTTACCACGACTACCACCGCGCCGCAGTCGGTTTCCGTGCGAATCGCCGGCGACCTCGACTACGAGACGATCGACGAACTCGTCGACGTCGGATCGCAATTGCTCACCCAACAGAACGAGCTGAGCGATCTGCACCTCGACTTCAGAGAGACGACGTTCGTGGACTCGGCGGCGCTGTCGGGTCTACTGCTCCTGCACCGCCGAACCACGCAAGCGGGCATCGAACTCCATCTCGTCCGCCGCCCCCCGTTCCTGGATCGAGTCCTCCAGGTCACCGGGCTTTTCGGTCACTTCGTGCCGGCCGACGACGCTGCGAACGACGGTGATCCAAACTCGGTGGGCCAGGCCAGCTCTGGTGAGGCGCGCGCTCGCTGAGACGCTGCGCTGCGTTCTCGCAGGCTGTAGCCGAAACGTGACCGATGCTTTACCGAATTGCTAACGCGCCCTTACGGGTCCAACATTCCGGACCCGCCTAGGATCACTTTTACAACTTGGTCTACCAAAGGAATTGGTTGATGCGCGCGGTTTTTCGGTCTGTTCTGGTGGCGGCTGGCACCGCCGCATCGGTCGTCGCAGGCCCGTCGGGCGTCAGCCTGGCCGCGTCGGACCAGTCGTTCCGATTCCCGATCGCCTCGATCGGTCCGACAGCGGGCGAGATCGTGGGTGTCGCACACCCGGTCATCATCACGTTCCGCTCACCCGTGATCAACCGGCATGCGGTGGAGCGATCCGTTCGCGTGGCCTCGTCGCCATCGATGACCGGCAAGTACGAGTGGCTCAACAATGAAGTCGTGCAATGGGTTCCAGATCGATTCTGGCCGGCGCACAGCACGATTGCATTGTCGGTGGGCGGCGCCTCAGCGGAGATCAAGACGGGACCCGCAGTGCTCGGCGTTGCCGACATCTCCGACCACACGTTCACGGTCAGCGTTGACGGTGTTGCGAGCGGGCCATCGCAACCTCTGCCGACACCACACCACCAACCACACTATGGCGAACCAGGCGTCATGCCCGCCTCGATGGGCCGGCCTCACTTTCCCACGCCGGTTGGCGTCTACACGGTGTTGTCGAAAGAGCGCACCGTGATTATGGATTCGAGCAGCGTCGGAGTTCCGATCACCGATCCCGAGGGCTACAAGACCCCGGTGGAGTACGCCACCCGGATCAGCAACCGTGGGCTGTTCGTCCATTCGGCACCATGGGCCGTTAACGCGCTCGGCCGCGAAAATGTCAGCCACGGCTGCATCAGCCTGAGCCCCGCCGACGCCGAGTGGTACTTCAACACCGCCAAGGTCGGCGACCCGGTGGTAGTCAAGGAATAAGGGGCGTACGCCTTTTCGTCCAGCAGTTCGTCCAGCGCAACAAAAAGCCCCCCGGCTCGGTGCGGGGGGCTTTTTGTTGGTCTTCACTCAGCCTGGGCCGGGCGGCAGCGGCTGGCCGGGCATCGGCCCGCCGGTCGGCTCCGACGACGTCGGCGCACCCTTCCCACCCGCGACACCGGCCATGTCCACGATCGGCGCACCGGGCACGCCGCCCAACGCAATCAGTGGGGCACCAGCCGGAACCGCAACTGGCAGTGGGGCTCCCGCGCCTGCGGGCACCGGGGCGCCGGCCGGGAACGGAAGTCCGCCCGGTATCGGTGCCCCGCCGAGGACGGGAGCACCGACGGGCAGCGGCGCACCGGCCATGTCAGTCACCGCAGCGCCCGCAGGCGCGCACGGCACAGCAGCTGGTGCACCGACTTCACCGGTCGCGGGGTACATGCATGCGCCGCCACCCGTTTTCAGCGGGACGGCTTCGGCAAGCGGACTCAGCGCTATCGCGGCGCCGCATAATCCAACGCCGGCAACAACTTTGATACTGCATCGGACGAAGGCTGTCATCGACGTCAACTCTCTCTTCCAACCCGGGCATTACCCGCAGATCAACACCGGTGCAGCCGCACCGCAACCGCTTCTTACGGCCACCTCTTTTTTAGTGGACCCATGTTCAACACGCACCACGCCGCACCGCACCGTTTCCAAATAGAGACGTTTCGTCCGGTTTGTTGGACAATCGACCAAAGAATGTCCAGGTAAGCATAGCGGTCAGCCGAAATCCACACCAGCCCTTGATGTTTGATGCGTTACATCACAAAACGGCATCGAAAGCGTTGCGAGCCTGCGACTTAACGCTCCACGTCAGCGAATGTAGACTTCGCCGCCGGTCGGATATCCCCCACCGTGCGTGGTGATGTGCACGTGGTCGTAGTGGCCGTAGCCGGACCCCGACGGGCCGCTGGGCGTGTAGTACGTCCCGCGCCAAATGCAATCCTGCAGGGAGAACTTGTCCGCGTTTTTGAGCGCGAACGAGACGATCTGGTTACCGAGTGCGATGCCGGCCGCGCTGGACGGGTTGGGGATCATGATGTCGATCGCCAGGCCCCGCGGGTGCCACGGCAGGGAGTCCGGCCGGACGCCGCCGATGTTCGTGATCTCCGGGAAGATGGCGCTGATGGTGCGGGCCACCAGGATCGTCTTGACCTGAAGGCCACGTTCCGGAGCGACGTCGGCGATCAGCACCTGCGGGGCGTTCTTGGCGGCGACGTGCCAGCGTGAGGCGCGTGATGCGGCCGCCGTCTCGGCGGCAGCGCCACCGGTCTGCACAGCGGGCCCGGACCACGAGGACGCCATCGGCGCGGCGGCCGTCAGCTGCAGTTGGCAACACGGCATGGCGTCGTCCGTTACCGAAGCGGCCTTCCCGTGATGGTCCTCGGCGTGGGCGCTCCCACCGAGGGCAAAGATGACGGCGAGCGGAGCGGCAACCGCAGCCATCACTACCGGCGATTTACGCCTACCGCTGGCTAACTTGTGACGAGGCACCGCCGAAGCTTACGAGGTAATTGCAAATTAGTCACGAACAGATAACGACGCCGCAGGTGAAGCACCTGCTTTAGATCGGCCAGCTGCTCGATTCCGGCTCGAAACGCAACGTGGCGACCTCCGGCAGCGGTCGCCGTTCACCGGCCGATATCGCGTCCAGCATCAACGCGACGTAGCGGCGCCAGCCGTCGCAGCCGGCGTCCATCGTCTGCAACACGGTGTAGAGCATCGCGAGCATCCGCGGCAGGTCGGCGGCCGCCAGGTCGGCCCGGATGACCCCGGCTCGCTGGCCACGCTCGACGAGCTCGGTGAGGGCGTCGATGAGCGCGGTCGAGACGTCCGAGGTCAGGGATCCGGCCCTGCGCGCGGCGGTCAACAGATGGTGTTCGCGCGCGCCCAGCGAGATGGCCGCGTCAATCAGCAGGGCGACGCCCGCCAGCGGGTCGGTGGCGCGACGGGCCGCCTCGATGGTCGGCGTGAGGTCTTCGGCGATGCACTGGTCCAGGGCGGCCCGGACCAGCTCGGCCTTGGTCGGAAACCTGCGGTACAGCGTGCGCTCGCCGACGCCGGCCCGGCGGGCGATCGCCTCGATGGGCGCCTCCGGCCCGAGTTCGTCATAGACGTCCCGGGTGGCCCGCAGGATCCGCTCGGCATTGCGCGCGGCATCGGCACGCAACGGCCGGTCGCTTACCGCCGTCATGACCCCAAGCCTAACTGACAGTTGACTGCCAGTAAGCCGAGTTTTACGCTCGGTGTAATTGGCAGCCAACTGACATTTAATAAGGACGCCGGTGACCACAACGACTTCTGATCTGCCCGTGATTCCGATGCCGCGCGCCGCGCAGTGCCCGCTGGCACCGCCCGCCGAATTCGAGAACTGGCGCGAGGAACCCGGCCTGCGGCGGGCGGTCTGGAACGGCCAGCAGGTCTGGAGTGTCAGCCGCTACCAGGACATCCGCGCGGCGTTGGTCGATCCCCGGTTGTCCGCCGATACGCTCCCCAACCTGATCCGACCGTCGAGCGGGGAGAGCACGCCAGTCATCTTCGCGCGCATCGACGATCCCGAGCATCATCGGCTGCGGCGCATGATGACCAGCCAGTTCACCTTCCGACGTTGCGAAGCGATGCGGCCGCAGATTCAAGAACTGGTCGATCACTACCTGGCCAAGATGATCGACGCCGGGCCGCCGGCCGACATCGTGCGCGACTTCGGCCTGCCCGTGCCCTCGTTGGTGATCGCGCTGCTCCTCGGTGTCCCGCCGGAAGACCTCGAGCTGTTTCAGCACAACACCAGTGCGGGATTGGATGTCAATTCCACCGAAGAGGAACGGGTTCAGGGCTTCGCCGAGATGTACGTCTACATTCAGGAGTTGGTGGCACGCAAGGCCCGCGAGCCCGGCGACGACCTGATCAGCCGTCTGGTCACCGACTACGTCGCGACCGGCCAGCTCGACAACGACACCGTGGCCGTCAACGCCGTCATCATGATGCAGGCGGGCCATGAAACCACCGCCAACATGATCTCGTTGGGAACCGTTGCGCTGCTTGAGCATCCGGAGATCTTCAAGATACTGGGGCAGACCGATGACACCGCTGTCATCGCCCGCGCGGTCGAGGAACTGATGCGTTATCTGACGATCGTGCATGCGCAGGTGGACCGCATCGCGATCGAAGATCTGACCATCGGGGGCCAGTTGATCCGTGCCGGGGAGCGGGTGTTGATGAACCTGCCCGCCGGCAACTGGGACACCGAGTTCGCCACCGACCCCGAGAAACTCGACATCGAGCGAAATGTCCGCGGGCATCTGGGATTCGGCTACGGCACCCACCAGTGCATCGGCGCCAACCTCGCGAGGGTCGAAATGCAGGTGGCATTCTCGACGTTGGCGCGCCGGGTCCCCGGGTTGCGACTCGCGGTCCCGGCGGGCGAGTTGCAATTCAAAGACGCCGACATCTATGGCATGAAAGAACTACCGGTCACCTGGTGAGCGACGATATGCGGTTCGACGACCAGGTCGCCGTGATCAGTGGCGCCGGCGGCGGCTTGGGTTTGCACTACGCAATGCTGCTGGCGTCACGCGGCGCACGGGTCGTCGTCAACGACACCGGCGGTTCGGTGACGGGTTCGGGCGCGGACACCGACGCCGCGTGCACCGCCGTCGAGGAAATCCGCCGACAGGGCGGCGACGCCGTCGCCGACACCCACACGGTGGCCACACCCGCAGGCGGACAGGCGATCATCGATACGGCGCTCGGCGCGTGGGGCCGGGTGGACATCGTGATCAACAACGCCGGCATCGTGCGCGACGCCGCGTTCGAAGACATGACCGCGGACCGGCTCGATCCGCTGCTGGATGTGCATCTCAAGGGTGCGTTCAACGTGACCCGGCCGGCGTGGAAGCTGATGCGGGAACAGGGTTACGGACGCATCCTGAACACCTGCTCGGCCGCCGGACTGCTTGGGGCCGAACGGATGAGCAACTACGGCGCCGCCAAGACCGGTCTCGTCGGCCTCACCCGGGTACTCGCCGCCGAGGGCGCCGACCGCAATATCAAGGTCAATGCGATCGCCCCGATCGCCTACACCAGGATGCTGGCGCAGTCGCTCGAGGGAGCCGGTCAGCACGACGACCCGGCTGCCCAGGCCGTCTTGGATGAGCTTGTGGCGCAATATCTTCAGAAGCTCGATCCATCGCTCGTCGCACCGGTGGCGGCGTTCCTGACGCATCGGGACTGCCCGGTCTCCGGTGAGATCTACACCGTCGGCGCCGGGCACGTCGCCCGGTTCTTCATCGGCAGAACGAAGGGCTTCTACAGTCCTGCACTGTCACCCGAGCAGGTGCGCGATCACCTCGACGAGATCCGCGACGAGACCGGTTATTCCGTGCCTGGCGGACCCGGAGACGAGATGGCCGAGCTGTTCGCCACGATCATGGCGAGCCAGCCCGACTGATCACTGCAAGTGGCTGGCGGCGAAATCCGCGGCCTGCTGGGTCATTCCGTTCACCGAATATGAGGCGTGGGCGAAGCTCGGCAGGCCGCCGGGATCGCCGTTGCAAATGGTGTCGCCGTCGGCGCACAGCGCGAGTGTCTTGGGGGCATACAGCGGGCCGATGGTGACCAGCGGCGCGCCGTAGTTCTGCAGCCACTGCGGCGAGGGCTCACCGAACAGCGTGACCGCGGCGACGTGGTTGGCGATCTCCGATGGCATCGGCTTAGGCAGGAACGAAACGTACTCCGCGGGAATGCCATCCGGGACTTTTGCCGACGTGACGAAGCCGGCCACCACCGCGCCCTGGGAGAATCCCCCAAGCACGATCCGGGTCTTGGGGCAGTTCGCCGCCGTGGCCTCGATGTGGCTACCGGCGTCCTTGATGCCGTCGACGACGCTCTGGGCGAACTGGATCTTGTCGGAGAAGTCACTGCTGGCTTCGTAGTTGACCGGGTACACATCCAGCGACTTGGGACCGATCGCGGTCCGCAACGCAGCAACGAACGGCTCCCCCACGCTGCCGACGCCGGGCGGCTCGCTGGTGCCGCGGGCGAACACCGCTTCGACATCGGGACATGGCTGCGCAGCGGCGATCGGTATGGGCGCACTCGACAATGGGCCGACGGTAACCAGTGCTGCGAAAAGGAAACGACCGATCAGGCGTTGGGACATGTTCCCCATTGTTGCGTAACGAACGCGGACGTGCCGCAGAGATGGCTTACGACGTCTCCTCGGAATTGTCGAGGACGCTGACCGCGATGCCGTAGGGCAGGAAGCGCACTTTCCGGGTGGCGTCGGTGTTGTTCTGGTTCGCCCGCAGGGCGTCGAGTTCGGTGGCGTACACCTCCTCGACGCGGGCACCGCCGTCGGCGCTCACTGTGTATATCGCCCACACCCCGTCACCGGCTTCGCCAGCGGTTTCCGGCCTGGTGCGGGTGCGCCGCGCGAGGTCTTCGAAGACCGACGACCACCCCGCCCGGTCGCTGGGCATGGTGAAGAACCGGCCGACTCCCTCGAATGCGTCGCGGAGGCCGTCGGTCGCGTCGCGGAGTATGTGTTCGAAGTCTTCCGGCTCGAATCCGAACCGACCGTTGTCGTCCATTGCGGCCTCCTGGCTGCTCACACCGAATACACCCAGTGTGCGCATTTCGACGGGCTTACGCCACGACTCAGTAGCCGTATCCCGGACCGGCGTAGGGATTCTGCGGCATGTACGGGTTCTGTTGGTACGGATTCTGCTGGTAGGGGCTCTGCTGGTACGGGTTCTGCTGCTGGTAGGAGTTTTGTGGCTGCTGCTGGGCCCCGCCCTGGCCGTCGGGAACCTGCACTGGGATCGGCACCGGCACGAACGGCAGATTCAAGTAGGTCGTCGTCATCGCCGGCGCCGTGGAGGTGCTCGACGGCGGGGGCGGCGGAGGCGGCGTGGTGCTCGGGGTGGTGCTCGGGGTCGTGCTCGTCGCCTGCGGCGTCGTGGTCGTCGGCTGGGGCACAGTCGTCGTGGTGGCCTGCGCCGTGGTGCGCGGCGGAGGCGGTGGCACGTACGTCTCGACCGGAGCCGGCGGCGGGGGCGCTTCGCTGCTGGGCAGCGGGGGCGGCGGCGCTTCGCTGCTGGGCGGCGGAGGCGGCGGAACCGGGCTCGAGGACGGCAACTGGGAGCTCAGCGGTGCCGGTGGCGCCGGGGTGCTGCTGCTCGGCAGTGTCGGCGCCCGGTTGCTACTGGTCAACGTGAAGGCAACCCCGCCGATCGCGACCATCGACACCAGCGCCGCCAGCCCCAAAAACAGCTGGGGTAGCCGCGTTCCGCGGGTCCGCACCGGGTCGATCGGCTCGACCCTCGGCAGCTGCATCAGCTGCGACGGCGTCGCACGGTTGTCGTCGATCTCGTACGGCTCGCCGGTGTACGCCACGGGCTCGTCGTCGGAATCGTCGGCCTGCGACCAGGCCAGCTCCGTCAAGCGTTCCGAGGGGTCGTCGAAAAGCGCTCCGGCGGTGGGGATGTCGAACGTCCCGGTCGACGCCGTGAACGCGCCGGTGGGGGTGCCGACCGCGTCGGTGGTCGACGTCGCGAAACTCCCGGTGGCAGCGCCCACCAGCGTCGCGATCGTCGTCTCCTCGCGTTCCCGGTCCTGCTGCGCCATCGGTTGGCGGGCCGAGAGCTTGACCGCACCCACGGCCGTTGCCAGCGCCGGCTGCACGGCGGTGATCACCGAGGCCTTGGTGTGCGCCGAAAGGCGCTGGGCGACAAGGGGAATCTTGGCTGTACCACCGGCCATCGCAACAGCCGCCAGGTCTTTACCGCGAATCCTGTTGCGGCGCAACATGTCATCGAACGCGGCGAGCACGCCGTCGAGCTGCTCTTCGATCAAACGGTCGAGCTCGCCTCGACTGATCTTCAAGCGGGTGTGCTGACCGGGCAGGTCCAGGGCCAGTTCGGTCGTCTTTTCGCTGGACAACCGCTCCTTGGCCAGTTGGCATTCGTGGCGCAGGCCCGCGAACTGCCCGACGACCGCGGTGCTGGCGGGATCGACGGCGCTGCCGTGGCCCGCGTTGTCCAGGGCGTGCAGCATCAACGCCTGGTCAACCAGGTCGCCGGAAAAACCTTCGTGACGCAGCGTGTCGACGATCGGGGTGAAGTCCGAGGCGGCGTCCGCCAGGGTGATACTGGTGCCGCTTCCGCCGAAATCCAGCAGCGCGACAACGCCCTTGGCGGGCAGGCGGGAATCGGAGTTCAGTGCGGTCAGCGCCGCGACGGAGTCCGGGACCAGCCGCGGCGCGATACCGCCGTGGACGAAGTCTGCGTGGGTGTTCAGCGCGGCTTGCATGCCGCGCAACGCATCCGAACCCCAGTGCGCCGGAATGGCCATCGTGATGTTCGAGGTCGCGGCTTCCCCACCGGCCTCGTTGATCAACGCATCCAGCGCCTCGACCAATAACAGCGACGGGTCATGGGTCGAGCCGTCGGCGGACTTCAGGGGCTTCGACCCGCCGACCCGCTCGACAAAACCGGTCATCAGCGTTCCGGTGTCCTCGGCATCCGGGTTATCTGGATCTTCCTGGGGCAGGCCTAATTCCGGCGCGCGGTCGGGGAAAAGAGTCAACATGGCGCGACGCGAGACGGGCGGATTGCCGCCGCGGACTGCGACTAAGTTTGTGGTCCCGATCGATAACCCCAGCGGGTCATACATAACTCAAATACTTTCGTTGGCAGCGTTCGTTGGCCAGCGTTAACGATAACGGCGGGCCGCGCTACGACCATCGGGCACAACATCATCGGTATCCGGTCGATGCGGTTGCGTCACCGAAGTGAGACAGCCGGCGGCTTGACAGATCGAGTCGCGTCAGACCACCGTCAAAGGCAGCGAACGCCGCGGCTGAAATTCGAAGGTCGCGCCCCCGCTGACTTTGGCGATCGAAACTTCGGGTAGCTCTTCTGCCGCGGAATCGGTCTCGGACAGCTCGGCCGTCCAGTCGGTGCCGGTGCCGGTGATCCGGACTTCGATACGTGGATCGATCGCGGTCGCGATCGCCTGGAGCGGCTGGACCGACTCCGGTGAGCACAACGAAATCCAGGCGGCGTCGTCGTGTGCCGGAGACCGGTGAACCGTCCACCGGTCCCCCAGCTCGGCGTTGACGTAGCCCAGCGGGTTGAACAGCGGGTGCAGCTCGAAAACCTTTCGGACGCCGTCGATCCCGTCAGGCAGCCGCAGTGCCTTGTGAATACGCTCGGCGCCGAGGCCGGCGACACCGATCAGCTGGCGCGTGCAGATCGAGTCGGCGAGCTTGATGTCCGATCCGGCGCGGGCTCGCACCGCGATCGCGAACGACAGGTACAGCAGATGCATCTGCAGGCAGACCTCGTCGGCCATCCGCACCAGTGCCGAATGCGAGTAGGCGCCGAAATCGAAGTCGGACACCACCGGGCCCGAGTAGTCGGCCAGCCCTTCGTCGGAGGGGTCGATCGCGTCGAGTTCCCAATTGGCAGCTCGCGTTTCAGCCACGATGTCCATTGCCGGGATACCTTCGACCGGCGGATTGGACTCGTCGATGATGACCGTCCACGCGCAATGCGGGTGCCGGTCCGACGGCACCCGGGGCGGACGATGGATGGGACGCACCTGCGCGCGGGCATTGGTCGCCACGGCGGTGGCGTCGAACGTCGGATCCTCGATCGTGTGGCACATTCCGAACACGTAGTCATCACCCATCGGCTCGACGTCGAGCAGCGCGCCACAGTGATCGAGGTGGAACTCGCCGTGCCAGCGGTCGTGAATGGTGTAACGGAAGTCCATGAACTGGGGCGGTGCGCCGATATCCAGCTGCAGACCCTTGAAAATCGTTGGTACGTCGACACCTTCGTAGTTCAGTGCGCGCTGCATACGTCGGGTGTAGATCGGGCTGGCACCGGCCCACTCCTCGATGGCGATCTGCACCATCTCGTCGCGGCCGAATTCCTGGATACACCAGGCCATGCCGGAGCGGTCGATCATCTGCCCGATCAGCAGCAGCTCGGGTAGCAGAACGGCGAGCTGCTCGCGGGACAGCTGGGCATAGCGGGATTGGCTCACCGCCCAAAAATAGAGCCGACTATGTTATAAAGTCAACAATGTCTATCGTCGCAGGCCAGAAAGTGTCCGCCGGTCCCACCCGGCGGACGAGCGCGCCACGCAAGCGCGGCGATGACACTCGCGCGAAGATCATCGACGAAACCGTCCGCTGCATTGTGGAAGAGGGTTTTGGCGCCGCGACGGCAAAGCATGTCGCCGAACGCGCCGGTGTCACCTGGGGCGTGATCCAGTACCACTTCGGCGACCGCAACGGCCTGCTGATGGCCGTCGTCGACGACGGCGTGGCCCGGCTGGTCGAGAGTCTCTCGTCGGCCGAGGTCGCCGAACTGCCGATGCGGGAGCGCATCGAGGTCGTCGTCGACATCGCCTGGAGTTGCTATAGCAGTCCGACGTCGCTGGCGGCCTTCGAGATCCTGCGGGCCAACCGCGACGGATCCGGCGGCTCATCGCGGCGCCACCTGCTGGAAATGAACACCGCGATCGGTCAGCTCGGCCGGCTGATCACCGACGATCCCGCCAATGACGGTGTGGCCGAAGTGATTTGGGCAACCTTGCGCGGTGTGGTGTTGGCGCAGATGATCGTCGGAACTCCGATCGACTGGCAACGGGAGCGGCGCGCACTCATCGAGATGGTCACCCACTATCTGGGTTGAGTGTCAGCGCGGGATCTTCGCGGCGATTCCGTGCACGATGTCGAGGGCCTGCTCGGCGATGTCGTAGCGACAGGCCGAGACATCGATCGCCACGTTGTTGCGCACCCCCAGCGCGCGCTGGCATTGCATGCCGCCACCGTCCTTCAGGGTCTGCGTCATGATCATCGTGCCGTCCATGTCTGCTGGTGTGCCGGCGGTCCACAACTGCGGGGTCGGGGGCGTGGGGAACGCCAGCGACAACGTGCGGCCCGAGCAGCTGGCCCACTGCGACTGTTGGTCGGCGAGAAGCTTTTTGGCGGCCTCAACGGTCGGGAAGCTGATCACCGCCTGGATGACCGCGTAGATGCGTGGACCCTCGCCGGCGTTGCGCAGCGCCTGCGATCGCACGCCGGTCCACCCGGCGTCGGCGTAGACCAGATGCTGCGCCGGTGCCATCACACCGATGCAGTCCTTCTGCAGCAGCTTCTGCGAGTCGTCGATCACCGAGTCGGCGAACGACTCCTGCACCAGCTCGGCGGCTCCGACGATCCCGGCGACCTGTTCGGGCGGTAGCAGCAGGCCCGACAACGCGGTGCTGTTCAGCGGACCGCTGGGTCCGGCCGCCGTTGGCGTACCGGTGGACGCCGGCGGAGCAGCAGGATGTGACTTGGTGGCCAGCACCGCCACCACCACCAGCGCAGCAACGACGATGACGACGGCGCCGACCACTGCGCCCAGCCGCGGGCCGCGCCGATCCGCTGGGGGCGTAGGAGGCCCGGGCCGGTAGGGCCCCCAGCGCGGCACACCCTGAGTCAGCGGGGTGGTCACCTGCCAGGGTGCCGTCGTCGAACCCAGTTGGTCGTTGAGAGCCTCGCTGGCTGCGTCGGCGAAAGCGCGCGCCGACGCGAAGCGCCGAGACGGGTCCTTGGCCATCGCGGTGGCGATCACCTGATCCATCTGCACCGACAAGCCGGGCACCACATCTGTGACCTTTGGCGCCGGCGCGTGCAGATGCGCCGCGATCACCGCGGCCGATCCGTTGGCCGTCGGATACGGCGGCCGTCCGGTCAGCAATCGAAATAGGCTGCACGCCAACGAATACAGATCCGCCCGACCGTCGAAGGGCTGGCCGGCCAGCACCTCGGGCGCCGCGTAGGCCACCGTCGCCGTCACCGATCCGGTGGTGGTCAAGGCCGCGTCGTCGAAGGCGCGCGCAATCCCGAAGTCCCCCAACAACACCCGCTCGTCGGGACCGATCGGTCCGGACAGCAGAAAATTCGCCGGTTTGATGTCGCGGTGTACCACTCCGTGCTGATGCGCATAGTCCAGCGCCTTGGCGACTTCGCTCAGAATGTGCACGGCACGCGCCGGCGTCATCGTGCCCGCTTTGAGCGCTGCATTCGCGTCGGTGCCGTCCACGAACTGCATCGCGATCCACAGCTGGCCTTCGAACTCGCCGCGCCGGTGGATCGACACGATGTTGGGATGGTCCAGCGCCGAGGCAACTTCGGCCTCCCGGATGAACCGCGCCCGGAAATCCTGGTCGCCGGACAGCTCGGGATTGAGCACCTTGAGCGCCTCACTGCGCGGCAGATCGGGGTTGCGTGCCAGATACACGGTGCCCATTCCGCCGCCGCCCAGCACCCGCTCGATCTGGTATCCGGCGAAGATCGAACCGGGGCTCAACATGCTGGCGTGTGTCCTTCGTTTCGACCCGGACGAATGCAGATGGCCGGAGATAGTCTCCTGCCCGGAGAATACCCGTCGGCATGTGCTGGAATGACGAGATGACCTCCCAATCACACGATGCCCGGCTGGCCGACGTCGCTGCGATAGAACAGATCAAGTACCGCTATCTTCGCGCACTGGACACCAAGCACTGGGACGACTTCGCCGACACCCTCACCGAAGACGTGGTCGGCGACTACGGGTCGTCGATGGGTGAAGAGCACCACTTCACCAACCGTGCCGACCTGGTCGAGTACATGCGCTCGTCGCTGCCGTCCAACGTCATCACCGAGCATCGCGTCACCCATCCGGAGATCGAGGTGAACGGCGACGAGGCCACCGGCATCTGGTATCTGCAGGACAAGGTGATCGTTGCCGAGTTCGACTTCATGCTGATCGGCGCGGGCTTCTATCACGATCGATACCGCCGCACGGCGGACGGATGGCGGCTCAGCACCGTCGGCTATGACCGGACCTACGACGCCACGTTGTCGTTGAAGAACCTGGACTTCAAGATAACACCGGGTATCGCAATCGCCTTGTAGCCAGAACCGTTGGGGCGCAACCGGTTACTGGGTGATCGCCATGACCGCGCCGGGGCGCAGCCACTGAATGACCTGCACCAGCTTGGCATCGTCGATCGCGACACAGCCTTCGGTCGCGCCGCCGTCGGTGGTGTGAAAGAAGAATGCCGCACCCTTGCCGGGCAGCCGGTTCGGGTTGACGCCCATCACGACCGCGTGTTTGTACTGCGGGATCTCGAGATTTTCGCTTGCATTGGTGTCGAATGGGCACTGCGCTTTATTGCAGACCTGCATGGTGTTGAACGTGGCGCTGCCGTCATCGCCGTTCCACCAGTGATTCGACCCAACCTGCACGTATTTGAGACCGCCACCCGGATTGGGCGCCGTCCCGAATGCGAACGGTAGGGCGAAGACTCCCATCGGCGTTGCCGGGTAACCACTCTTGGCTTGGGGCGCGAGCCCTGCCGATCCGATATGGGTCGGAATGCCGGCCTCGACCGGTTGCCAGCCGGCGGCGGTTCGTTGGTAGATGTCCATTTTCGCGTTCGAACCGCCAGTCCCGACAACGGAAATCACCTGAGTCGCGTCGCCTACCGACGGAGCAAACCAAGGTGCGCCGACTGCACCCCCCTTGGGAGCTGTCGCCAGGGGTACAACGGCTGCGCACACCGCAGCGCACAGTAGACCCAGCAGTCGGCGCACGGTCTTATCGTCGGCGCAGTCCGATCGACCGGTCAAGTCAAGGTTTAGCGTCGATCAGGTCACCGCGCGGCGGCGAGGCCATGCTCGCCACCCGTCGTCGCTGGTGCACCGATATGTTCGTAAGCGTTGCCCACCGGATCCCCGGGTAATAGAAAGCAATAGATGTCACCGACAGATCGCAGCCGTCCGCCCCCTGACGACGGCCGTACCACCAAGTTCGCCACAACGGCCGGCGTCGGTGTGCCGCCGCTGACGGTCTGGCTCGGGTCGGCGATGTACACCTTCCCGCACGACCGGGACGTCATCGTGGGTCGCGGCCGCGAATGCGACATCTGCTTCCAGGACATCAACCCCGAGGACCTGACGCTGATATCGCGGGTGCACGCGATCCTGAGGTTCGACAGCCGCCATTGGGTGCTGGTGGACAAGAGCCAAAACGGGCTCTTCGTCGACGGTTCGCGTGCCAACGTGATCCCGATCAGCGATCGCCTGAGGGTCGCGCTGGGCAGCCCGCATGGCCCGGAGTTGACGTTCCGCGTGGCGACCCCGGCAGCGCCGCCAACCCGCAGCGATAGCGCCGCGACGGCGATGTTTCGCCTGGCTGGCCGACCGCCGACTCCCCCACCGCCGGTGCCCCCGACACAAGCGCACCCGCGGCCGTCGCCGAGTCGGCCGAACCCGGTCCGTTCCCAGGGCTCGGCAACGATCGGGCGCGCCAAAAGCAACAGCATCGTGGTGGCGGACGCACTGGCCTCCCGCGTGCACGCGATGCTGCAGTCCACGCCGGCCGGCCTGGAGATCCGCGACAACAACAGCAGCAACGGCACTTTCGTCAACGGCACCCTGATCACCAGCGCCAAGCTGCGCGACGGTGACATCGTCACGATCGGCAACACCGACCTGCTCGCGACCGGCAACACCCTGGTCCCCCAACCCGCGGCGACTCGCGTCAGCGGCCTCACCGCGCATGGTTTGGCGTTGACGATCGACGGCCGCCAATTACTGCAGGACGTGTCGTTCACCGCCAAGCCGGGGACGCTGACCGCGGTGATCGGGCCGTCCGGGGCCGGGAAATCCACGCTGGTCAAGCTGATCGGCGGTGCGCTGCCGCGCAGCGCGGGCCTGGTCGCGTTCGACGGACACGACGTGCACGCCGAGTACGCCTCGATGCGCTCGCGGATCGGGATGGTGCCCCAGGACGACGTGGTCCACCGCCAGCTGACCGTCCAGCAGGCCCTGAACTTCGCGGCCGAACTGCGGCTGCCGCCCGACACCAATGCCGAGGACCGTCGCGAAGTCGTCGAGCGGGTGCTCGACGAGCTGGAGTTGACGCCGCACAAGGACACTCGCGTGGACAAGCTGTCCGGCGGTCAGCGCAAGCGCGCGTCGGTGGCGATGGAACTGCTGACCGGCCCGTCGCTGCTGATCCTCGATGAGCCGACGTCGGGTCTCGACCCCGCGCTGGATCGTCAGGTGATGACGATGCTGCGGCGTCTCGCCGACGCCGGCCGGGTGGTCATCGTCGTCACACACTCGCTGACTTATGTCGGCATGTGCGACCAGATCCTGTTGCTCGCGCCGGGCGGCAAGACCGCGTTCGCCGACCCGCCCGCGCAGATCGGGCCGGTGATGGGCAGCACCGACTGGGCCGACATCTTCGCCCGCGTCAGCACCGACCCGGACGGCGCGCATCGCGCCTACCTGTCCCGTCACCCCGCTTCCCCGCGCCGACCGTCGCCGACCGCGGGCGCGGCACCGCTGGGGCAGCCGCCGCGGACCAGTTCGTGGCGGCAGGTGTTGACGCTGGTACGCCGCCAGACCCGGCTGATCACCTCCGATCGCGGCTACTTCGCGTTCCTCGCGGTGCTGCCGTTCGTCCTCGGCGTGCTGTCGCTGGC
>DATNFI010000217.1:0-10642 GCA_035606475.1 Mycobacterium sp. | reverse complement strand
GAACTTGGCCGCGTTGGTCGTGCTGATCCCCGAATTCTGTTGCTGTACAAGCTGAACCACCTGCAACCCGGGCTTTCCCTGCGCTATCAGGTCGCAGGTCGTGTGGCCCGCTTCGACGGCATTGCTGGGATCGTTGAAGGTGATGCCGGCTTTGGTCAATGCGTCGACAAAGCTCGCGTCGACGGCCGGTTCCGCGTGTGCCGGTGCCGCCAGACCCAACGCCGTCGCAACGCCGAGCACCATCAGAAGACGCCTCATGGCCCCATCATCGCGTACCTCGGAGCCGTAGTCGAACCCGTGGGTGTTACTGGCCCGGCGGCAGGTACTGCGGACAGTAGGTGGTGCGCGCGATCACGGTGAAGAGTTCTGCCTTGTCGGGTCTGATGTTCGGATTCTGTTCGGTTACCTCGTTGACGACGTCAGGTTCGGCCTGCCACAGATCCATCAGCGCGCAGACCGTCTTTCCCGCCTTGATTGCGCTCTGATCGTCGCTGAACTTGATGCCGGCTTTGGTTACCGCGTTGATGAAGCTCGCGTTGGTGGCCGGGTCGGCATGCGCCGGCACGGCAACGCCCAGTGCGGACGAAACAGCAACCACGACAAGTAGACGCCGCATCACTCCATCATCGCTGACATCGAGCCGGTTGTGGTCGATGTTCACGCGTCCTTTTAACCGGCAGGAGGTGCCGGGCTACTGGGCGTAGGAGGTTGTTCGGCGCGCTGGAGGAATTGCGGACAGTACGCGCTGGCGGCAATCGCGGTGAACTGGGCGGCTCGAGTCGTGTCCAGGCCCGGATTCTGCCGTGTCACAAGCTGGATAACGTCGAGTTCCGGTCGGCCCTGCTCCATCATTTCGCAGGCCGCCTTCGCAGCTTTGACAGCGCCGGATTGGCTTTTGATGGTGATGTCCGTCTTGCTGAGCGCCTCGAGAAAACTCGCGTCCAGGCCCGGGTCGGCCGCCGCCGGACTCGCGTCGGTCAGAACACACGCCAGCGTCGCGGCCGCCACCGCGATCACCAGCCGAAAGGTCATCAACACATCGTCGCGCACTGTGACTCCGTTGTCGCGATAACCGAAGCGACCCATCGGATCGGCCACCCTGACAGGATCGGACGAATGGCCGAACGAATCGAAGTCCAGCGCACCATCGCCGCACCGCCCGCCGACATCTTCGCCGTCCTCTGCGATCCGCAGGGTCACGTCGCCATCGACTCATCAGGCATGTTGCAGGACGCCGAAGGCGCCTCCGTCGCCGCCGCCGGTGACAGCTTCGTCGTGCACATGGATCGTCAAGCTCTCAACGACTTTCCAGAACTCGGCAAGTACGACGTCACCGTCACCATCCGCGAATTCGAGCAGGACCAGCTGATCGCCTGGACAGTGCTGGGCCAGATCCGGCCGCAGATCGGCCACGTCTACGGCTACCGGCTGGAACCCGATCAGCAGGGCGAAGGCACGGTCGTCACATCGTTCTACGACTGGTCGCAGATCGACGAAAAGTGGCGCGAAGCCGGGATCTTCCCGGTCATCTCCGAAGCGGTACTGCGGGCATCACTCGGCATTTTGGATCGCACGGTCCGGCGCGGCTACCCGAAAGCCTGAACCCCGCGTGCGTCAACCAAAAGTTGACGAATCTGTCGCGTCAACCTACAGTTGACGACATGGTTCAATCGCACCCGGTTCGACTCGACGAGCTGATCAACGCCATCAAAAAGGTGCACGCCGACGTGCTGGACCAGCTCAGCGATGCGGTGCTGGCAGCCGAGCACCTCGGCGACGTCGCCGACCATCTGATCGGGCACTTCGTCGATCAGGCGCGCCGGTCCGGGGCCTCCTGGACCGACATCGGCAAGAGCATGGGCGTGACCAAGCAGGCCGCCCAGAAGCGGTTTGTGCTGCGCGCCGAGACCACCACACTCGACCCGAACGGCGGCTTCGAGCGCTTCACACCGCGGGCGCGCAATTCCGTGGTGGCCGCGCAGAATGCCGCACACGAATCCGGCAACGACGAGATCACCCCCGACCACCTGATTCTCGGGGTGCTCAGCGACCCCGAGGCCCTGGTCACCAAGCTGCTGCGAGCACAACGCATCGACCCCGAATCACTTCGGGCCTCGATCACGCTGCCACCCGCAGCGGACACCGTGCCGGCGCTGATCCCCTTCAGCGGCACCGCCCGCAAGGCGCTTGAGCTGACCTTCCGCGAAGCGCTTCGCTTGGGCCACAACTACATTGGGACTGAGCATATTCTGCTCGCACTGCTCGAACTCGAAGACGGCAGCGGTCCGCTGCATCAGGCGGGCGTCGACAAGGGTCGCACCGAGGCAGATTTGGCCGCGGCGCTCAAGGCTCTGACCGCCGACACGAAGAGTTGAGGGTTGTCCAAAGCCGACGACGCAAGCCGACCACGTGAGCGCTGCGGTGTGCCATCATGCGATGGTCGTCGAGGAGGAAAGATGCCCCGCTACCTGGTTGTCGTGATCACCGTTATCGCGGCCACATTCATCGCAGTACCCCGCGCGTCGGCGGGCGACGCCCCGATCGGCCACCTCGGTGACACGTTGCGGGTCGATACCGGCAAGATGATCGCCGACGTCACGGTCAGCAGCGTGCAACCAGTCGACCCGCCGCCGGGGTTCGGCTACAACCGGGTGGGCATTCCGGTCAAGAGTTTCCCCAACAGCGCGGTGGTGCGCGCGGACGTGGCGATCCATGCCGTGCGGGTGCCCAACGCGCATCAGATGGTCACCGATTTCACCTTCGACGGAGTCACCCCGTTCGGCGACGCGTACAAGTCCCGCGCCTCCGACGCACCTGACGCACTGGACGCCGCCCTGACGAACGCGCCGGCCGGATCGATCGTCCGTGGCGGCGTGTATTGGGAGGCCTACCGCGATCCGGTCTCCACTGTTGTTCTGCTGGACAAGAAGACGGGGTATCACCTGGCGCAGTGGAACCTGTAGCGCGCATCGCCACGGCGGATTCCGTCGACGCCGTCGAGTTGGCCGCGGTCGCCGCGCGCACGTTCCCGTTGGCCTGTCCCCCGTCGGTCGCCCAGCGCGACATCGCGGTGTTCATCGATGCGAACCTGTCCGACGTCCGCTTTACCGACTACCTGGCCGACCCGCAACGGCTGATCTTCACCACCAGCGACGAAGGCCGAATCACCGGTTACGCCATGCTGATCAGCGGCGTGCCCGACGATCCCGACGTCCAGCGCGCCGTCGACATTCGACCCGCCACCGAGCTGTCGAAGTTGTATGTGCTGCCGTCTCATCACGGCTCGGGCGTGGCGGCGGCGTTGATGGAAGCCGCGCTCACCGCGGCCGCAGACCGGGGCGACGGCTGCGTCTGGCTCGGCGTCAATCAGAAAAACGAACGCGCTCAACAGTTTTACACAAAGAGCGGGTTTACCGTCAGCGGCCACAGGAGTTTTCGGTTGGGCGGTCACCTCGAACGTGACTATGTGATGGTTCGCCCGTTTACGCGTTGACGGCGGCGCTCAGCGCGAGCAGCCGCGAGGTGGCTCGCAGGTACTTCTTGCGGAAGCCGCCGGCCAGCATCTCCGCGCTGAAGATGCGGTCGAGCTGTTTTCCCGAAACCAGCACCGGGACGCCCGCGTCGTAGAGCCGGTCGGTCAGCGCTACCAGTCGCAGCGCCACGTTCTGATCGTCGATGGCGTGCACGCCGGTCAGGCAGACCGTCGTCACCCCGTCGATCAACGCCAGATACCGCGAGGGATGCATGGTGGCCAGGTGGGCGCAGAGCGCGTCGAAGTCGTCGAGGGTCGAGCCCGCCACCCGCGCGGCGTGGGCGGTGACCTCGTCGTCGGACGGCGGCCGCGGCGCGGGCGGCAGGTCGCGGTGCCGGTAGTCGGGGCCTTCGATGCGAACCACCTCGAAAATTGCTGCCAGCGTGGTGATTTCGCGCAGGAAATCCTGCGCCGCGAAACGCCCTTCGCCGAGCTGCTCGGGCAGGGTGTTGGAGGTCGCGGCCACCGACACGCCGCGCTCGACGAGCTGCGAGAGCAGCCTCGAGATCAGCGTGGTGTTGCCCGGGTCGTCGAGTTCGAACTCGTCGATGCACAACAGTGTGTAATTGCCAAGCAGCTCAACGCATTCGGCGAAACCGAAGACTCCGGCGAGCTGAGTCAGCTCCATGAACGTCGCAAATGCTTTGTCGTGCAGGGCGTCGTCGGGCAGCTGACGGTAAGCGGCGGCCAACAGATGCGTCTTGCCCACACCGAAACCGCCGTCGAGGTAAAGCCCGACGCCCGGCAGCACCTCGCGTCGGCCGAACAATTTCTTGCGGCCGCTGCGGCGTTCGACGGCCCGCTCGCAGAAACGTCGGCAGCTGGCAACGGCCGCCGACTGCGACGGCTCGGCCGGGTCGGGGTGATAGCTCGCGAAGCTGGCGTCGGCGAACGTCGGCGGCGGCGCCAGCTGGGAGACAAGCCGCTCCGGCGAGACGGTCGGCCGCCGGTCGACCAGACGAGCAACCCCGTACATGCACGCACCCTATCGACGTGTTGCAATCATGCACATGGCTGACGGGTCCGGTGCGGTGCAGATGCGACTGCTCGGCTCCTCGCGTGATGTCGACGGCAGCGACTTGTCCGAGTTCTACGGCTACCCCGACCACCGGGCCCCCAGCGGTGTGTGGTTGCGGGCCAACTTCATCGCGAGCGTGGACGGCGGCGCGACGTTCGCCGGCAAATCCGGCCAACTGGGCAGCCCCGGAGACCGCGCGGTGTTCGGCGCGTTACGGGAGATGGCCGACGTGATCCTGGTCGGCGCCGGCACCGTGCGAATCGAGGGCTACGCCGGCGCCCGGCCGACCGTCGCACAGCGGCAGCGTCGGCAAAACCGTGGGCAAAGCGAAGTCCCTCAGCTGGCGATCGTCTCCAAATCCGGCCGCCTGGACCGGGATATGCCGGTGTTCACCCGTACCGAGGTGCCGCCCCTGGTGTGCACCTGCACGGCCGCGGCCGACCAGACCCGGCGCACGCTGGCCGGCCTCGCCGAGGTGGTCGACTGCTCAACCTCGGACCCGGACAGCGTCGACTCGGCCGCGATGCTGGCCACCCTCGCCAATCGCGGGCTGCCGCGGGTACTGACCGAGGGCGGCCCCATGCTGTTCAGCTCGTTCGTCGCGCACGGCCTGCTCGACGAGCTGTGCCTGACGGTCGCGCCGATCCTCGTCGGCGGTTCCGCCGAGCGCATCACCACCGGCGCGGGGCAGGTGCTGACCCCCATGCGATGCGCGCACATCCTCACCGACGACGACGGCTACCTGTACACGCGCTACGTCAAAGGCTGAGTTGCGGGCGACAATCGCTACTGTGGTCGGCATGAGCAGGCGCGCCGCATTCACCACGTCGCTGATCGTGGTGACCGCATTGCTGGCCGGCTGTGCGCCCGGTCTGGCCGCCAACCCGCGCTTCGCCACCGACGCCGGCGCCCGCCCACAGGGCAAGCCAACGAAGTCGGCCACCCCGACCGGGCCGCCGCCGATTGCCAAGCCGAAGAACGAGTTGTCCTGGCACGACTGCACATCGAAGGAATTCGGCGACGCCGGCGCCCCCGCGCCGGGCGGCGTGAAGCTGGACTGCGCGAGCTACGACGCCGACCTCGACCCGGCGAACGGGGCGGCCGGGGCGCTGAGCATCGGCGTGGTGCGGGCCAAATCGGAGAAGACGCCCGGCGACGCCGGACCGCTGGTGTTCACCACCGGGTCGGACCTGCCGTCGTCGCTGCAACTGCCGGTCTGGCTCGCGCGGGCCGGCGCCGACGTGCTCGCCAAACACCCCATCGTCGCCGTCGACCGACGCGGCATGGGCAGCTCGAGCCCGGTCGACTGCCTCGAGCAGTTCGATCGGCAGGAGATCCACGATCAGGCGCAGTTCGAGGCCGGCAACGACCCGGTCGCCAACCTCGCGGACATCGTGCACAACGCCACCACCAGTTGCACCGACACCATCGCACCCGGAGACTCCGCCTACGACAACACCCACGCCGCGACCGACATCGAACGGCTGCGCAGCATCTGGGACGTGCCGTCGCTAGCGCTGATCGGCATCGGCAACGGCGCCCAGGTGGCGCTGTCGTACGCCAGCGCGCACCCCGACAAGGTCGCCCGGCTGGTCCTCGACTCCCCGCTGGCGTTGGGCGTCGGCGCCGAAGCCGCCGCCGAGCAGCGGGTCAAAGGCCAACAGGCGGCGCTGGACTCATTCGCCGCCCAGTGCGCCGCGGTGAACTGCCCCCTTGGTCCCGATCCGAAGGCCGCCGTCAGCGGAATACTGGCCGATGCCCGCGCCGGCCACGGCCCGGCCGGCGCCTCGGTGGCCTCCATCGTCAGTGCGATCAGCACCGCGCTGGGCTACCCCACCGGCGACCGGGTCGGCACCACCAACGAACTGGCCACCGCCCTGGCCACCGCCCGAAACGGGGACACCAACTTGTTGGCCAACCTGATCAACCGCGCGCAGAGCACCCGCGGAACCGACGGTCAATTCGTCAACTCGTGCAGCGACGCGGTCAACCGGCCCACACCAGACCGGATCCGGGAACTGGTGGTCGCCTGGGCGAAGCTCTACCCGCAGTTCGGCACCGTCGGCGCGCTCAGCCTGGTCAAGTGTGTCTCCTGGCCGAGCAGTACGCCCCCGCAGCCGCCGAAAAAGCTCTCGGTCAACGTGATGCTGATGGGCGTGCAAGACGATCCGATCGTCGGCTCCGAGGGCGTCTCGGCCACCGCCGCCACGATCATCAACGCGTCCGCCGCGAGCAAACGGGTGATGTGGCAGGGCATCGGCCACGGCGCCAGCATCTACTCGTCGTGCGCGGTCCCGCCGCTGGTCGGCTACCTCGACAGCGGCACGCTGCCGGCCACCGACACCTACTGTCCAGCCTGATCCACCGGCCCGTATAGGGTTCGCCCGTGACTGCAGTCGACTCTCCACGCGGCGGTTTTCGCGACTGGGCCCATGCCATCTTTGCTCCCCGTACCGCGGCGCCGAGCACCGCGACTGTGCTGCGTTCGGCGCTGTGGCCGGTGGCCATCCTGGCGGTCATTCACCGCACCATCGTGGTCACCACGAACGGCAACATCACCGACGACTTCAAGCCGGTCTATCGCGCGGCGCTGAACTTCCGACACGGCTGGGACATCTACAACGAGCACTTCGACTACGTCGACCCGCACTACCTGTATCCGCCCGGTGGCACGCTGATCATGGCGCCGTTCGGCTATCTGCCGTTCGCGGAATCGCGCTACCTGTTCGTCGCGATCAACAGTGCTGCCATTATCTTGGCCGCCTATGTGCTGCTGAAGATGTTCAAGTTCAGCCTGACCTCCGTCGCGGCGCCGGCGCTGCTACTGGCGATGTTCTGCACCGAATCCGTCACCAACACACTGGTTTTCACCAACATCAACGGCTGTGTCTTGCTGGCCGAAGTCCTCTACCTCCGGTGGCTGCTGGACGGCCGACAAAGCCGCCAATGGTGGGCCGGCCTCGTCGTCGGTCTGACTTTCACGCTCAAACCCGCGCTGCTGCCGCTGCTGTTGTTGCCCCTTCTGAATCGCCAATGGCGGACGTTGGTGCCCGCTTTCGTGGTGCCGATTGTGATCAACGCGGCCGCCTTTCCGCTCGTCAGTCATCCGATGGATTTCTTCCGCCGCACGCTGCCCTACATCCTGGGCGTCCGCGACTACTTCAACAGCTCCATCGAAGGCAACGGCGTGTACTTCGGCCTGCCGTTCTGGCTGATCGCTTTGCTGCGAATCCTGTTCACGCTGTTGGCCATTGGCAGCCTGTGGCTGCTCTACCGCTACTACCGCACCCGCGACCCGCTGTTCTGGTTCACCACCTCGTCGGGCGTGCTGCTGCTGTGGTCGTGGCTGGCGTTGGCATTGGCCCAGGGCTACTACTCGATGATGTTGTTCCCGTTCTTGATGACGGTGGTGCTGCGCAACTCGGTGATCCGCAACTGGCCGGCCTGGTTGGGCATCTACGGATTCCTCACCATGGACCGCTGGCTGCTGTTCAACTGGATGGACATCGGCCGGCCACTGGAGTACCTCAAGATCACCTACGGGTGGTCGCTGCTGCTGATCGTCACGTTCTCGGTGTTGTACTTCCGCTACCTCGACGCCAAGGCGGAGAACCGGCTCGACGAGGGCATTGATCCGCTCTGGGTGACGGCGTCACAACCTCGCGCTAGCTTGGTGGAATGACTTCCCAGCAGCAGCAACCCAAGCTGCAACTCAGCGACGACGAATGGCGCAAAAGGCTCAACCCGCAGGAGTTCGACGTGCTGCGCCGCGCCGGCACCGAGCGCCCGTTTGTCGGTGAGTACACCGACACCAAGACCGAAGGCGTCTACAACTGCCGGGCGTGCGGTGCCGAGTTGTTCCGTAGCACCGAGAAGTTCGAATCCCATTGCGGCTGGCCGTCGTTCTTCGATCCGGCCAACTCCGACGCGGTGATCCTGCGCCCCGACCACTCGCTGGGGACGACGCGCGTCGAAGTGCTGTGCGCCAATTGCCACAGTCACCTGGGCCACGTCTTCGAGGGCGAGGGCTACCCGACCCCCACCGATCAGCGCTACTGCATCAACTCGATTTCGCTGCGCCTGGTGCCGGCGGGCTCCTGATCATGGCGGCCGGGTTGCCGCCTGACATTTCGCCCGCGAGAGTGCAACTGTCGACACGTTTCCCGAGAGGCGACGTCGGTAGTTGCACTTTCGCGACACCATCTCGTGCTTTGGGGCGCGGCGCCCGTCCCCTCGCATCCTTCCACCGACGCGCCCGCTGCTGTACCGTTGGACCAACGGTAAGGGCATACGGCTACGGATCGGGATGCAGATGACCATGACCAAAGACGACATGATCCTGATCAGCGTCGACGACCACATCGTCGAACCGCCGGACATGTTCTCCAATCACCTGCCGAGGAAGTACGCCGACGACGCGCCGCGGTTGGTACACAACCCAGATGGCAGTGATAGCTGGCAATTTCGCGATGTGGTGATTCCGAACGTGGCGCTCAATTCGGTGGCTGGCCGGCCGAAGGAGGAGTACGGACTCGAACCGCAGGGGCTCGACGAGATCCGGCCGGGTTGCTGGCAGATCGACGAGCGGATCAAGGACATGAACGCGGGCGGGATTTTCGCCTCGATCTGCTTCCCGACGTTTCCCGGCTTCGCCGGCCGGCTGTTCGCCACCGAGGACCAGGAGTTCGGCCTGGCCCTGTTGCGGGCCTACAACGACTGGCACGTCGAGGAGTGGTGCGGGGCGTATCCGGCACGCTTCATCCCGATGTGTCTACCGGTGATTTGGGACGCTGAAGCCTGCGCGGCCGAGGTGCGACGCAACGCCGATCGTGGCGTGCACGCGTTGACCTTCAGTGAGAACCCGTCGGTGCTGGGCTATCCCAGCTTTCACGACGACCACTGGGCCCCGCTGTGGAAAGCCTTGTGCGACACCGAGACCGTGATGAACGTGCACATCGGTTCCTCGGGAAAGCTGGCGGTCACCGCGCCGGACGCGCCGATGGACGTGATGATCACGCTGCAGCCGATGAACATCGTGCAGGCCGCTGCGGACCTGTTGTGGTCGGCGCCGATCAAGAAATACCCCGGTCTGAAGATCGCGTTGAGCGAGGGCGGCACGGGGTGGATCCCGTATTTCCTGGAGCGCGCGGACCGCACCTTCGAGATGCACTCGACGTGGACCCACCAGGACTTCGGCGGCAAGCTGCCCAGCGAGGTGTTTCGCGAGCACTTCTTGACGTGCTTCATCAGCGACCACGTCGGAGTCCAGCTGCGCCACCAGATCGGCATCGACAACATCTCGTGGGAGGCCGACTACCCGCATAGCGACTCGATGTGGCCCGAAGCGCCCGAACAACTGTGGGACGTGCTGCGCGAGCACGACGTTTCGGAGTCCGACACCGACAAGATGACCCACGAAAACGCCATGCGCTGGTACTCGTTCGACCCGTTCGCCCATCACCCGCGCGAGCAAGCCACGGTGGGCGCGCTGCGCCAGGCAGCCGAAGGCCATGACGTGTCCATCCGCTCCCTCAGCCATCATCAGCAGGGCTCGCGAGTGGCGAACGCGCTGGCCGACGCGACCCGCGGCAACCAATAGCGTCTCCGGTCACAACGGATCAGTCCACCCGGGTGGCGTGCACTTCCCAGAACGGGGCATGGGCCCGACCGTTGGTCAGCCACGGTTCGATGACACGGAACCGCTCCAAGAATGGCTCGATTTGCTCGGCCTGATCCGGGTTGCGGGCCAGCATCATCTCGATGGCCTGGACGCTGAGGTTGACCTGATATGTGGTCGGCCCCAGATGAGTGATCTCCCAGCCGGCATCTGGAAAGACATCGCGAAAGTCGTTCTCGGACAGCGACCTTGGCATCCGAAAGCCGTTGACCTCGTGGGCGCCGAACTCGAACATGTAGAGCCGCGCTCCGGGTTTGGTTGCGCGGTGCAACGCCCCGGCATACAACCGCTGCAACTCCGGCTCTGTCGAAAAGGTGTGGTAGAAAGCGCAATCCACCACGGTGTCGAAGTGGTTGTCCAAGCCTTCCAGCTTGGTCGCGTCGGCCAGCTGGAAGTTCACCTCCACCCCGGCTTT
>DATNFI010000216.1:0-27942 GCA_035606475.1 Mycobacterium sp. | reverse complement strand
ATCTTCTTACGGAGGTAGGAGATGTACAGCTCGACGATGTTCGACCGGCCGCCGAAGTCATAGCTCCAGACGCGGTCGAGGATCTGGGCCTTGCTCAGCACCCGCTTGGAGTTACGCATCATGAAGCGCAACAACTCGAATTCCGTGGACGTCAACGAGATTGGCTCCCCCGCGCGAGTCACCTCGTGGCTGTCCTCGTTGAGAACCAGATCCCCGACCACTAACTGGGCGCCGCTGTCCTCGGTCGTCACACCCGTGCGCCGCAGCAGGGCGCGCAACCGCAGCACCACCTCTTCCAAACTGAAGGGTTTGGTCACGTAGTCGTCGCCACCCGCGGTCAGGCCGGCGATGCGGTCCTCGACCGCGTCCTTGGCGGTCAGCAGCAGCACCGGCAGCTGCGGCGTTTCCTCGCGAAGTTTGCGCAACACGTCGAGCCCGCTCATGTCGGGCAGCATCACGTCGAGAACCACCACATCGGGCCGCTGAGAGCGCGCCGACTCCACCGCCGACGCCCCGTCACCTGCAGTGGCGATGTTCCAGCCTTCGTAGCGCAAAGCCATCGACACCATCTCAGCCAGAACGGCTTCGTCGTCGACCACCAGCACATTGATCGGGTTCCCGTCGGCACGGCGCATGACGACCCGCTCTACGGGGGCTTGGGGTTGGCTCACAACTACCCAGTATGCGCACGGCGATGAGGTCCTGCTATGACGCTCCTATGTGCCAGCTGTGAGCCAACCTCGAGGGGCTAAAACCAGACTTTTCGCCCGGCCACCGGTCGTCCCACAGCCCCGAGGACCCACAGAACCACACCGATGACAATTAATATCCACCCGATGGTTGCCAGGATTGCCATCGGCAGCACATATCCGAGGACCAGCAGGATGATTCCGAGAATGATCACAGTGACTCCTTTGTCAACAATTCAGATGTGTTCGCGTCAGTACCAATAACGCCTGCCGCCTACCGGGCGACCGACCGAACCGAGAACCCACAGCACCGCGCCAATAACCAACAGGATCACGCCGATCGTCTGCAGCACAGCAACTTTGAAGATGTACCCCAGTATCAGCAGAAGGAGGCCGAGGCCGATCATGACGCCTCCAATCCAATCAGTGCCAGCGCGGGCATCGAACTGGGTTGCGGTAGATGGCAATCCGTCACCTTCGGGTTGACACCCGCATAATTCAGCGGTCCCGCCAGCACAGTGACGGCGATCGTGCCTAACGTGGCACAGTTTTGCTCGGTGTTTTTCAAGTAGTCCCGTTGGAATGCCGCGATGACTCCGATCACCAACCAGACCACCACGATCGAACTGATAAGACCTCCGCCACGCATCCTGACCTCCATCAATGTCGGACAAAACCGTAGAGCAGAGCTAAGGTACCCAGGCCGATAGACGTCCAAACATTCGGACGCGAGATCTGAGATGCCGACAGACAAGGGTGCCGCGACCAACCGCTCCAAGCAGCGGGTTTGCCCCCGCGCCCGCGTCAGATGGGTACGTCGGTACTAGAAAGTCACGGCGTGAACTTCACGGCGCTCCGAGTCGCCGGGCCGCTCCAGCAAATCAGGGATGCCGGGCGGAGGTGAAGACGACGGGCGGCATCACATTGTCCGCGGGGACATCGCGCCCGTGCCGGGCCAGCAGATCGGCCATCCCGATCGACGTGGCTTCCCAGCCGTGCTCGCCCAACCAGTCGACGATCTCGGTGCGCTCCTCCGGATACCAGAGCTCTTCGACGTCGGGGATCTCGGCGCCGAGTACCTGAGCCGCCGCAGCGCGGAAGCGTGTCGATTGCTCACGCTGACTGGCCAGCAATTCGGGGTTCACCGCATTCTTCGACGGACCGTTGGTGGCCAGTCGACTGCCGGGCGCGCTGAGCGAGTCGATCCGCTCAAACAGCAGATCCTGCGCCGCCGCCGGCAGGTAGCGCAACAACCCCTCGGCCGACCACATCGTCGGCGCCGATGCATCAAAACCGGCTTCCCGCAATGCTTTCGGCCAGTCTTCTCGCAAATCGACCGCGACGTTCACCAGTCGTGCCGCCGGCTGCGCGCCGTGGCGGGCCAGCGTGCCCGATTTGAACTCCAGCACCTTCGCCTGATCCAGCTCGTACACCGTGGTCCCGTCCGGCCATGGCAGCCGCCAGGATCGCGAGTCGAGGCCCGACGCCAGGATCACCACCTGCCGGATGCCGGATGACACCGCGTCGAGGAACAAGTCGTCGAACCACTTGGTGCGCACGGCCATGAAGTCGACCATCACCTGCCGAAACGCACCGACGTCCGGCTCCAGATCGGTCAACGCGGCCGAGAGCTTCGGGTCCGAGGTCAGACTCCACATGCCCGGACCGGCCGCGTCGAGGAACACGTGCGCGAACGGGTCCTGGATCAATGGGTTCTCGCTGACCGTTTCGGCGGCCCGGGCCGCGGCCACCCCGAGTGCGGTCGACCCCACGCTCTCGGTGATCTCCCAGGAATCGTTGTCGGTGCGCGCCATCCTCGGTCCTCCCGTTAGTAGCCAGCATCGGACACTACGCGGGCCGCCTGTGAGGGCGTAGGGCCGAGTAGTAGCTTCACCTTCGTGGAGCAGCTCACGGCCCCGGACGGCCTCGCGGAGTGGATGTCGGACCAGGGGTTAGGTGATGGCCCCCTGGAAGACATCGCCACGATCAGCGGCGGAACACAAAACATCATGCTGCGGTTCACCCGATCCGGGCGCGAGTACGTGTTGCGCCGCGGGCCCAAGCATCTGCGTCCGCGAAGCAACGTGGTGATCATGCGCGAGACGGAGGTGCTGGCGGCGCTGGCCGGCAGCGACGTGCCGCATCCGCGCCTGATCGCCAGCTGCGCCGACGTCGATGTGCTCGGCGACGCGGTCTTCTATCTGATGGAGCCCGTCGACGGGTTCAACGCCGGCCAGGAATTGCCGGAGTTGCACGCCGGCGACCCGGCGGTCCGCTTCGGAATGGGGCTGTCGATGGCCGAGTCGCTGGCCAAGCTCGGTGCGGTCGACTACCAAGCGGCCGGCTTGAGCGACTTCGGCAAGCCCGACGGTTTCCTGGAACGTCAAGTGCCACGCTGGCTTTCGGAGCTGGAGGGCTATCGGGAGTTCGACAACTACCCGGGCCCGGACATCCCCGGCGTCGACGACGTCGCGACGTGGCTCGACGCGGGCCGGCCGGCGCATTGGACGCCGGGCATCATGCACGGCGACTATCACGCCGCCAACGTGATGTTCTCCCGCACCGGTCCCGAGGTCGTCGCGGTCGTCGACTGGGAAATGTCGACGATCGGCGATCCGCTGCTCGACCTAGGCTGGCTGCTGGCGACATGGGGACAATCACCGGCATTCGGCGGCCAACTGTTCGAGTACAGCGGGATGGCCGCGCCGAGCGACCTGGTCGAGCAGTACGCCCGCAACACCACCCGTGACCTGTCGCACGTCACCTGGTACACCGTGCTGGCGTGTTTCAAGCTCGGCATCGTGCTGGAGGGCACCCATGCCCGCGCCTGTGCCGGCAAGGCCCCCAAGGAAATCGGCGACCTGCTCCACGCGGCCACCGTGGGTCTGTTCGAACAGGCCCTGACCCTGATGGACACCCCATGATCGACTTCGACATCCCGGCCGATGTCGCCGCCCTGCGCGACCAGATCCGCGCCTTCGTCAACGACAAAATCGTGCCGTACGAAACCGATCCCCGGCTCACCCGGCACGGTCCCGACGACGGGTTGCGCGCCGAGCTGGTCGGGCTGGCCCGCGAGGCGGGGTTGCTGACCTTCCAGGCGCCCAAGCGTTTTGGCGGTCGCGAGCCATCGCATCGCGAACAGGCGGTGTTGTTCGAGGCGGCCGGCTGGTCGACGCTGGGTCCGATCGCACTCAATTGTGCCGCGCCCGACGAGGGCAACATGTTTCTCCTGGGGCGGGTCGCCAGTGACGAGCAAGTGGAGCAGTTCCTTATCCCGGTGATCGACGGGCGGCAGCGGTCGGTGTTCGCCATGACCGAACCGGGCGGCGCCGGCTCAGATCCCAACCAGCTCAACACGACCGCCGAATTCGACGGCACCCACTACGTCATCAACGGCCGCAAATGGTTGATCACCGGTGCCAACGGCGCGCGAACCTGGATCGTCATGGCCCGTGTCGCACCGAACCCGCACGGGCCCGACGGGCCGACGCTGTTTCTTTGCGAGGGTGACACCGCCGGGATTGTGATCGAGCGGGTGATGAACACGATGGACCGCAACTACGTCGAGGGACACGGTGTCGTGCGGTTCACCGATCTCCGCCTGCCCGCGTCGGCGGTACTGGGTGAAGTCGGCCAGGCGCTGCGCTACGCCCAGTTGCGGCTGGCACCGGCGAGGCTGACGCACTGCATGCGATGGCTGGGCGCCGCGTCTCGCGCGCAGTCGATCGCGATCAAGCACGCCCGCGAGCGCACCGCATTCGGCAAGACGCTCGGTGAGCACCAAGGCGTCAGCTTCATGATCGCCGACAACGAAATCGCTTTGCAGCAATGCCGACTCGCGATTTGGTGGGCGTGCTGGACGCTGGACATGGGCGATCGGGGCACCGGCCGCCATGAGAGCTCGATGGTCAAGGCCTATGTGTCCGAGGAGTTGTTCAAGGTCGCCGACCGCTGCGTTCAAATCCTGGGCGGCATAGGCATTTCCGACGAGACGCCGGTGGGGATGATCTTCTCCGACATGCGGGCGTTCCGGCTCTACGACGGCCCGACCGAAGTGCACAAGTACGCGATCGCCCGTCAGGTGCTGCGGCCCTAGGCCTTACTCGTCGGTCGCCGCCAGCGCCGCATCCAGCGTGGGGTACATCGCGACGACGTCATCCAGGCCGGTCAGCTCGATCGGCCTGGATGCCGCTGGATTGTTCGCTACCACGGCGATTCGGGTCGAGTCGCCGAACTTTTCGTTGGTGGCCGCCAAGACCCGCAGCCCCACCGATGCCATGAAAGTCACCTCGGACAACTCGATGGCGAGAACGGAGGGATTGTGTTCGAGCGCTTCCGTGATCGCCTTCTCAAAAGCGGGCGCGGTACTCAAATCAATTTCACCGCTAATGCTGACCACCGCGGCGCCATCCCGATGCGCAACGGAAGTGGTGATCGGACCCGCAGCTGTCAACGGCCATCCTTTGTGTGAGGTCTCGTTGCTCCTGGCGGATCCGGTGCCGACCCAAGCCGCCTGGCAAATTCGGAGAAATCGTACTGCAACCACCGGCGCCGCGCGGCTCGGTTAGTCTGAGCGCGGGAACAACTTGCCGTTGAGATTCGGGAGGTCCGATGTCGGATCAGTCGGCCGAATTTTCGGCAACCAGCGCCCAGGCGTCGGCCGCTTCCGGCGAGGGTTTGCTGCTGCCCCAGTTGGTGCAGCACCTCAGACAAAACCGAACGATTCTGCGTGAGGAATGGGCTCGCCGAATCACCGAAGCCGAATTGCTCACCGCGATGTCGCCCGAGGAGATCTTCTCCGAGGCGACGACGGTGTACGACAGCTACGTCGAGGTGCTCGAGACCGGCAGCGTCGAAGCGCTGCAGGCCTACGCGCGCGACCTCTCCGAACGCATCATTCCGCGAGGCGTCGAGACCGACGAGGTCGTCGGCATCGTGCTACTGCTGCGCGACGTGCTGGCCCGCTCGCTCTTCGAGAAGTACCAATCCGACTTCACCATGCTCAACCGGGTGCTTGACGCCTATGAGCCGGCCGCCAACCGGATCGCCAACACCGTCGCGGTGAGCTTCGTGCAGGAACGCGAGCGCATCATCCGGCAGCAGCAAGAAGCCATCCGTGAGCTATCCACGCCGGTTCTGCAGGTGCGCGAGCAGCTGCTGATCCTGCCGATCATCGGTGTCCTCGACAGTCAGCGGGCCCGGCAGGTCACCGAGCAACTGCTCCGCGCTATTCGGGCGAACCGGGCCAAGGTCGTCGTCATCGACATCACCGGTGTGCCGACCATCGACTCGACGGTGGCCAATCACTTGGTGCAGACCGTGGATGCCTCGGGGTTGATGGGCGCCAGCGTGATCATCACGGGCCTGTCCTCGGAGATTGCGCTGACGCTGGTGACGATCGGGTTGGACCTCTCGAAGATGAATGCCGTCGGCGACCTGCAGGGCGGCATCGAAGAGGCCGAGCATCTGCTGGGGTACGAAGTCACTCGTGCGGGCGAACCGACAGCGTAGAACCTCCGCAGAAGTGTCATGCCCGTACCCATCCTGAAACAGGGACCGATCCTGATCGCCACGGTGCAGAACGCGCTGTCGGACTCTGACACCGAGGCGTTCCGGGAACGGCTGATGGAGCGGGTGACGGAGTATCGGGCGCAAGGCATCGTCGTCGACGTCACCGCCATCGACGTACTGGATTCCTTCGCTGCCCGGTCATTACAGACCGTTGCGCGCATGACCAGTCTGCGCGGTGCCCACACCGTGATCGTGGGCCTGCAGCCCGAGGTGGCCTTCGCAATGGTCCAGCTGGGCATCATCTTCGAAGACATGGACACCGCGCTCGACCTGGAGGAGGGTCTGGCGCTGCTGAATCGGCGTCTGGCCACCCGAAAACCGGTTGGGCGTGCCGGTGACCAGTGACGTCGTCGTCAACGTAGGTCATCCTGACGACATCGTCGCGGCCCGCCAAGCGGGGCATCAGCTCGCCCACGACATGGGCTTCTCGTTGACCGATGTCACGATGATCGCCACGGCAATCTCTGAAGTCGCGCGCAACATCACCAGTTACGCCGGCAGAGGTGCCATTCGGGTCGCCGTACAGGATCGCGAGGGCCGGCCAGCGCTGGTGGTGCGTGCCGAAGACGACGGTCCCGGTATTCCGAATATCGAGCGAGCGATGGAGGATGGCTTTTCGACCGGCCGCGGGTTGGGACTCGGGTTGCCCGGGGCGCGCAGGTTGATGGACCGGCTGATCGTGCAGTCCACCTCGGGTCAGGGGACGACGATCGAAATGTGGAAATGGATTCCGGACAATGGCTGAGTATGGCCGGCTGGGTCCCATTGATTGGGCCGCCGCATCGCGCCCGCTGCCTGGCGAGGCTACCTGCGGCGACCGCTCGATTGCGATCGACGTGAATGGCGCCGGCGCGCTGATCGGCGTGCTGGACGGTCTCGGCCACGGCTCGGATGCCGCCGACGCGGCCGACTGCGGTGTCGGGATTCTCGCCGAGGCCCGCGACGAACCCCTCGACGTACTGTTCCAAAGCTGTCACCGTGCACTGTTGAGCACCCGTGGTGCAGCGATAACGTTGGCGCGTATCGACTTTCACACGGATATTGTCAGTTGGATCGGAGTCGGCAATGTAGCCGCCGATCTGGTTGCCAAGCATCCCGGCGGCGTCGAGGTGCGTTCATCGGCGCGCCTGGCCGGCGGTATCGTCGGCTACCGGATGCCCGATGTGCTTGTCCCACAGGATGTGCCGATTCGCCCCGGTGATCTCCTGGTGTTCGCCAGCGACGGCATCATCGAAGGTCACCTGAACGACATCGATTTTGCGGCACCGGCTCTGGTGATCGCCGAGCAGATCCTGGATAGCCACGCCAAGGACAATGACGACGCGCTGGTGCTGGCCGCCCGGCACCGAGGCATGTCCGGATGACATCCGCGGATTTCGACGCCTGCTATGCCGTCGCGCTGCGCCGCTACCTGGAGACGGGTAGCGAGGAAGACCTTGCGGTCGGACACGAGCTCGGGCGCCAAGCGCTGCGTGACGACATCAGCATGCTGAAAATCGTGGAGCAACACTCTGAGCTCGTCCGCCAGCTGGAACAAGAGATTTCCGGTTTCGGCAGCGGGCCGGCCCTGGCATTTCTCTTGCAGACGCTTGCGCCACTCGACGTCGCGACACGCGGCTTTCTCGACGGCACAAAGCGATACGAAGAACAGCGGGCCCGCGCCGACGACCTCGCCGATCGCGACGTATTCCGCAATGCCGTCGTCAATTCGTTACAGGAGGGCTTTTTCGTCTCCGACGATAGCGGGGCGGTCATCGAGATCAACGACGCTTTCGCCAAAATAACGGGCTACCCGGCGCACGGACTCCCCTACCAATGGCCGCATCCGTGGCTGGTCGACGTAAAGGCGGCGGAGTTCCAACTCTCCCGTCTCCGCCGCGAAACTCAGGTGCAATACGAAACACCGATTCGGCATCACGACGGCCGACTGGTCTGGGTAGCGGCAAATGTCAATCGCATAAAAGCCGACAACCCCGATGGCGATGTCTATGTGGGCACGCTGCGCGACATCACCGCCGAGCGCGCGTTCGCCGCGCGGGAAAGCGCGGTACTGCGACTGGCCACCGCGGTCAGCGTGGCCAAGAGCATGTCCGACGTCTTGTCGACCACTCTGGACGAGTGCCGTCTTGCCCTCGACGTGCACCGGGTGGTGGCCGCAGTGTGGCCGACAGAGGGCGCCGAGCCGAGCATTCAGGTTGCCGGGGACCGGGTTTCGTCAGATTGGCGTCACCTCGATCCGGCGTTACAAGAGGTGTTCGAGCAAGCTCGTCGCCAACTACCGCTGACCGTCCAGCCGATTGAAAGTCCCGACGCCCCAGGCCAATCGAGTGGCGTTGTGGCGGTTCTGACCGGCGGCGGAGGTGTTGCGCTGTGGCTCGAGCTTCGGGTGCCCCGGCGGCTGAGCGCCGAAGACCGTCTGCTGATCACCGTGCTGGTCGGTCATCTCGGACTGGCGATTCAGCATGTGCGCCAGTTCGAGGCGGCCCGCGAAACCTCGCTGACCCTTCAGCACGCGATGCTTGCACCCGCCAAGCTGCCGCCCGGTTTCGCGGTTCGCTACGAGCCCGCGGTCACGCCGCTCGAAATCGGCGGCGACTTCTATGACGTGCTGCGGATCGGCGACCATCGAATCGGGATCATCGTCGGCGACTGTGTCGGCCGCGGCCTTTCGGCTGCGGCGGTGATGGGTCAGCTTCGCGCCTCCGCGCGGGCGCTGCTGCTCACAGGTGCCGAGCCCGCACGGCTGCTCGAGGAGCTCGACGCGGTAGCTGAGCTGATTCCAGATGCGTTCTGCACGACTGTTTTCCTGGCCGTCCTCGACACCGAGACCGGCGAGCTCTCCTACAGCTGCGCTGGCCACCTACCCGCCGTGCTGGCCGCACCCGGGACGGCACACACGCTGATCACCGACGCGCGGTCGGTGCCATTAGCCGTGCAGCGCAAGGGTTCTCGCCCACAGGCGGCGGTGACCCTGGCACCCGGGTCGACGCTGATGCTCTACACCGACGGCCTCGTCGAGCGGCGCGACGTGACTCTCGACGACGGGATCGCGCACCTGGGCAAGACGGTAGCCGGCGCAATGAACCAGACCGTCGACGACGTCGCCGACGCGGTGCTCACCGAACTGGCGCCGCCCGACGGTTACGACGACGACATCGCGATCGTGGTCTACCGCCGGCCGTACCCGCCGTTGGCCATCCACCGGGTGGTCAACGCCGACCAACTCGGCGCCCTCCGCCACGAGCTCGCGGACTGGCTGAGCGCCGCGGGTGTCGCCGAGCAACGGCTGGCCGACATCGTGCTGGCTGTCAACGAAGCCGTCGCCAACAGCATCGAACACGGCTACCACGGCCGCAAGCCGGGAAAGGTTCGTCTCAAAGGCGAAAACGACGGCGCGCGCGTACGCGTCAAGATCACCGACAAGGGTTCGTGGAAGCCGGTGTCCACCGACCCCGGCGGCCGGGGACGCGGATTACTGCTGATTCGCGCGGTGAGCGACTGGCTCGAAATGGACTGCACGCCAAAGGGAACGACGGTCGATATGAGTTTCAGCCTCAGCACCAGCTAAAGCGCTACGGCAGCGTGGTGTGCATCAACATCACGTCATACGCCGACCACAGCGACAGATTGAAGTACAGGTCTTTGCCGCTCGACCACGGGTGGATCATCGGCGCGTAGATGCCGCCGGGCATCTGGAACGACGAGACGAGCGGCTGCTCGGGGCTCCACGGACCTTCGGGCGCGGGCGCCGTCCGGGCGATCACGTCGTTGTTGCCACCGTTGGTGTAGAGCACCAGATACTGCTTCAGGTAGTCGTTGTATTGCGCGGACATCTCGCCGACCGGACCGGGGAAGATCGGCGTCGCCGCGCTCGGGTCCACCGGGACCCATCCCCTGCCCTCGCCGTTCCAGTATTGGTACTTGCCGAGGTCCGGTAACGCGCCCGGCTGGACGCGGGACAGGAACGCCGCGCCACTGCGACCGGCCGGGGTTCCGAAGTTGTAGAGGTAGCCGTCCTTGCCGCGCATGAACGCGCCCATCTGGAAGTTCTCGTTGCCCGGAAAGAACCGTGCGCCGGGCACGGTGTCCGCGGCGGCCAACCGGATGCTGCCCGGGTAGACGCCCCACGACTGACCGTTGTCCAACGAGCGGGCGATACCCGAATAGTTCGTCGACCATTCGCCGTCGCGGCCCCAGTTCTTGATCGACATGAAGTTCATGTATTGGGTGCGTCCGAGTGAGATCGCGGAGGTCGGAATCATGCCGGTCTCGTGGCTGGCCTTGTGAATGCTGTTGAGCACCTGCTTGGACAGGCCGGGCGCCCAGACCGGCGAGCCGGAGTAGGGGTTATTGGGTACACCGTCGGCGACGTGGATGCCGTGCGAGAGGTCGCGGTCCTGGCTGCGGAACAGCACGTTGTATCGCCACTGCTGGCCGTGCACGGCGCAGTAGCCGAAGGTGTCGCCGAACGCCATCAGCACCTGGCGGTTGGCCGGATCGCCGTTATCCCAAGGGATCCCGAGGTCGGTGCCGGAGATGCCGAAGCGTTGCAGGGTTCGGTTCGGGCTGTTGGGACCGGTGACGTAGTCGACGAGTGAAGTCGGAGCGCCCGCGATCCCGGCCGCCGGCGGCGACGGTTGCACCGGAACCGCTTCTGGCACAGCCTGATTGGCGTTCGGCGATTGCGGGATGGCAGCTCCGGGAACCGGTGGAACGGGCGTCACCGCCGCCTGGAGTTGAGCCGGCCGTTGCGGAATGGCTTTGAGCAGACCTGAAATCAGCGGACCCAGCTTGGGCAGCGGCGCGTTGTCGTTGGCACCCCGCGGCCGGCGACCGGTCGGTGGAGCGACGGGGCCCGGTGACGGGATGGTGGGCATTCCAGCCGGCGGGGGGACGTTCGCCTCGGGCGCGCTGCACGGAACCGCAAAGGCCGGAGGCGCGTAGCCGACCGGCACGATGAGCGCGATAACGGTTACCAGAGCCACGGGTACCGAAGCAGTTCGACGAATCGCCGACATGTCCCACCTCTCCAGGGGCGAGCCGTCGCCGTTGGGGCACCCCGAATAACGTTTACCTTCGCAGTTGCTCATGTGACGATAGAGGCGAATGTGGCGGTTGCGGCCTGAGGATTGTCGATAGGTATGCATCCGTGACCGTGTCGCAACGTCAACTAGTCGCGACGAAAAACGCAGTCAGGCAAAGAACGTCAGCGTCTGTGTGATCAGGAGGCGAGAGGCTAGCCCGGAGCGCCGCTGGGGGCTTGCCCGACGCCGCTGGTGCCGCCGGCACCGCCCAATCCGCCCGCCCCGCCGTTACCGCCGGCACCACCATTGCCGCCAGTTCCGCCATAACCGATCAACAGTGAGCCGTCACCGCCGTGGCCGCCGTTACCGCCGGCGTAGCCACCGGTCCCACCCGGATAGCCGGCGCCGCCGGCACCGCCGTCGCCGCCGTTGCCAAGGCCGCCGACGTTGGTGATGTTGACGCCGGTGCTTCCTCCGGCGCCGCCGTTGCCCGCGGCCACACCGGCGCCGCCGTCGCCGCCGGTCCCGCCGACGCCCCCGTTGCCCATGAAGCCGCCACCGATGCCACCGTTGCCGCCATCGGCGCCCAGCCCACCACCTCCGCCCGCGCCGCCATCACCGATGACCAGCCCGGCATTTCCACCGTTACCTCCGGCCACCCCCGCCGCGGTGCTGGTCCAGCCGGCGCCGCCGTCGCCGGCCAGCAGCCCACCGCCCCCGCCGGTGGGATCGGCCTCTGTCCCAGGGACGCCGTCGCAAATCAGGCCACAGAACGCGCTCGGGTTGACGTCCAACCCAAACTGCTGGAAGAACTGCGTTTCGATCTGCGCGCCATTGGCGCTAGTGATCCAGTACTCATAGAGCCCGTTGGCCTGATCGTCGACGAATTGCCCGACAGGACTATTGATCCAGTTCTCGACGAAGGAATGCACCGGCTGGTAGAAGCCCTGCTGAAAAGCGTCCGAGAGTGCGGTGGTGTCGGTGGTCCCGTTGTCGATCAGACCGAGGGCGGCCAGCAGGCCGCTCAGGTCAATGGTTCCGGCGGGGACGGCGGCAGCCTCGAGGGGCCCGGGCGCGGCGGCCGCCACCACCTCGGCAGGGTCGGGAAGTCCGGTTATTGCGAGAGCGGCACTATCGGTTGCAGCAGCGCTGCTCAAGCCGAGATCGGCCAGTGGTGCGCTCAGATCTACCGCGGCGGCGGGATCGACGGCGGCCAGCAGTGCACCGGGGTCCAGTAGGTCCATGATCCAGTCATCGATACCGAAGTCGGCCTCGGCCGGCGGCGCGGTGCCGATCTGGCTCACCGCCGCGGCTACCAAAGCCCCTGCTGTGGTGGACAGTCCGAGTTTTCGACGGCAGAGCTTGGCGCCAGTTTTCCGCTTTGCGTGTCGCCCTGCCACAGTCCTGCCCTAACTCCAAGCCAACCCCGTCTGGCCCCCGCGTTGGTAAGTTACTGCACGCATGTGTAATAGGGGAACCGGTCCGCCGGATTTTCGCGAACTTCTCAGATTCCGCTGAACACCCCGCACGGCTTCACGGCTCCCGCCGCGCATCGACAAACCGATCGGGCACCCGGACTTGTCGGCGATGACCGTTTTCGGCCAAGTGGAGCGGCTTCGTATCGGTGTCGTCGTCGACGCGTGTCTGCTGCACTTCGCGGTCCGGCTGGGGCGCCAACAGCAGGGACCGAACCATCGAACGGGATCCGCGAGATTCGAGTAGGCGGCTGGCCGGGCGCGGGCGCACGACCTGCGGCCACCAGAACCAGCGTCCCAGCAGCGCGGCAATGGACGGCGTCATAAACGAACGCACGATCAACGTGTCGAACATCAGACCGAGCCCGATGGTGCTCCCGATTTGGCCGATGACCCGTAGCTCACTGACAGCCATGGAGGCCATCGTGAGCGCGAACACCAGGCCGGCCGTGGTGACGACTTTTCCGGTCCCACCCATCGCGCGGATGATGCCCGTGTTGATGCCGGCGGCGAGTTCCTCCTTGAACCGGGACACCAACAGCAGGTTGTAATCGGACCCCACCGCCAAAAGGATGATCACCGACATCGGCAGCACCATCCAGTACAGCTGGAAGCCCAAAATGTATTGCCAGATCAACACCGACAAGCCAAAGGACGCGCCCAACGAAAGCGCGACCGTACCAACGATGACGAGCGCGGCCGCCACGCTTCGGGTGATGATCAGCATGATGGCGAAAATCAGGCAGAGCGCACCGACGCCCGCGATCAATAGGTCGATTTTGGAGCCGTCCCGCCAGTCTTTGTAGGTCGACGCCGCGCCGGCGATGAAGATTTTGTCGTTCGCCAGGGGTGTGCCCTTGAGCGCCTCCTCGGCCGCGGTGTGTATGCGGTCGATGCGTGAAATTGCCGCGGGTGTGGCGGGATCGCCGCGCTGCGAAATGATGAACCGGGCGGCTTTCCCGTCCGGAGACAGGAAGGTAGTCATCGCGCGCTGAAAGTCGGGGTTTTGGAACACCTCTGGAGGTAGGTAGAAGGAGTCGTCGTTCTTCGCGGCGTCATACGCCTGTCCCATGGCCATGGCGTTCTGGCCCGCGTCGTCCACCTCTTTAAAGGTCCCGGCCATGGTGCTGTGCATTCTCAGGATCATCGTCCGGGTGGACCTCATGATCGCGATCATCTTCGGGAACTGAGCTATCAATTCAGGCATCAGCTTGTCCATATGATCGAGGTCTTTGATGAGGTCCTCCATCTTGTCGCTCATCTCGTCGACACCGTCGAGGACGTCGAAAATGGATCGGATCGACCAGCAGATCGGGATGTCGAAGCAATGCTTTTCCCAGTAGAAGTAGCTGCGAATCGGCCGCCAGAAGTCCTCGAAATCCGCTGTGTTGCTGAGCAATTGCGCGATGACGATGCTGAGGTCTTTTGACACGGTAATCGTGTGATGAGTCGTTTCGGTGAGCTCTTGCGCCAAGCCGTACATTCGCTCCATCAGGACCGTGGTTCTCGCCAAATCGTCGGCCTGCTTGAGGAAGTCGTGGACGCGCGCCTTCATGTACGTCATGCTCTGCAGCTGACCGGCGTTCTGCATGCTGATCAGAAACGGTATCGACGTGTGTTCGATCGGCGTGCCCTCGGGCCGGGTTATCCCCTGAACGCGAGAAATACCGGGCACCTTGAAGATTCCCTTGGCCAATTTATTGAGCACCAGGAAATCCGTTGGATTGCGCATGTCGTGATCGGATTCGATCAGCAAGATCTCCGGCATCATCCGAGCCTGGGAGAAGTGGCGGTCAGCGGCGGCAAACCCCTGGTTGGATGGAATGTCGTTGGGGATGTAGAGACGGGCGTTATAGCTCGTCTTGTAGCCCGGCAGCGCAAGAAGGCCGAGCACCGCAATTGCGCAGGAGCACACCAGGATTGGCACGGGCCACCGGGCAATCACCGTTCCTACCCGGCGCCATCCGAAGACCCCAATCTTGCGCCTGGGGTCGAAGAGCGTGAAGCGGCCGCCAACCGCGATCACCGCCGGCACCAGCGTGAGGGCCACCGCGACCGCGACGAGCAGGCCCACTGCACACGGGATGCCCATCGTCTGGAAGTACGGCATCCGGGTAGTGCTCAAGCACAGGATCGCCCCCGCGATCGTCAACCCGGAGGCCAACACCACGGGAGCGACCCCTTTATATGTGGTGTAGTAGGCCGATTCTGGATCCGCTCCGGCCTGGCGTGCCTCCTGATATCGACCGAGGAAGAAGATTCCGTAATCGGTTCCCGCGGCCATCGCTAGCGACATCAGCAGGTTGGTGGCGAACGTGGAGAGCACGATCAAGTTGTTGTGACCGAGAAAGGCGACAACTCCCCGGGCCATCTCGACTTCGATCCCGACCATCAGCAGCAGCAGAATGACCGTGATGAGCGAACGGTAGACAACGAGCAGAATCACGAAGATCACCACGCCGGTGACGGCGGTGATCTTCAAAATGGAGTCGTTGCCGCTGCGCTGCATGTCCGAAACCAGCGGGGCCGCGCCCGTGAGGTAGACATTGATTCCGGGGGGCGGCGGCGTCCGGTGCACGATATCCCGGACCGCCGCCACGGACTCGTCGCCCAGGGTCGTGCCTTGGTTGCCGGCCAGGTTCACTTGCACATACACGGACTTTTGGTCGGGGCTTTGCGCGCCCGACGCGGTGAGCCGGTCTCCCCAATAATCCTGCACATGCTGCACATGTTTCGGATCGTCTCGTAACTCACGGACCAGACCGGTGTAGTACGTTCGAGCGTCTTCCCCGAGCGGCTGTTGCCCTTCCAGCACGATCATCGCGGAGCTGTCCGAGTCGGATTCTTTGAAGTCGGTGCCCATGCGCATCATGGCTTGAACCGAGGGGGCGTCCTTGGGACTCAGCGATACCGCGTGGTCGCGCCCGACCGTCTCCAACAGTGGAACACCCAGCGTCACAAGCACAGTCAGCGCCACCCACGCCACGATGATCGGCACCGAGAGCTTGCGGATCGCGCGCGCTGTCAGGGGCGGCTGCGACATCATGCCTACGACGATCTGCCGGTCAAGCTTGCCCCCGGCGCGGTGCCGTTACGCACCGGATGACCGTTGCCTACCGGCTCTCTCAGCAAGAGTGCACGCACCACCGGTCGCGGGCCGACCGACCGAAGTAGGCTGCTGGCGGGTCGGGGGCGCACGCGTTGCGGCCACCAGAACCAGCGGCCCAACAGCGCGGCGATCGACGGCGTCATGAACGCGCGGACGACCAGTGTGTCGAACATCAGACCGAGACCGATGGTGGTACCCAACTGAGCGACGGTGACCAGATCACTGACCGCCATGGACGCCATCGTGAAGGCGAATACCAGGCCGGCGTTCGTCACTACCTTGCCGGTGCCGGCCATTGCGCGAATGATTCCCGTATTGATGCCGGCGTCGAGTTCTTCCTTCATCCGGGATACCAGCAGCAAATTGTAGTCGGATCCCACCGCCAATAGCACAATCACCGACATTGCGAGTACCGCGAAGTGGAGTGGTATTCCGAGGAAATACTGCCACACCAGCACTGCCAAGCCGAAGGACGAGCCCAGGGAAAGGGCGACTGTGCCGACGATAACCATGGCAGCGATAGAGCTTCGGGTCATGATCAGCATGACGGTGAAAATGAGACAGAGTGCGGCGACACCCGCGATCAGCAGATCCCATTTGGACCCATCGACCATGTCTTTGAGCATCGCAGAGGTGCCGGTGAGATAAATTTTTGCGTCTTCTAATGGAGTGCCCTTCAGCGCCTCCTCGGCTGCGGTTTTTATCGGCTCGACCCGCGCAATACCCTCGGGTGTCGAGGGGTCGCCTCTTTGCGTAATGAGCATCCGCACGGCTTTCCCGTCCGGGGACAGGAAGATTTTGAGCAGCCGCTTGAAGTCCGGATTCTTGAAGACCTCTGGCGGAATGTAAAAGGAGTCATCGTTTTTGGCGGCGTCGAATGCCTTGCCCATCGCTGTCGGGTCGTTGCTCGACTCATCCATCTGGCCGAAGATCCCGGACATGCTGCTGTGCATGGTCAGCAACATGGTCCGCATGCCTTGCATGATCTGGATCATCTCTGGGAACTGGCTGAGCAGCTGGGGCATGAGGACATCGATCTTGTCGAGGTCCTTCACCAGATCACCCAGCTTGTCGCTGACGTCGTCGACACCATCGATTGAGTCGAAGATCGATCTCAGTGAATAGCAAATAGGAATACCGGCGCAGTGCTTCTCCCAGTAGAAGTAACTTCGAATCGGCCGCCAGAAATCTTCGAAATCTGCAATATGGTCACGCAACTCGTACGTGATCGCCGCCATGTCGTGCGTTTCGCCGGCCATGTGATGAGTCGTGCTTGCCAGGTCCTGCATCAGCGTATACATGCGCTGCATGATCGCGATCGTTTCGCCCAGCTCGTCGGCCTGCTTGAGCATGTCGCTCATGCGGTCTTTCTGGAATGCCATATTTTGCAGCATGGCGGCCTGTTGCATGCTCAGCATGAATGGGATGCTCGCATGCTGAAGCGGGGCGCCGGTTGGTCGAGTTATCGCTTGCACGGTGGAAATACCCTGCACAGCGAAGACAGCCTTCGCGAGTTTCTCCAGTACCAGAAAATCTGCCGGATTGCGCAGGTCGTGGTTCGCCTCGACTAAAAGGATCTCCGGCGGCGTCATCCGTGACGCGGGAAAATGCCGCTGCGCGGCCGCATATCCCACATTGGCGGGGATATTTTGCGGGATGTACTTCTGGTCGCTGTAGCCGGGTTTGTATCCCGGAAGCGTCAAGAGCCCGATCAGGGCGACTGCCAACGTCGCGACCAGAATGGGGGCGGGCCAACGGACGATCGCGGTGCCGACCCGCCGCCATCCGCGGTAGGTGATCGGGCGCTTGCGGTCGAAAAGTCCAAAGCGGCCGCCAAGTGCGATGACGGCCGGAGTCAAGGTAAGCGCTACCGCGACCGCCACAAGCACTCCGACCGCGCACGGCACGCCCAGCGGCTGGAAGTAGGGGAGCCGGGTGAAGCGGAGGCAGAAAAGCGCCCCGGCGATCGTCACACCCGACGCCAAGACAACGGGCGCAACGCTGCGGTAGGTGGTGTAGTACGCGGTTTCCCGGTCCTCGCCGGCCTGGCGTGCCTCCTGATACCTCCCGGTGAAGAAGATCGCGTAGTCGGTTCCGGCCGCGATCACGATCGACACCAGGAGATTAACGACGTAGGTGGAAAGGCCGATGAGTTGGTGATGGCCCAGGAAAGCGACGATTCCCCGCGCGACTTGCAGTTCTATCCAGACCATCGCGAGTAATAGCAGGACGGTGGCGATCGAGCGGTAGACAAGGAGCAAGAGAACGAAAATCACACCGAGGCTGACCGCCGTCACCAACAGCACGGTCTTTTCGCCGCTGCGACCCATATCCGACGCGATCGCCGCCGCGCCCGTGACATAGGCGGTCACCCCGGCAGGCGCCGGCGTCCGCGCCACAATGTCGCGGATCGCCTCAGCAGATTCGTTCGCCTGGGCCGCGCCGAGGCGGCCAGCGAGATCCAGTTGAACGAAGGCGGCCTTACCGTCGGCGCTTTGCGCCGCGCCCGCCGTCAGCGGATCCCCCCAGAAGTTCTGAATGTGCTGAACGTGCTTGTGGTCGTTTTCGAACTGGCGGATCAGGCTGTTGTAAAACCGGTGCGCAGCGTCGCCGAGGGGTTGCTGCCCCTCCAAGACGATCATCACCGAAGTGTCGGAATTGGCTTCCTGGAAGTCCTTGACCATGTGGTCCGCGGCCTCGAACGACGGCGCCTCACTGGGTGTCAGCGAAACCGAACGTTCCCGCTCGACCTGCTCGAGCGAAGGGACGCCGATGCTGATCATCACGGTGATCGCCAACCACGCCAAGACCACCGGCACCGACAGTCGCAGGATCGTTTGAGCCACCAAGGGCCGACGGTCATGCAGCTGGTGGTTGCTCATGAGGACTTCAACGCACAGAAGGTAAAGGCACTCGTCTCGTGTGTGATCTTCTCGGCTTTGACCACCCCGTCGACCACGATGCGGCATCCGATCGCATCGCTATCCCCCTGCGCCACAACGCTTCCCACGGCTGTTGCGTCGGTCATCGCAAACGTCAACGACCAGGGCAGGTGTGCCGCCTCGACTCGTTTCGGATCAGCGTTGGCATCGAAATAGCTGATCCTCGCGACGGTTCCCGGAGGTCCGAAAATTTCGTACGTCAGGTGTTTGGGGTCGAAAGGCGCGGGGTCAACGATTTGGCTGTCGGCATACACGGGACGGTTCTCTGCACCGAAAATGCCGTGCAGTCGCGACACGGTTAATCCGCCGGCACCGATCACCACGGCAATGAGCAGCGGTATCCACACCCGGCCGAGAATTTTCGAAATCGTGAATCGCTGCGTTCGTCGACGCGATCGGGGTGGCCGAGGCTCGACCGAGGGTTCGCGAGCGGGTGGCTGAAGTGTGATTCCGCGGACGAGAGGTTGGTCGAAGACGTCGAAGGCTCCAAGGCCCACTGCGGCGAATTCGGACCGGGCCTCCGCAACGCGATCGTCGCGCACACCGGGTTCGACCACCGCACCCAACCTTCCACCGTCGGGCGAAGACAAAGGTCGTCGTCAACGGGTTGATCTCATCGGTTCTGCCGACCGTTTAGTTCGACATGAGTTGAACAGCTCCAAACCATACTCAAGGCGACTGCGGTCGATCCAGAGTTTCGGAAAAATTGGGCTCGATGTCGGCTGAACTGTCCGGACTTCTGGCGACACTACTAGGCACACGTGCTATAGGGTCATCCGCTATGGCGACTCCGACCCACGTCGAATCGACCACGCCGGACGACAGCACAAGCCATGTCCCGACTCGCCAGTTCATCACCGTCCTCAGCGCGATCGGCGGGATGCAGCTGATGGCCGCGATGGACGGCCCCGTCGCCGTCTTCGCGCTTCCGAGGATCCAGAACGAGCTGGGCCTGTCGGATGCCGGGCGCAGCTGGGTGATCACGGCCTACGGGCTGACCTTCGGCGGCCTGATCCTGGTAGGCGGGCGCCTCGGCGACAGCATCGGACGCAAACGCACATTGCTGATCGGGGTTGCGGTGTTCACCTTCGCCTCGATGGTCTGCGGCATCGCATGGGACGGGGCGGCGCTCGTCGCGGCCCGGCTGCTGCACGGCGCCGCCGCCGCGATCGTTGTGCCGACCTGTATGGCGCTGGTCGCGACCACCTTCCCCAAAGGCCCGGCACGCAATACGGCGGCAGCGGTCTTCGGTGCGGTGGGCGCGGTCGGCGCGGTGCTGGGCCTGGTCGTCGGCGGGGCGCTCACCGGGGTCTCGTGGCGGCTGGCGTTCCTGGTGAACGTGCCGATCGGCCTGGTGGTGTTTTACCTGGCGCGCACCATGCTGTCCGAAACCCAAAGGCACCGGACCCGGCTCGACGCGGCCGGCGCGGTGCTGGCCACGTTGGCGTGTACCGCCACGGTCTTCGGCATGTCGATCGGGCCCGAGAAGGGCTGGCTGTCGGCCGCGGAAATCGGTACTGCGCTGGTAGGCGCAACAGCATTCGTGGCGTTTGTGGTGGTAGAGCGCACCGCCGAGAACCCGATCGTGCCGTTCAACCTGTTCCTGGACCGCGACCGGGTCGCCACGTTCGCGGCCATGTTCCTCGTCCGTGGAATCGGCTTCGCGATGACCGTGCTGCTCGCCATGTATGTGCAGAGCATCATGGGCTACAGCCCGCTGCGCGCCGCTGTCGGCTTCATCCCGTTCGCTTTCGCGATGGCTCTCGGGACGGCCGCGTCGTCGCGGCTGGTGACATGGTTCTCGCCGCGAGTCATGGTGATCGTCGGCGGAATCGTGGTGCTGGCCGCCACGCTGTACTGCTCGACGCTCAATGCCGGCATCCCTTACTTCCCGAACCTCGTGATGCCCATCGTCGTCGGCGCCATCGGTCTCGGCATGATCGGTGTCCCGCTTGCGCTTTCGCTGATGGCGAGCGTCGATGTCGATCGCATCGGGCCCGCGACGGCGATCTCGGTGATGCTGCAGAATCTCGGCGGGCCGCTGGTGCTGGTCGCGATCCAGGTCGTGATCACGTCGCGGACACTGCGGCTGGGCGGCACCACCGGGCCGGTGAAAACCATGAACCCAGCCCAGCTGCACGCCCTGGACCACGGTTACACCGACGGCCTGCTCTGCCTGGCCGGGGTGGTCGTCCTGCTCTGCGGTGCGGCGTTACTCATCAGCTACAGCGCTCAGCAGGTCGCGCATGCCCAGAAAGCGAACAACGCCGTCGACACGGCCGACGATTCGTCAGTCGATGTGCCCGGTCAGGTCGAACTCATCTAGCGCGCGCGCCGCCAACTCACGCAATGCGGGCTTGGTGTTCTCGGCGCCCAGTTGGTAGCCGAGGACGTGAATGACGACCCTTCCGGGGATACGAAAAGACAACAACTGCAGTTGTCCGCCGATTCGCTCAAGCCACCCGCGCGTCACGTGCTGCCTTGTCCCCCGCGCGAAGGCGTATTCGGCGTCGCTGCCGTCAAGGCGGTTGACCACTATGCCGACGTCGCCGAGGTTGGAACACACCACCGGGTGATCAGGGTCGGCGAACGATCGATCGACCGCCCATTTCCACGTTCGCTTCGGCATGAACGGGGTCAGCGATTCGAGGTGCGAGGACACGTGCGGCGTTTCCCGCCACGTCGTCAGCGCCTGCTTGACCGCGACGCGGGTATCGCCCAGATCCGTTGTGACCCTGGTCGGATCGACCTGGATGCGGGCCAGCGACACCGCGATCGCACGCGTATCGCCGTCGGTTCGATCGCTCATGACAAGCTGCACGGTGACCGCGCCGTCATGGTCATGTCGATGGCCCATCAGCTCGCCGAATTTCGCGGCTATCCCGGCCACCAGTGTGTTTGGGGATCCGCCGAGCGATTCCGCACGCTCGTCAAACGCATCGATGTCGACGTAGATCGAGACGCCCGGCACGACAACGGACTGATCGCCGTCACTGTGACGGATGGCCGCGGGCGGCGGTGCCGGCGACGGAGCGCCGTCAGGCCGGCGAAAGCGGACCTGTTTGGGCGCTGCGGCAAGTGCCCGCGCCACCCCGGGTGCGTCCCGGGCGGTCCGCCGGGCATCCTCAACCACCGCGCGGAGTCGGGTCCGTGACTGTGGTGGCCGGTAGCCGAGGTCGCGCGTGTTCCCTGAAAGCGCGTCAACCAGGGCGACCGCCAGCCCGATGCCGTCGAGCAGGTAGTGGGAGGCCACCAGGCTGACGGCGGTTGAGCCGTCGGTAAGCGGAAGCACCCCGAGATGCCAGCCGGGCCCCCATTCCGGGTCGGTGGGCAGCTGCGAACGTTCATCAGCCCAGTCGCTCAGTTCGGCGCGGGGGCGGGCAGACTCTTCGACGTCGATGCCCGACGGCCCCCGATCCAGCACCCATCGGTACCGGGCGAACGGCAGCGGTGACCGCTCGATGCGGCGCCCCAACAATCCGCGACCCAGGTTGTGATGGAAACGTCTCAGGCCATCCCAGTCGATCGCGTGCTCGTACAGCCACACGACCTGCATGACGTCCTTCTGGCCGGCGGCCTGGTGCCCGGCAAAGAAGGCCTGATCCACCAGCGCGAGCCGATCATCTTGTTGGACAGCGCCTTTGGGCCCAGGGCTGTTGGTGTATTCCCGGGCGCGGCGCATCCGGACTGGCACTGATCACACCTCCGATGACGTCGGGCCGACATCGCACGGGCAGTCGTTTGTGACGCCAGGCCAATTCATCACATGTAGAGTAGCCGACGCCATGACCGCCAACCCACGCATTCCCGCAAAGCCCGTCGCGCTGTTCGTGCTGGGCTTCGGCCGCTCTGGAACGTCGGCGCTGACCCGGGTGCTGTCGCTGTGCGGTGCCGCTCTTCCGGCCGGTCTGTTGGGAGCGACCTCCGAGAATCCGCGCGGCTGCTGGGAACCGCGGGCCGCTATCCATCTCAACGAAAAGATCCTGCGGCGCCACGGCAGCTCCGGATACGACCTGACGTTGCGCGGGCAACAGGACGGCGTGTTCGACGCCGACGAGAACGCCGCCTACGTCGTGAAGGCCAAGGCCTTTCTGACCACGTTGCCGGACGCGCCGATCGTGGTGATCAAGGAACCGAAGTTGACGACGGTGTCCGGCATCTGGTTCGAGGCGGCGCGCCTGGCCGGATTCGACGTCGCAGCGGTGGTGGCGGTGCGCCACCCGCTGGAGGTCATCGGCTCGCTGGAAAGGCGTGCCGCCCAGCAGAATTACGTTCGCGCCTCCCCGGAGCTCACCAGCGCCTGGTGGCTGAAATACACCCTGCTCGCCGAGCGAGACACCCGCGATGTGCCGCGGGTGTTCGTCGAGTACGCCAACCTGCTGGAGGACTGGCGCCGGGAAGCAAAGCGGATCTCCGCAGCCCTCGAGATCGATCTCAGCGCCGAGGATGAGGGAGCGATCGACGCGTTTCTCACCCCGGACCTTCGGCATCACCGACACGGCGGCCAGGTGCCGGAGCCCTTCGGCACGGACTGGATGTCGGTGGTCTACAACGCGCTGGGCGCGGCCGCGCGGGACGAGCCCTGGAACCCGGCCGAACTGGATCGCGTTTTCGCGGCGTATGCGGCCAACGAACACGGTTTCCGGACCGCACTCGCGGATTCCCGCCGCTACCTGCGGCTCAATCGGTTCATGCCGCCGTCCCTGGTGAAGCTGGCCCTCGAGATCCTCGCGTTGGCTCACCGGCGCAGCGGGACGTGGGCATAGCGTCCGGGAACCCGCGATGAAAATTGTGCTGGCGTTCTACGGAACTCGCGGCGACGTCGAACCCGGCGTCGCGCTCGGACGTGAGCTGCTGCGCCGCGGACATGACGTAAGGATGGCCGTCCCACCAGACCAGGTCGGGTTCGCCGAGGCAGCCGGGCTTACGACGGTCGCCTACGGTCCGGAGGTTCAGGCGTGGCTGGAATCGACGCGCAACTTCTGGGCGTACTTCTTCCGCAATTTCTGGCGGGTCCGCGATGTGCTCGCGATGTTCCGCGAATCACGAAAGCCGGGCACCCAGGCCTGGGCGGCGATGAGCGCGATGCTGACCTCGCTGGCGGACCGGGCCGACCTGCTCATCACCGGCATGAGCTACCAGGAACTCGTCGCCAACGTCGCGGAGTATCGCGACATTCCGTTGGCCACCCTGCTGTGGTTTCCGATCCGGGTCAACGGCCACGTCGTTCCGACGCTGCCGGCGCCGCTGAACCGCTCGGCGTTGACGGTGTACGAGTGGCTGGTTTCGCACGGCGTGCAGAAGGTCGAGGCCGCCCAGCGCCGCGAGCTGGGGCTACCGAAGGCCGTCGGGCCTGCGCCGCGCCGGATCGCCGAACGCGGATCGCTGGAAATCCAGGCCTATGACGAGCTGTGCTTTCCCGGACTGGCGGCGGAATGGGCGAAGTGGGATGGCCAACGGCCATTCGTCGGCACCCTGACGCTGGAGTCACCGACCGACACCGACGACGAGGTCGCCAGGTGGATCGCGGCGGGAACACCGCCGATCTGCTTCGGATTCGGCAGTATTCCCGTCGAATCACCGGCCGACATGATCGCGATGATCAGCGCCGCCTGCGCGCAGTTGGGCGAGCGGGCGTTGGTGTGTGCTGCCGCCACCGACTTCGGCGACGTGCCCCTTGGCGATCACGTCAAGGTGGTCGGCACCATGAACTACGCAACCGTCTTTCCGTCCTGCCGCGCGGTCGTGCATCACGGCGGCGCCGGCACCACGGCCGCCGGGCTGCGCGCCGGGGTGCCCACGCTGATCCTCTGGATGGCCGACGTTCAGCTGATCTGGGGGGCTGCGGTCAAACGGCTGAAAGTCGGCACGGCTCGGCGCTTTTCGTCCGCCACCGAGAAGTCGTTGGTTGCGGACCTTCGAACGATCCTCGACCCGCGATATGTCACGCGGGCCCGCCAGCTGGCCGCTGGGATGGCCACACCCGGGGAAAGCGTCGCGGCGGCCGCTGACCGGGTGGAGGAGTACGCCCGATTGCGGGCGACCCGCTGATCGAGAACGGCGGGCTACCGAATTCTTGTTCAACACCCGTCTAACTGACCGTAGTATCTGTTCCGTGATCGAGCTCAATGGCGTAGCCAAGACGTTCGACGGAACCATTCACGCATTGCAGGACGTGACCTTTTCGGTTCCCTCCGGGTCGGTCTGCGCGGTTCTCGGCCATAACGGCGCCGGTAAGACGACCACGATCAAAATCCTGTCCACTCTGCTGAGGCCCACCTCCGGGCAGGCGATCGTGGCCGGCTACGACGTCGTCCGACAGCCCGCCCAGGTACGCGCGAACATCGGGACCACCGGCCAGCTCGCCGCGCTCGATTGGCAACTGACCGGACGGGAGAACCTGGTGCTGTTCGGCCGGCTGCGCGGCATGCGGCGCAAACATGCGCAACTGCGAGCCGACACCTTGATCGATCAGTTCGACATGGCGCACGCCGCCGACCGGCGGGTGGGCACCTATTCGGTGGGTATGCAGCGGCGTATCGACATCGCCGCCGCACTGGTGGTTCCACCGAAAGTGCTTTTCCTCGACGAGCCGACAACCGGACTGGACCCGCGTAGCCGGCGCGACGTGTGGGACCTGGTGTCGTCGCTGTCAGCCCAAGGCGTCACAGTGTTGCTGACGACGCAGTATCTCGAAGAAGCCGACGTGCTCAGCGACTCGATCGTCGTCATCAACGAAGGTCGCGTCATCGCCAGCGGGACCGCCGAAGAACTCAAGAGCCGGGTCAGATTCAGCTATTGCACGGTGAGCCCGGCCAACCCGTCCGACCTGTGCAGGATCTTCGACGTGGTCGCCGACCTCGAGGGCGCCCAAGCCGATCGGGAGGCGAACACGGTGTCGGTGCTGGCGCCCGACGGGGTCGCCACCCTGGGTGAGGTCTTCCGCCGGGTCGATCAGCTCGGCGTCGAGTTACTCGACATATCGCTGCGTAAGCCATCCCTGGACGAGGCCTTCCTACACCTCACCGGAAGCGTCTCCGCGTGACCGCAGTTGCCGCGCTGACCGAGCGCATGGTGCTCGGCGCGCTGCGCGATGATCTGCCGTTCGCGATCCTGGCTCCCGCGGGTAATTTCGTCGTCTTCAACTTCGGGCTGCGCAACGTCATCGACACCGGTCACATGAGCTACCCCCAGTACCTCCTGCCGGTCATCATCGTCCAGGTGATGTTGCTCGGCGCGCTGACAACCGTTGACCGGGCGGCCCGAGATCAGGGGTCCGACTTCGGTATTCGGCTCCGCACGCTGCCCATACCGACCGTGGCGCCGCTGACGGCCCGGATGTTGTATTGCCTCTTCCGCGGCGCGCTCGCCCTGCTCGCCGCCATCGCCGTCGGGTACGTGTTCGGCTTCCGCATGCTCGGCGGCGTCGCCTACGGGTCGGCCTTCGCCATTCTGGTCTTGACGTTGACGCTGGCGGTCTCACTCGGCGCGGATGCGACGGGAACGCGGATCGCGGCGTCCGGGATCGCCGGGGCTCAGATGGGCAACAGCGGAGGGGCCAGCCAATTGCTCCTGGTTCCTCAGCTGTTGCTGGTCATGCTGTCGACCGGGATGGCGCCGGCTGACGCGTTCCCGGACTGGCTGTCCCCGTTCGTGCGCTACCAGCCCGTTTCACAGGTGACCGAAACCCTGCGCGGGCTCGCCGCCGGCCATGTCGACGTCAGCAATCTGGCGGCCAGCGTGGCGTGGTGCCTTGGACTGCTTGCGGTATTCGGAGCTCTCGCGGTGCGGATGCAGAAGCGAACACAATGACTGCGAACACCGCACCGCCGCGGAGCTCACTGGCAGCCGAAAGTCTGCTGTTCGCCGGCCGGCTGCTCACGCAGTGGCGGCGCGCACCGACCGTGCCGATCCAGGCCTTGCTGTTCCCGACATTTCTACTGATCACCTACAAACTGCTGGTCGGCAAGTCGATCGTGCGGATCACCGGCACGGACAGCCTCTACGGGCTGGTGCCGATGTGCGCGGTGGCCGGCGCGATGTTCGGAGCGCTCGGCGCCGGTCTCACCATCATCGGTGAACGCGACAGCGGTCTGCTGAGCCGCTTATGGGTACTGCCGGTGCACCGGGCCAGCGCCCTGCTCGGCAGACTGATCGCCGAAGCCGCGCGGACGGTCATCGGCGCCGCGCTCATCACCGCGGTGGGCGTTGCGCTCGGACTTCGATTCGACGGCGGCTGGCTCGCGATGGTCGCGTTCCTCGTGATTCCGGCGCTGGTCGCGGTCGTCTTCTCGACGGCCGTCATAGCGATCGCGGTTCGCGCGAATAGCAGCGCCATGCTGTTCTGGCTGGCGACGCCGTCGATCGCTTTGGTGTTCTCCAGCTCCGGCATTCCTCCTGTCGGAATGTTGCCGACGTGGATGCAGCCACTGATTCCGCTGCAGCCGATGGCCCCCACCATCGAATCGATGCGGGCACTTGCCCTAGGTGAGCCGGCGCTGCGGCCACTCCTGCTGAGCGTTGTGTGGGCTATCGGGCTGGCCGCGGTCGTTGGGCCATTGGCCGTTCGCGGCTATCGCGCCGCGGCCGAATCCGGGCGCTGACTCTCGAGACACCCAGGTCAGCGCTGTCGGTGAGCCAATCTTGGAATACTTTTATACACACGTTGAATGACGGCTTAGACTCAGCGCCGGAAACGCTGGCATCCCAGACAGGGGCAGGCATGACACTGACCGCTTACGACGTCCGATCGCTGTACCTGGACCTGATCCGACGCAACCTCACCCGGTTCGGGATGCACGAGCGAATGCCGGCGGAGTGGTCGTGGCGCCGACGACTTCTCTTCAAGACCGTCAACCGGATCAATTCCCGGCGTGCGGGTGACGGGCCGTTCGATGAACGCAAGCGCGAGTTGGGACTGGACTGGCCGGCGGAAGCCGAAACGATGATCGGCATGCAGAGGCTGACCAGCCTGCAGCAGTGCGTGGAGACGGTGTTGGCCGACGACATTCCCGGCGATCTGGTCGAGTGCGGGGTCTGGCGCGGTGGGGCGTGCATCCTGATGCGCGCGGTTCTGGCGGCCTACGGGGACGAGACGCGAAACGTGTGGCTGGCCGATTCATTCCAGGG
>DATNFI010000215.1:0-3389 GCA_035606475.1 Mycobacterium sp. | reverse complement strand
ATGGCGTCAGCTGCGATGAAAGGCCTTTCAGGCAAGCGATTCTGGAACGTGGCGGCAATGCCGCACGCAGCACCATACAGGAGGCCCGATGATGAGTACAGAACCAGGAGGACTCGTAGAGACGTCGGACGACGGCACCCTGCTCCCTTTCATCGACTTGGACCGGCGGCGACAAGGCCGGCTACGAAAGCTCGTCGAAGTCACGTTCGCCTTCGACGTTCGTGAGCACGTGCTGGCTGGCGAAGGTCACTTCGCGAACGTCCAGGTGCCCGAAAACGTCAACCCGCTCCTGGGCAGTGCGCGGGGGATCCCAAAAACCTTGTCCCGCACCGGTAAGCGCCCTTACAGCGCTCGCAGTGGCGCCTGTTCGGACGTGTTGCGACGGGCCGCCGAGCGGCTGAGCGCTGGTGATCCGGACGGCGACGCGTTACGGCGTGCGCTGCGCGCGGCCATCGTCGTGCCGATAGCGGGCATAGTCGGCTACTCCGTCGCGGGGCTATCGCAGACTGCGTTATTCACCTTGCTCGGCGCAATCTGGCTGCTGGGGCTCGTCGATTTGCCCGGCAATCGGCGGGCACGGGCGCTGGGGTATTGCGGTCTTGGATTCAACGGGGCGGTGCTGATATCGGTCGGCACGTTGGTGCAACCGTTCCCGTGGTTGGCCGTGGCACTGACTTTCGTCCTGGGTGTGGCGGTGACGCTAGCCGGGGTGCTCAGTGAGACGATCGCGGCGGGTCGACGCGTTACGTTGCTGCTGTACGTGCTTCCGGTGAGCACGCCCCCCGCTCCGGTCACCGCGCGGCTGCTGGGGTGGGCTATTGCGTTGGCCATTTGCGTGCCGGCGGCGTTGTTCCTGTTTTCCCCCCGCCACCGCAACGATCTGCGCGGTCACGTCGCGCAGGTATGCACGGCGCTGGCCGATCGGCTCGATGGCGTGGGATCGGGCGACGAGGTGTCGAGCGCAATGAGCGCGCTGGAAAAGAACTTCATGAGCGCCGACTACCGGCCGGTGGGTTTGACGGCTGGCAGCCGCGCGCTTGTGCGTGTGGTCGAGGACTTGAAGTGGCTGACTGATCGGGTGGGCAATGACGATGACGTGGGGCCGGCCGACCTGCAGGCGCCGGTGGTCGCGGTGTTGCGGTGCTGCGCCCGCACGCTCAACGCTGCGCTCGTGTCCCCAAAGGCCGTCGACTGGGAGGAACTGGACGCCAAACTGGCCGAATTGCGTGCCGTGGCGCGGGGACGCGACCGCGAGGACGTCGGCGCGATGTTCGCCGCCGAAGACGACGAGGATGCGATGGTGCTCGGGCGGGGATTGTTTTGGCGCCGCACGATCGCGACGACGGTCGACCTGACCGGCCGGATGATCGCCGCCGCAGCAGCGGCCGACGCCCGGCCGGTATGGGCCAGGGCGCTTGGCATGCGGCTGCCGGAGACGGGCGCCGCCGACCGGTTGCTCCCTGAAACAGTGGCCGTCAGGAGGATTGCGAAGGGGTTCCTGGCCACCCGCTCGGTAGCCGCACGCAACGCGATTCGCACCGGTGTGGGATTGGCATTGGCCGTAGCGATCACGCATGTGTTCCCGATTCAGCACGGATTCTGGGTCGTGCTCGGTGTGATCGTGGTGCTCGGCAGCAGCGCCCTGACGACCGGAACGAAGGTGGTCCGGGCGATGGCCGGCACTGCGATCGGCGTCGTTCTCGGTGCTGCGCTGATCGAGCTGGTTGGTGGGCAAACGGCGCTGTTGTGGACGCTGATGCCGATACTGATCTTCGCGGCGGCATACGTCCCGCGGGTGGCCTCCTTCACCGCGGGACAGGCGGTGCTGACGATGATGGTGTTGATCGCCTACAACCTCATCATGCCCATCGGCTGGCGGGCCGGGCTGCTGCGGATCGAAGACGTCGGGGCAGGCGCGGTGGTCGCGGTCATCGCGGCAGTGTTGTTGTGGCCGCGCGGCGCCACCGCCTCGGTGTATGGGGTGATCGGTGAAGCTGTCAGCACCGCCTCGCAGTACCTTCAAGCCGCGGTGCGACGCGTCACCCGGGGCGCTTCCGAGGAGACCGACCGCACGCTCACCGCGCTCGGATACGACGCGCTGGCGGCCTCGCGGACCGTGGATGACGCTGTGCGCCATTATCTTTCGGAGAGTGGCGGCAGTTCCGATCTGCAGTCGCCGGTGGTGCACGCTGCCAACCGCGCCATTCGACTCCGGATCGTGGCAGAGGTGATCGCCGACGTCGCGACGCTGCCGCCGCTGCCGGCACACCCGCGGGCGCGAGAGGTCCTCGAGATGCACGCCGAGGCGGTCGCCGAGCGTGTTGCGGGGGTCAGCGACAAGTCGTGGCCGCCGATCAGCGACGAATTCGTGGTCGCCCTGCGCGCCGAGTCCAGCGGCGACGAGGCAGCCGTCAACGCCGCGCTGCCCCTGGTGACGGTCGCGGCGAATCTCGGGGAAGTTGAGTTGATGTACCCGTCGCCCGCGGGGGCCGCGCTGTGACGGTGATTTCCGTGGCGCATCTTGGCAGCTAGCCGGTTACGACATGAAGGGCTGGCGTTGATGGCAGACTCTCACCCCGCCACGACCGTGTATCTACGACGTGGGGGATTTCACAGAGGCGCTCGAACTTTGGCCCTAGCGCCGTGACGGCGACGGCGACGGAGTTGTGTGCGAAGCGCTAGGCTAGCTGAGTCCGGCGTCAACTAGCAGGTGCGGTAGCCCCACTTCGGCGCATCGTGCCGAGACGTGCACAGCACCCGCGCGAGCGTCCGCGACTCGGCCCGTGGCAGTGAGGGTTTCGATCAGGAGCAGCTCGGCCTGCAGGGCCGCCAGGGGTCTGCGCCGGCCGTCGATTCCCGTGGCAAGATCCGCCGCGCGTCTACATGCCTGCCCCTGATCGTCGGGCGAGTCGCTGGCCGCCAGCAGGCGCACAGCTGAATCCTCGTCGAGTTCTGCTGTGAGCGTGGCTATTCCATCGTTGTGCGGAATGGTGCGGGTCGAGCGCAAGCGTGCGGCAGCCACCGGAGCGATCGGGATCCCGAGCCTGATGCGCTCGTTGTTGACGGCGGCCGCAAGCCGCGGCAACCGCAACCGTTGTGCGGCGTCGATGCCGGCGTCAAGGCGCTCGATCGCCGCGGACCGATCCCCGTGTAGTGCTCTTACTCGAGCGCCGATCACAAATCTCGCGGCAAGATAGTCCACGCCGCCGCCTTCGGATCCGAACTGATAGCTGTCCTCCAGCAGGCGCGTGGCCTCGGCGAGGTCGCCGGTCTCGTAGAGGAGTTGGCCAAGAAGCGCACCGGCGAGCCGGACGGCGTGCGAGTGCGGTCCGAGGCCGCCAGCGATCTCGAACGCTTCTCGGAAGTTCGTCAGGGCGGCGGGGATGTCG